>PXDF01000166.1 GCA_003566455.1 Desulfonatronovibrio sp.
AAGGCCGGACAACTAGCCGGGTTCCTGGAGCGTTTGAGCCGCATTCTGGAGCGGGAGGTGGACAATACCCTGCGCCGCGTAATGGCCCTGCTGGAACCCATCCTCATCCTGATCCTGGGCCTGGTTGTAGGGTTCTTTGTCCTTGCCGTCATGGGGCCAATCTTCGACCTGACCTCACAGATATGATTCATAACCGTTTCCAGATCCTTGACATGGCCAGGGGAATGGCCATCACTCTCATGGTGGGCTTTCACCTGTTCTATAACCTGGAATATTTCCAGATGGTGGACATAAATATCAAAGAAAATCCTTTCTGGACCAGCCTGCGAAATTTCATTGTTTCCATGTTTATTTTTATCGCCGGAATCAGCCTTTATCTGTCCTCAGTCAAGAGGCGGGATTTTATTATTCACCTGAAAAAACAGAAATGGCTTCTTTTGTGCGCCTTGCTGGTGAGCGCAGCCACTTATCCCATTTTTCCTGAATCCTGGATCTATTTTGGCGTCCTCCATTTTATTCTGGCGGCCAGGATCATCGGTTTTGCTCTTACCGGACTGTATGTTGCCAACCTGGTTCTTGGGATACTTTTCCTGTGGATGGGAATTTCTATGGAAAATGAACTTTTCAATCCAAAATGGATCAATTGGATCGGCTTTGCGACCCAAAAGCCCTTTACCGAGGATTATGTCCCTCTTTTCCCCTGGCTGGGCGTTTTTCTGCTGGGCATATTCGCAGGAAAACACTTTCTGGGCAGGAAAAAAGTCTCTCACGCCCTGGAGCCGTCCTTTCCGGGAGCTTTAGCTGGTTATCTGGCCCTGGCCGGGCAGAACAGTTTGATCATCTACATGGTTCACCAGCCCATACTCATGGGTATTATTTACACGGGGCTGCTGATATTTTCATGAAAAATCCATTCGATGTGTCGAAAAACCATAAAAACTGAGGGTCTCTTTTTTTCAGCTTCTTGAATATTCAAGTCCGACAGGCTATATTCATTCACAACCTTGAAACTTAAAACAACACAGCTAGTTATGACCAGAATTAAATTTATCTCATGCCAGTCATGGCTTCCGGCCATATTCATCATCATGGTCGCGGCGTTCACCGCGGGTTGCGCCCCCAAAACGCCAGATCCTGACCCAAGGCCTGACCCACTGCTAACCCGCGAAAAACCCTTTGGCCCCACCATGAGCTTTGAAGAACTCCTTGATCAGACCCTGAACAGGCAGTACTCCTCACCTGAAACAATATTTGAACCTGATGATCCCCCCCCTCATCAGGGACTGATGGTCATAAACAGGGAAAAGCCGGTCCTGACCCTGGCCCGGAGCGTGAGTTCCTTTGCCGGAGGCCGTGACTTTCTGGCAGCTGGATTTAATGACGGCAATATCAGTATATGGAGCGGTTTTCCCTGCCCCATCGTCACCCTGCCTCAGAGAGAACCCGTAAAAAAAATCTGGTGGGACGGACAGTCGCCGTATATATGCGCGTCAGGTCAGAACATGTCCAGGGCCCATATATATGATCTTGGCAGATGTGCCATGGTTGGGGATATTGCTGTTGAAGGCGCTGTGGAAGTAATGGCGGTATCGCCTGGGAGAGGCCATGTCGCCCTTGTTGATCAGGGAGGTAGACTGTGGACCGGCAGCCTTAATGAAGAACTGACCCAGAGGGAAACCCTTCGCTATGCCCCTTTGCAGGTTTCCTTTACTCCGGGGGAAGGCGTGCTCATGATTGCAGACAGCGCGGGATGGCTGATATTGTGGGCCACCTCTGACTATGAAGTTATGGAACAGGCCCTGATTCCTGGCGGTCCCTTTGGTAAAGCCCAGTTTGACGGACCCGTGCTCCTGCTCAGAAATTCAGAAAGTAATGATTTCGCGGCCTGGGACATCCCAGCAGGCCGGGCAATTGAAGCCTGGTCAGACAGGGGCAGATTCATTCTTGAAAATGAAGTGCTCTACTATATGCTGTCTGAAGAAAAAAAAATAAAAAAAATGCTCATGTCTAAACCTGAATTCATGGTTTCGGTTGACAGCCAGAAAATGATCCTGGAAATTCTGGATCTGGATGGACAAACCAGGTATTATAATGCCAGATCCGGAAATGAAATAGACAAGCCATTAGAACTTGAAATCAGCGACAGGGTTGAAACATCAGTACTTGGAGATTTCACCTGGGCCGGCGCCCGATACAGCCTGGCTGATCCAGTCCTTGTCACTGACAAATGGGCGCTGTGGTCAAGGTTCATTTCCGGCCATGGACATTATTTGTGGTGGTCGGTCAACCCGGGAATGAAAATAAAGGATTATGAAGGGGAATTGCCCCATCGGTTCAATATACGGAGTGAAATTCCTCCGGATTGGACAGTGCTTAAATAAAAAAGGAATAATTATGATTAGAAATTCATCCCGAGGTTTCAGCCTGATTGAACTTATGATTGTTGTGGTTATCCTTGGACTTCTGGCCGGATTGCTGGTTCCAAGAATCATGGACCGTCCTGAGGAAGCCAAGGTTACCAAAGCCAGGATGGATATGAGAACCATTGAATCCGCACTGCGTTTTTACCGTCTTGATAATGGCTTTTACCCCACTACGGAACAGGGCCTGGAAGCTCTCGTTAGCAGGCCTGAATCCAATCCGGTTCCCAGAAACTGGCGTTCCGGCGGCTATCTTGAAGCTTCATCAGTCCCCAGAGACCCCTGGGGCAGCGAATATATTTACCGATCCCCGGGTGATGAAGGCCGGGAATACGAGATTATCAGTCTTGGAGCTGATGGAAAAGAAGGGGGATCCGGATTCAACCGGGAAATCAGAAGCTGGGAGGATCAGGGTTGAAAGAGAAGGGATTGACCCTGGCTGAACTGTTAATAGTTCTTCTTATAATCGGGCTTGGCTGGTTTACTCTTTTGCCTCGGTTAGACCTTTCAGTTTCAGGATCTCAGGATAATATCAGCAATATTAACACCCTTCTTGCCCAGGCTGGAGAAAAAGCCGCTGCTACCGGCACCTTCCAGAAAATCTATCTCATTCCCGGCCTAAATTATGTTGAATGGAAACAACGCAGGTTTGAACTGCCATCACCTTTATCCAGCGGGGAAATCAACGGACAGAGAGCAACCAGGGAAAAATTTGCTTTTGTTGTTTATCCATCGGGACACATGGATGAATTGAATCTTTTCCTTGCCAATGGCAAGCAGCTGCGTTCAATCCCTCTTTTGAGGGAAATCATGGTTGTTGATGAATGATTAAGGACCAGTATTCTTCGGGATTTTCACTTGTGGAACTGCTGGTGGCTCTGGTGGTGGGAGCTCTTATGGCCCACGCCCTGATCAATGCTCAGCAGTTCAGCTTGTATCTGGCCGCAAACCAGACGAACGCCTGGGAAGATCTCAATCTCACTCAGGAACTAATGGCCAGTCAGAGTCTGACGGATATTTCCAAACCTACCGGAACCTGGCTCCACTTTGAAGGTACTCCGGGATTCAGGTGGAAAACCAGCCGTTCCACAGAGCTGCATGATCTCACCTTGTGGACAGAGCTGGCCACTGACGTCAACGGAGTAATCTTTAAATGGTCATGGCCTGTTCCAGAATAGACAAAGATACAGGATTCACCCTGATTGAAATCCTGGTGGCCCTGGCTGTTGCCGGTATTCTGGCTTCAATCATCGCTGGAGTCATGGGACAGGGCATCCTGACAAGCGATTTCCTGCTCAAAGAGAGCAGAAGCGAGACTGAAAAAACCGTGTTAAGACGTCTCCTGCACAGAGACATAAAAAACATGGTCTGGAATTCAGAACTCGAACCAGCGCCTGAGGGCTTCCGGATCAATACTGGACATAATGTCCTGACTCCCTGTTCTATGCCTGTTGATGCATTCTGGGATTTTTCCGACAACAGAATAACCCGTCATGAAGAAAACCAGGACCTTTCCTACGCAAAAAAACAGATCCTGTCCCGTGAGCTGAATTCTTTTCAGCTGGAATTTTTGACTTTTGAAGACAACCGCTGGATACGCCTGGACTCATGGCTTATCAGTTCTGACAGGCCAGGGCCAAGGGCAATCCGGGTTACACTGGAATATAGTGACGGAAAAAAATTTCAGATCATTGAGCACATCCCAACGCATGAATAGAAGAAATCCAAATCAAACATCTCCGGGGGCCGCGTTGATCATGGTCCTGATAAGTCTTCTCGCCCTGTCGGGTCTGGTATTGAAAGCCGCAGAATCAACCTCGATTCAGTCCAGAAACATGACCCTGCTTGCTCTGGAGTACAGATCAGACATCCTGGCCCGGGCCGGGCTCAAAATCGCTCTTGATCTTATGACAAAACCTGACGAGGAAGAAACAGTCATCACTCAGAAGATTTGGACCAAGATCTGGCAGGATCGGGGGTTGAAAATAAAAATCATGCCTTGCTCTTCCAAAATAAACCTTAACGGTCTGACAGCAGGCGGTGACGGCCGGGACAGACTGGAACAGGCAATCCTGTCCATATTCCAGGACAATGGACTGTCTTATCAGGAATTGGAGCACCTGCTCTACTGGACAGGATCGCTGGAAATCCGGTCCGGATCAAGAGGAGGCAATCCATTTGATGAATATTACTTGAGGAATGATTCCGGCTATTCGCCGCCCGGTCGGCCTCTGACAAGACCTGAAGAGCTTCTGCTGGTGGCCGGTTTTGAAAATGTCAGTCCTGAATGGGTCAGAACCTGGTTTACAGTCTGGGGTGAACCTGCGAGAATTGATATTAACTTTGCTTCACGGGAAACAGCTCTGGCCATTCTGCCGGAACTGGAACCATACTGGCAGAAAATAGAATCCTTCAGGGCCTCTTCAGGAATAACCCATCCCAATCAGCTCTTGACTGAAATCGGTATGGACCTGACTGTTTACAATACGGTTTTGCCTCGAATTGTCCTTGAATCAAGACAATTTGAAATCATTATTGAGATTCATGAGGGTTCATGGTATGAGAAACACAGATACATTGTGGTCAGAGACAGCTTAAATCCAGGCATGCCTCCAAAAATCCGGGGCAGAGATGTCCTGGAATCAAGGCCTTTATGAGAATATTCAAACTTTCTCCTCAAAAAAAAATTTATCTTTTGAGCTTTTTCCGGGATGAACCTGTCTGGGAACTATACTCCCAGGATGGCAGAGAAAAAGTTGACAGGCCGGTTAAAAATCCTGGGATTCCGATTCTGGCAATAATTCCTGACCGCTTTTTTTTCTTCTACATTCCCCGGGCAATACAGGGCAAGAACCTCAGGCATTCCCGGGAAGCCGCCCGCCTGCAGTTGGGGCACCTGTTCCCCAGTCCAGGACCTGGAGAAGATATGGGCGTACTGAACACTGGAAATGAAATCCTGGGCTTTTTCCAAAAGGCTGATTTTGGTCATTTCCTGGAAAAATACAAGGACCAACTGGCAATGGCTGGATCGGTCACCACCCCCTTTCTTCTTGGACGGGCCTTAATGCATGCTGAAAACATCAGCTCATGGTATACTCGCAATCCCGGCGATCCCGTTGTGCTGGTCAGAAAGGACAGGCTGGATTACTTTTCAGGAGATGACCGGGAACTAGAAAAAAGGCTTGGAAATCATAAATCAGACGAAAAACCTGTTCTGTTGGAATTCAGAGATCTTGTTTCCAGGCTCACCAATATGGTCATCCCGTGGAGCAGGTTCAGGCTTTCCCTTCCTGAAATTGAAGTCAGGCGTGGTGAAACAAGATTTCTGGCCGGAGTCGCCGCTGTTATCCTTGTTGCGGGACTTTTATTCTGCTTTGGAGAGATATTTAAGCTTTTTTCAGCCCGTTCATACAAAAACGACTGGGAAAAAGCCCTGGAATCTTTGTATGCCTCAGCACTTGGACCTGACTTTGGATCAGACCCTTACGGCCTACTTTTATACCGGGCCAGCCAGTCCAGAAGTGAAGATCAGAACGGCCTGGACATTTTGAGTCTACTGGGGATTCTCAGCGGTTCAGCTCCGGACAGCCTTGTTGTGGAAAGTCTCTCATTGGGAATTGATTCCGGAGTCATCAGAGCTTTTGTCGGAAGCTATGATGAGATGGAAAATTTTATTAATCAATTGAGAAGAAATAACAAATACACCTTCACCCTGGATCAGGCTGACAGCGCTGACGGCAGGGTCAATCTGACCATCAGGGTAGCTTATTAAACTTTAACTGATTTTTACTGATATCCTGGATGTCGAAAGCCTGCCTGAGGGGCATCAGCAACAGACCAGTTAAACAAAAAACAACAAACTCAATGTTATCCAGTTTAAAGGAACAGATCTCAATTCTTCTAGCCTGGCAAACCAGGCCGGTAGCGGAAAAAAAGAGGATTATCATGTTCGTTATCCTCCTGGCTGCTTTAATTCCAATGTTTACCTGGTCCTGGATAAGTTCATCAACCGACAGGACAATGGAAGAAGCTCAACAGATTATCGACCGTTATGAAAGAGCGCTCCCCTTAGCTGTTGAAGTTATGGCCGGGAATACCATTCAGAATGATACGGGGTCAGGGATTTCACCTCTTGCCGCTGCTCAGCAGATTACCCGTCAGATGGGCCTGGAGGACAGAATGACCTCAATACGTCCGTCCAGAGCTTTGCAGGGGAGGGACGGAGTTCAGATCTACATGGAAAATCTCAATCTAATGGAACTGCTGCAGTTGTTTGAAAACCTGAAAAACCAGGCTGGCCTGCAAATTGTATCCGGCAATCTGAACAAAAGGCTGGACAACCCCCAACTCGTGGATCTGAGCCTGGTCCTGGCCAGATGATTGACTCGCCCCTTGATAAGATTACATGAAAACATCGCATGCATTTTCGCCCAGCCATAACCCCGCTTCTCAATTAAAAAAAATCAGCATCTGGTCTATACTGTTTTTTGCTGGCCTTATAACCGGACTGGCCTTTTTTTCCCCGCGTGAAACATTCTGGCAATACCTCATAAGCAAGGTGGACCAGAATTATGAAGCATTAAGCATCAGCAGCCACCATCTGTCCGAAGCAAAGTGGAACAGGGCTCACATAACCAATTTGAAAATATCCGGCCAGGATCAGAGTTATTTTTTCCCCGGGATAAGGGTTCGAATGGGTTTCAGGCCCATATTCCGGGCTTTGATTGATACCGGCTCTGAAATAGCCATTAAAATTGAAACACGCAAAAAGTTGTCAGCCCTTGGAGAGATCGATCTGCTCACTCTGCTGCCCGACCGGGGAATAAAAGGCAGCTTATGGATTGATGGAGTGGCCTTTTTTACAACCTGGAGTCAGCCTCCTTATGAAGGAATACTTGAATTGGAAAGCAGAGGAACTCTAAGACTGGGTCAATCTCCGGCAATTAACCATCTGACTCTCCAGGCGGTTTTAAAGGACAACCGTCTGGAAATACAGGATCTGCGCGCAGAAGAACCAGTCAGGTTTTCCTGCTCAGGCCATGTCCTTCTGAACTGGAATAATCCGGCTGAATCAACCTATGATGTTCAGGGACATTTTACTCTGGCAGGCGACAATATTCCATTTGATCAACGGGGCAATATCTCTGACCTGTTTCCGTGATAAACTGAAATCTTCCAGCCGCCCTTTCCTTCAGTCCATCACCTGATTAATCATCAGCTGTGCCAGGCTGATGCCATCTATATCCGCCTCAAATCACGGCCTTTCAGGTCATGTCCTGCATCCCTGAAAAAAATGCTTCTTTGTCAAATGCTTCATTGTACTCTTTTTCAAACTTTTCCAATGCCGGGAAAAAACCTTCCCACTCCTTGACTTCATCTACCTTTTTATTTTTAAAATAAAATTTGAACGTGGTGTCCGCCGGACACCTGGTCATGGCGATTTCCACCTTTCCTTTGGGGGTAATGTCAGACCAGAACGCTGTATAGGTATTGTCGTCCCCTTCAGTTTTTTTATACTTCCGGAAAAAACTTTCAAAAATATCCTTTATTTCCTGTTGATCCATAACAGCTCCCTTTTTACTGATTGACTTTTATGAACGGTTATTGACAATGATCTTCTTGCGGACATAATTTCCTACACTTTTATCACGGTTATCAACATTGTTTTATTTAACAGATTACCTTTACAACATCAACAAGAGTAGCGCGTCATGACCACTCTCACCTGGATAGGGATCGCCATTTGCATATCCCAGTCTGCAATTCTTTCAGGACTTAATCTGGCTTTTTTCACCCTCAGCAAGCTGCAGCTGGAAATGGAAGCTTCCAAAAACAATGTCCATGCCCTGAAAATCCTCAAACTCAGAAAAGACTCCAACTTCCTGCTGGTGACCATCCTCTGGTCCAACGTT
Organism: Desulfonatronovibrio sp.; assembly: GCA_003566455.1. GTDB lineage: Bacteria > Desulfobacterota > Desulfovibrionia > Desulfovibrionales > Desulfonatronovibrionaceae > Desulfonatronovibrio. The sequence goes on from PXDF01000166.1 coordinate 8,333, forward strand.
GGGGTCAATGTTCTTCTGGCTCTTCTGTCCGGTTCAGTACTGGCAGGAGTTACGGCCTTTCTGTTTTCGACCGTGATTATCACCATATTCGGAGAAATTATGCCCCAGGCCTACTTCTCCAGAAACGCCATGAAAATGGGCGCCCTGCTGTCGCCGGTTCTGCGCCTTTACCAGATCGTCCTCTATCCCATAGCAAAGCCAACAGCCATGGTGCTTGACCAATGGCTGGGTCCTGAAGCTATCACTTATTTTAAGGAACACGACCTCAGAGAAATGATCAAGATGCACATGGAGTCATCAAAAAGTGAGATTGATAAGGTTGAAGGTACTGGGAGTCTTAATTTTCTGGCACTTGATGACCTGCCTGTGGCCGCGGAAGGGGAAGTTGTTGATCCCAAAAGCATAATTAGCCTGGAATTCAAAGGCAACAAACCCTTGTTCCCAAAAATTAATCCATCCAGCAAGGATCAATTTCTGCAAACTTTGCATCTGTCCGGCAAAAAGTGGATAATTATTGTTGATCATGAGAATCAGCCCAGAATGGTCATAAACTCTGACAGATTCACCCGAGAGGCCCTTTTCAGTCCACAGTCATTTAATCCGCATTCCCATTGTCACCGGCCGATTATTGTCCGCGAAGGCCTTAAAAGCCTGGGTGAAGTCATTCCAAGACTAAAGGTAAAGCCCATGCGCTCTGATGATGATGTAATTGATGAAGATATCATCCTTTATTGGGGCGAGGAAAAACACGTCATTACCGGATCGGACATTCTGGGCAGGCTTCTGAGGGGGATAGTCAGAACCGGACCTGTGAAAGAGTCTTAGGGAACTGCTTGCGCTTTTTCTTTTTTACTTGACCGAGTACAGAAAAAAAGCTGGCCCAAAAAGGCTTGATTTTAAAAAATTACTTGTCATATCCTTATCTTATCCCTTCCTTGACAATCTTTTCAACATCTTATAGGTCACGAAAATCTTTCACTGTTTATTTTTTCTTATGGTCCTTCTGCATATTAAATGAACTATATAAGAAGCCTTTTTACTGGAACATTTAATATGAAATCAGCAAGAGGCTCGCGCACTTTCTTAACCCCGCCAAACAAACTTTCCTGGTGTATAGAAAACCCAAATCTTACGTCAAAGAACTTCATTTATAAATCATCTTTCAGGAGGTTATCTATCTGAACACACACAAACCTGAAAAATCGTCCAGAACATGGTACAAAATCAATCCTCCGGTTTTCTTTGGATCAGCCGGTGTGACGGTTCTCTTTGTATTTTTCGCCCTGCTCAATCCTGACAGGGCTGCTGAAATCTTTGGAAGCATTCAGGGCTGGATAATCGAGACTGTAGGCTGGTTCTACATCCTTTCCGTGGCTACTTTCCTCATATTCGTGGTTTTTCTGGGTATTTCCAGACTGGGAGCCATCAAGCTGGGTCCAGACCACAGCGAGCCTGACTACACATATATTTCCTGGTTTGCCATGCTATTTTCCGCGGGCATGGGCATCGGGCTCATGTTTTTCGGGGTTGCTGAACCGGTCATGCACTACTTGAGTCCTCCGGTGGGAGACCCTGCCACCATTGAAGCCGCCAGGGAAGCAATGAAAATCACTTTCTTCCACTGGGGGGTACACGCCTGGGCCATATACGCGGTCGTGGCCATTTCTCTGGCCTACTTTGCCTACCGGCATAACCTGCCCTTAACCATCCGTTCAGCTTTTTATCCGCTGCTTGGAGAACGCATATACGGACCCATCGGGCACACCATAGATATTTTTGCGGTGTTCGGCACAATGTTCGGGGTGGCTACATCTTTAGGTCTTGGCGTTATGCAGGTTAATTCAGGGCTTGAATACCTTTTCGGCATTCCCAATACCGTTTTTGTCCAGATCATACTCATCGCGGCAATCACCGCTGTAGCTACTATATCGGTTGTTCTGGGACTGGACGGAGGAATCCGCAGACTTTCAGAATTGAACATGATCCTGGCAGTGTCAATATTATTTTTTGTTCTTGTGGCCGGTCCAACTGTTTTTCTGATGCAGACTTTTACCCAGAATGTCGGAACATATGTGGCTGACATCATATCCATGACTTTCAACCTTTACGCCTACGAACCTTCAGGCTGGCTGGGCGGATGGACCCTTTTCTACTGGGGCTGGTGGATTGCCTGGTCCCCCTTTGTGGGCATGTTCATAGCCAGGGTTTCCAGGGGCAGAACCATCAGGGAGTTTGTAATCGGCGTGCTTATGGTGCCGGTGGGGTTTACCTTCATGTGGATGACCTTTTTCGGCAACACCGCTCTGCACATGATCTTTGTCAAAGGTGTCACCCAGCTGGGGGATGCTGTGGCAGCGGACACCACTATGGCCCTTTTCCAGTTTTTTGAACATCTTCCCTTTTCAGCCATTGCCTCCCTTGTCGCCACTATCCTGGTTGTGACCTTCTTTGTCACTTCTTCAGACTCAGGATCGCTTGTCATTGACATGCTCACCTCAGGCGGAGAAGAAGACGCTCCGGTCTGGCAGAGAATTTTCTGGGCCTGCACAGAAGGCGTGGTAGCAGCAGTTCTCCTTCTGGCGGGTGGACTAGGCGCCCTGCAGACCGCCACCATTGCCAGTGCTCTGCCCTTTACCGTAATCATGCTTCTCATGTGCTGGGGGCTCATCAGGGCATTGCGGATCGATGTGGTAAAAAAGACTACCCTGCGAACAGCCACCCTGATGCCGGACATGTCTCATCATGGTCCTGATGCGTGGAAAAAGCGTCTGAGAACTCTTATTCATCAGCCCAACAAGTCAGAAGTTGACCAATTCATCCAGAACACCGTAAAGTCGGCCCTTAATGAAGTTATGCAGGAACTGAAAAAAAGAAATATGGAAGCAAGAGTTCAGGATGGAGATGATGGCCGTGTCTGGCTGGAAGTACTCCACGGTGAAGAAATTGACTTTTTCTATTCTGTGCGGCCCCGGCCACATACTCCCCCAGCCTTTGTCATGCGCGACACAAAAAAAGAACGGTCAGAAAAACTCAAATTCTTCAAGGCTGAAGTCCACCTCAGTGAAGGAGGACAGGACTATGATGTGATGAACTGGACCAAAGACCAGGTCATCAGTGATGTGCTTGACCATTATGAAAAACATCTCCAGTTTCTCAATGTGGTCAGGTAAGTCGGTGAATCGGTGAATCAGTTAATCAGCTGGCCAGTGAATCGGTGAATCAGTAAATCGGTGAACCGGTGAATCGGTAAGTCTGTTAATCGGTGAATCGGTGAGTCAGTTAATCAGTGGGTCAGTTAGTCAGTTAATCGGTGAATCAGTAAGATAGAAAAGCAGTAAAGCGGGTGACCAAGAAAATCGAACTGATGATGGTCTGGTTCGCTGATTCATCGTCCGGCCGCGGCGTTTTCAAAAACCTCCAGCCTTTCCCTGTAGGGCGGATAAGCGAAAAAAGCTGACCCGGAAACAAGAATATCAGCTCCCCTTTGCACCAGTTCATAAGTATTGTCCGGAGTCACGCCTCCGTCTACCTGGATAAGGGTGTCAGCGTCCTTTTCCCTTATCATTTTTTTTAACCGGCTTACCTTGTCCATGCTGAAGGGAATAAAGCTCTGCCCTCCAAAACCGGGATTAACGCTCATGATGAGAACCATATAAAGCTGTGGAAGAACATATTCCAGGACGTTCAGGGATGTATGGGGGTTGAGGGAAACAGCTGGCCTTATTCCCAGCCTGGCAATCTCGGAAACGGTTCGCTCCAGATGAAGGCATGCCTCCGCGTGCACGCACAAAAGGTCTGCCCCGGCCTTTGCAAATTCATCAAGATAACGGTCAGGGTTCTCGATCATCAGGTGGACGTCAAAAAAAAGACTGCTTCTCTTCCTGCAGGCAGAAATAACCGGTGGCCCAAAGGTGATATTGGGCACAAACGCCCCATCCATAACATCCCAATGCACCCAGGATATCCCGGCCTTTTCCAGGTCATCCAGTTCCTGTCCAAGCCTGGTGAAGTCAGAAGCCAGGAGCGATGGCGATATTATAACAGGCCTCTGATTTTCCATTATGTTCTCCAGTATGATCAGCGTTTAGCTGGTTGGAATGCATGAGTCAGGTTGACTTAAAAGTCTGAAAGGATCATTTACCTCTGGATCTGATGCTGTTATGCAAATAAATGTTTATTACTATTGTTTAAGAAAACATTCAAGTTTGGGAAAGTTCCTTTTGATTTCTTCAGCTAACGTCGAAAAACTGGTAATTATCAGTCATGCCTGAAAACTATTCTTTAAAAAAAGAGTGCGTCCTTTGCGGACGTTGTCTGGAAGTCTGCCCCATATTCAGAGTGACGGACAAAGAGGAGTTAAGCCCAAGGGGCAAAGGTTTTCTCCTGGGTCATTACCTGGAGCAAGGCATAAAGTTAAAAAGCGCCATTGACCTGGCAGGATTTTGCGTGGGCTGTAACAGGTGTTTTAAAACATGTCCTCAAAAAATCAATCTGCCTCTGGAAATTGCCAGGCTCAAATCCCTCCATCCTGACTGGAAATCCTGGATATGGTCAAGGATAGTCAAGTCGGGCACCGGTCTTTTGCCGGCCATAAAAAGCGGCAAGGCCATTATACCCGGAACAGCTCCGGTCTTAAAACAGGTTCTGCTCAATAAGCCCAGACTTCAGCCTCTGTTAAAAGCCATGCGAAAAAAACAGTTAAAAAAACACCGGGCAGTTGTATTCCCCGGATGTGTGGGACAACATTTTCGTCCGGAACTTGAAAAAACAGCTTTCCAGCTATTGAACCTGCTTGGATATGAAGCACTTGAAACTCCGGACTGGCAATGCTGCGGTTATCCTCTTGGTTCAGCGGGTCTTTTGGAACAGGAAAAAAAAGATACAATGAAAAACCTTGACCTGTGGCTGCAAATGGACAAACCCATGATTTTTGTTTTTTGCGCCACATGTGAGGAAGGGCTGCGAAATCCTTTTGGCGAATATCAAAGTCATTATCCATGGAAACTTTTCAGGCAAAGCGTGCATCCTTTAATTGAACAGCTTGCCTTTCTTGAATTTGAACCTGCAGCCATTCATGAAAAAAGAAAAATAGTCTGGCATCAGCCATGCCATGGATCAGTCGACTCAGGACTTATTTTTCAAAACATCCTCAATAGCCTTAACCGCGAACTAACCATACTTAATAACAATTGCTGCGGAATGGGAGGCTCATTCGCTATTCAGAATCCCAAACTGAGCTCCAGTATTGCTGAAGAATTTTGGAAGGGCATCCCTCAAACAAAAAGCACCGTGATCCTTACCGGCTGCAGCGGCTGTGTTCTCCAGCTTGAAGCCACCAAACCGGACTTTGCCCGGGTCGCTCACTGGCTGGAATTTATCAGCACTGGCGATTAGGGGGCTGATATAATCCTCAAAAATTACTTTTCATAAAAAACTGACTGTCTGAGAGTATTTTCAATTCTCTACTTTAATTTGACTATATCAGAATAACGGTATAATATAAATACCCTTTTGCAAATCAATAATCATGCAGATAATAATTACTTCTGCCATCAGGTAATTCCAATGTCATGGATTCTCTTGCTGGACGCCGGCAATACAAATATAAAGCTCAGTCTTGCCAATGAAAAGGGGCTGAAGTCCCTACTCAATCTTCCCACAGATATCAGAGAAACATCAGACTCTCTTGGACTGAAGATTTATGATTATTTCAGACTGGAAAATATTGCTCCAAATCATGTCAAAGCTTGGGTAGTCTCATCGGTTGTCCCTTTTCTGGATGGAATTTTAGGCAGTGCCGCCCAGAGATTCTGCGGTTGCCGCTGTTATTTTGTGCCCGGAGATATTGATTTGCCCATCAACAACAAGTATAAGCGTCCCATGGAAGTTGGCTCTGATCGTCTGGTCACAGCTTTCGCAGCCAGACGTCTTTATCCTGCCAGAGCCATCATAGTCATAGACTTTGGCACGGCCACTACTTTAGATTGCATTGTGGATAATGATTATCTTGGAGGGCTGATTTGTCCTGGCATCAATTCTTCCATAAAGGCTCTGAGTACTCAGACAGCCAAATTGCCGCAATTTTCCCTTGAATATGCGGCTCAAGAACTGGAAATAGGTCGAAGTACCGCGCAAAGTCTAAGTCAGGGTACTCTTTTTGGATTCGCGGAAATGGTTGAAGGGCTGGTCAAAAGACTAAAGCAAAAAATGCCTGGGGATGTTGTTGTGGTTGGGACCGGGGGAACAGCTGAAAAAATCAAGCCTTTATGCCCGTCCATGAACGAGGTCCAGCCATGCCTGGTTTTGAACGGATTGAGAATATTATGCATGGATAACAAATTGATAGAACCGGATCAGATAATCCTTTAACAACAGGAGAATATAATGAGTATAATTTCTGATATCATGGCAAGACAGATACTTGATTCCAGAGGAAACCCAACCATCGAGGTGGAGATTGTTCTTGAATCTGGATTAAGTGGTCGGGCGTCGGTTCCGTCAGGGGCATCAACAGGAACAAGGGAAGCCCTGGAGTTAAGGGATGGAGAAAAAGATTACGGCGGAAAAGGGGTTACCAAAGCCATCAATAATGTCCTTGAGGATATTGCCAATGAAGTGATCGGTATGGACGCCCTGCGCCAGGTTGAGATTGATGAATTCATGATTGACCTTGACGGAACCGATAATAAATCAAAGCTTGGGGCCAACGCTATGCTGGGCGTGTCAATGGCCGTGGCCAGAGCTGCGTCCAGATATACCGGCCTTCCCCTTTATCAGTATATTGGAGGCGTCAACGCCAAGATCCTGCCAGTGCCCCAGATGAACATAATCAACGGAGGGGCTCACGCTCAAAACAACCTGGACATCCAGGAATTCATGATCATGCCTCTCGGCGCCAACACTTTTGCAGATGCCCTGCGCATGGGAGCTGAAACATTCCATGCCCTCAAAGCCATACTCAACAAAGACGGCCTTTCCACTGCTGTAGGCGATGAAGGAGGTTTTGCGCCCAGCCTTAAAAGTCATGTTCAGGCCATTGACTACATCATCAAAGCCATTGAAGAAGCAGGGTATCAGCCTGGTTCAGAAATCGCCCTGGCCATTGATGCCGCTGCCTCTGAATTTTATAAGGACGGAAAATACCATTTTAAGGGTGAAAACATTGTACTCAGCGTTGACGAGATTATTGAATATTATCGGGATCTGGCAGCCAGATTCCCCCTTATCTCCATTGAGGACGGCCTTGCTGAAGGCGATTGGGAAGGATGGCGCAAGCTCACATCCCTGTGTGACGACAGCCTGCAGATAGTTGGCGACGATATCTTTGTGACTAATCCTGGAATTCTGGCCGAGGGAATTTCCACTGGGGTAGCCAATTCCATACTCATAAAATTAAATCAGATTGGCACCCTGACTGAAACCCTGGACACAATTGAAATGGCCAAGTCAGCCGCCTATTCCACAGTCATCTCTCACCGATCTGGTGAAACCGAAGACTCATTTATCGCCGATCTGGCTGTTGGCATTAATGCAGGTCAGATCAAAACCGGCTCTTTGTGCCGCAGCGATCGCCTGGCTAAATACAATCAGCTTCTGCGCATAGAAGAAGAGCTTGAAGACCAGGCCATATATTTTGGCCCGGCCATTTCCATGCAGTGGTTTGGACAAGATTAGCCATGCTGATTCTGGACGGAAAGACAGCAGCCTCATCAATCAGATCCAGGCTCAAACAGGAAATCACGAATTTCCTTCCTGTTGCCGGAAGGCCCCCTGGACTTGCCGTAATCCTGGTTGGAGATGATCCAGCCTCAGCTGTTTATGTTCGCAATAAAGAAAAGAGCTGCTTGGAAGTGGGAATCATTTCCCAGGGACAAAGGCTGTCCGGAAAGACATCCATGAATGAACTGGAAGGCCTTATCAGTAACTTGAATTCTGATGAAAAAATTGACGGAATTCTGCTCCAGCTGCCATTGCCTCAGCATCTTGATTCTCAGCAATGCCTGGAGTGGATAAACCCGGGGAAGGATGTGGACGGCTTCCATCCACAAAGCGTTGGCAAACTCACCCTGGGCCTGCCCGGATTCCGCTCCTGCACCCCGGCTGGCATTATGGCTCTATTAAGATATTACAGACTGGAGGTTTCCGGAAAAGACTGCGTCATCATCGGCAGAAGCAATATTGTTGGCAAACCACTGGCCCTCATGCTTCTGGCCGAAAACGCAACTGTTACTGTATGTCATTCCAGAACATCTGATCTCAAGGCTCATGTCCAAAGGGCTGATTTTGTATTCGCCGCTGTGGGCCGGCCGGGATTTATCACAGCTGATATGGTGAAACCTGGAGCCGTGGTCGTTGACGTGGGTATAAACAGAACTGAGCATGGCCTCGTTGGAGATTGTGACTATCAAGGCATCAGGGAAAAGGCCCTGGCTGTAACCCCTGTGCCCGGAGGAGTCGGACCCATGACCATTGCCATGCTTCTGGAAAATACTGTTGCTTCCTGGAAAAACTCAGTTCAAAGCCCGGGATGATGATCTCTGTAATCTCATCTGGATCTTTTTTCTGGTCAGCCATAACTTAACGGGTAAGGGGGAAATATTAATGCGGCCTTATCCAAAACCGTTACCCGGTTTTGGATAATTAACAGCTCCGTGTCTTTACCTTTGTGATCTTGGCGCCTGGCCTGGAAACCCTTCTCTCTGACTTCAGCTGATCAGGATCCCTGCATAGCCTACAACCTTTGAATAATCATTATTGACTTCTCCAGAAGTTGAATACGCGACTAATCGGGCATTTTTTGCGCCAAGTTCCCTGGCGCAGGCCAGACCGAGAACCATGGGCAAAACACCGCACATGGAAATTCTATTGACCATGACCTCTGTGTAAAGCCCTTTTGGATCCATGGCCATAACCTGGTCAATGGCCATCTTATCTGCCTTTCTGGCCTGATCTTGCGATATATAATGACTCATATCAGTACTCACCACCAGGGATACGTCAGCTTTCATGTTTTTCAGAACACGGCCCAGATTCTTTCCGTATTCAATCAGGAAATCCAGGTCAGACTCAGCAACAGCCACCGGAACCATTGAAAAATCATTCAGGGCCTCCTCCAGAAACGGCAGAATAACCTCAAGGGAGTGTTCATATAAATGGGCCTCATAATCAGATGAGAAGCCTGGAAGCTGCAGCAATGTATCTGCCAGTTCGGAATCAATGGGTACTTCCATGCCTGGCAACATCCAGTTTCCCCGGCTCCATACGGCAACTTTCTGTCCCCTTCCGGTATGATTTGGGCCCAGGAGAATAATTCTTCTGGACAAATTGGCCTGAGCTATTGTTTTTCCGGCTACTTCTCCTGAAAAAACATAGCCGGCATGGGGTGCCATAGCCAGAATAGTCCTTTCTCTGGCTGGTTTGCCCTGCATATACTCAACTACCTGCGCCCGCAAGGCGCGGTCGGTTCCAGGATAGAACTGTCCCGCGACCACTGGTTGTCTGTCCATATCTTCTCCCCCAGGATATTTCTGACCTCTTCCCTCTGACTGCTGACCTCTGATATCTGATGTCTGATCTCTGACTACTGACCTCTGATATCTGATGTCTGATCTCTGACTACTGACCTCTTCCCTCTGACTGCTGACCTCTGACTTCTGGGCCTGCTCTTTGTATGGTTGCTCTGATTTTATGGGCAGGATAAGGCTCCATCACCCTGGGCTCAATCCCCATCAATGGTTCAGGCTGGGGTGCATCTATAAGTGGGGCAGGCAATGACGGGGAAGGTTTGTCCGGATCAGGTTCCCACCTTGCGCCAAGATAATCCATGAACATGACGATCACACCCTTATTTTCATGAGGAAGGGTATAATAAATATACCCGAAAGCATCTGTACTGGTCCTGATTACAAAGTTCTTGTCCTGAAACCGGATATCACTTATCAACCTGGAACCTGAAAAATCCTCCGGTGACAGTGTGGATTCCGATGCCCAGACATCTTCCGGCAGATCAAATGAGAGTTCTTCCCTTCCTGTTCGTTTGACCACAAATCCGGCAAGCTCATCCCTCAATTCAAAGACAATTCTTTCATGATCTGAATGTTTTTCCCAGTAGCAGTCCATGGACTGAGCAGGTTGAACAGAGCAGAAAAATACTGTGACAATAAAGAATATATAAAGTCTGCATTTATGAATCATAATATCAATATCCAAGGTTTTTTAGGATAACAGAACACGTGTAACAGCCATAATGGAATAGATCGCAAATTTATGTCAACAGTCATATCAGACTTTTCTTTTTCAACTTTTCAATAAGAGTGGTTCTTTTTATGCCGAGGATTTCAGCCGCCTGATTTTTTACACCATCACTCTTGTTTATCGCCTCCATCAGCAGATTCTCCTCGATCTTTTCCAGATATTCCTTGAGGTTCATTTTCCTGTCCCGCATATCCCTGAGTTTCGGCCATTCATACCCTCCCGGAACAACAGGTTCCACCGGCTGTTCAATGTCGCCGGCGGACAGAATATTGTCCGGAAGGTGTTCAGCTTCAATCTCTGGGCCTTCACAAAGTACAGCAGCCCTCTTCATAATATTCTCGAGTTCCCGGACATTTCCAGGCCATGAATAAATCATCATAAGTTTTCTGGCCTTTTGAGAAATAAATAAACTTTCTTTGCTTTTTTCGCGGAACTTTTTTAAAAAAAACTCTGCCAGCAAAAGAACATCTCCTCCTCTTGCCCTGAGGGGAGGCAGAGCTATGGGAATAACGTTCAACCTGTAAAAAAGGTCCTCCCTGAAATTGCCTTGTTCCACTTCCTTTTCCAGGTTGATGCTGGAAGACGCGATTACCCTGACATTGACCTTCTGCGGACTGATTCCTCCCATCCTGACCAATTCCTTATCCTGAAGCAGTCTTAGTAACTTCACCTGCAGATCAGAGCCTAACAAGCCTATTCCATTGAAAAAAACAGTGCCTCCGTCTGCCAGGGCAACCCTCCCCTGCCCTGAGTTGGTGGTATTAATCAGTGCTCCTTTCTCATGGCCGAAAATCTCCGGCTCCAGAAACTCCCCAGGTATTGTTCTGCAGTTGATGGACACAAACGGCCTGCTTGCCCTGCGGCTGTTTTTGTGCAATGTCCTGGCCAGCAACTCTTTACCAGTGCCCGGCTCACCTGTTGTCAGGACAGTTGTGTCTGTGGGCGCCACTCTGGCCAGTACCCGGAAGACATCTTGCATAACCGGACTTTGGCCTATAATACCCGATGTATCCATTTACTTTTCCTTGAATTTTCTGCTCATACCTTTATTGCTCAACAGGTGTCAAAATGATGACTTAAAGTCAATAAATATTCATAATGAAAGCAAACCACATACCAATGCCTCCTCGCACTGTTAAAGCCCTTTTTGAAAGCAGGGAAAAACGATTCATCATTACAGCCCGGATAAATAACAGGTCCATTGCCGCGCACACCAACAATTCCGGGTCCATGCTCGGACTTTTAAGGCCTGGACGGGAAATCCTCTTATCCAGATCTGACAATCCAAAACGAAGGCTTGCCTACACATTGGAGTTGGTCAGGGAAGACGGCTTCTGGGTAGGAGTAAATACTCAAATACCCAACAGGATGCTTAAGCTGGCCTGGGAAAAAAGCCTTATTCCTGAATTCATGGGATATGAAGCCTTCAGATCCGAGGCTGTGGTCGGGCAAAGTCGAATTGACTCCTGTCTTGAAGGTCCTGAGGGCAAAATGTGGGTTGAAGCTAAAAACGTAACCCTTGTGGAGGATGAAAGAGCCTGTTTTCCTGACGCTGTGAGCAAAAGAGCGTCTAAACATATGGAAGAGCTGATGGCCCTGGCCAGGAATGGACACAGAGTGGCCTGTTTTTGTCTTGTTCAGCGGCCTGACTGCAAGTGCTTCGGCCCGGCTGATTTCATTGATGCTCAATTTGCCCGGGTGTTCAGGCAGGCTGCAGACAGCGGTCTGGAAATCCTGGCTTACAAGGCCATAATCAATGAAGCCGGAATCGGCCTGGGACAGAGACTCCCTGTTTATTGGGGATGAATGCAACCCGCTCTAAGCAATGGAACATCTACGCGGATTTATTTACATTCTTATTGCAGCTGTTATGTGGGGCTGCATCGGTCCAGTGGCTAAACTGGCTTTTGCCCAGGGTCTTACCCCTCTGGAAGTGGCATTCTGGAGGGCAATAATCGGCTGGGCCTTTTTTACGTGCCATGCTCTGGCCATAAAAAGAATTGGAATATACCTGGAAGACCTGCCTGTCATCCTTATCTTTGCCCTGCTCTGTGTCACTGGTTTTTACGGATCATATCAGCTGGCAGTGAATCTGGGAGGTGCAGCCAGAGCCTCGGTTCTTTTATACACGGCACCTGCCTGGGTGGCTGTCATGGCTGTAATTTTTCTGAAGGAAGAAATCAGCCCCAGGACCATTGGCGGGATTCTGGCCTGCATGGCAGGAGTGGCTCTCATCTCGCTGTCAGGCCATCATATAACAGGGCACCATTTCTCATGGGCTGGAATAATGTTCGGCTTGTTGTCCGGATTCACATATGCCCTGTATTTTATTTTTGGGAAAAAACTTTTTGCCCGGTACCACCCCGCCACCATCTTTGCCTGGATCCTTATCCTTGGCGCAATGGGGCTTATTCCATTTATTCAGTTTTCGCCTCCATCCTTGATTTCCTGGTTATCACTGCTGTTTCTGGGACTCATGTCAACTTACTGCGCCTATTTCATTTACTCCCGGGGCCTTGTGAGGCTCAAGGCATCCCAGGCCGCAGTAATAGCCACTCTGGAGCCGGTGGTAGCAGCCCTGCTTGCTTATCTTTTCTGGGATGAAAACCTGGGTGTACTGGGGTATTTTGGAGCTTGCCTGGTCATTGGCGGTGTGGTCTTACAGGCAGTGAGGAAAAAACCGGATTGACCTCATCTTTTTTTGTTTCCTCAAAAAAAGGCCCGCGCAGGTGCTGCGCGGGCCTTTTTCAATTGATTTTCTTAAAAAATTTTAATCAGGAAAGGATTACAGCGCTGGCATGCATCAGAAAGTCAAAAATATTCTGCGGGAGAATTCCCAGATAAATTACTCCCAGAGCCAGAATAATTGCTATGGATGCTCCAACCGGAGTAAGGGTTATTTTGGAGGGAGCAACTTCATCCAGAGTATACGCGTGGCGGACCAGATTAAGATAGTAGAATATCGCCAAAGCCGTATTAATGACGGCCACAACAACCAGCCAGTAGAATCCGGCATCCCAGGCTGAATTCAGAAGAAACAGCTTGCCGATAAAACCTGCTGTGGGCGGCAGACCAACCAGTGCAAAGGCTGACACTGCCAGGACAAAGGCAAGCACAGGAGAACTGGAGTATAGCCCTTTAAGATCGCTTATGTATACGTTTTTGCCGTCCTTGGATATGCGGGTAATGATCCAGAAAATTGTCAGGTTCATGATCATATATACCAGAGCGTAATAAGAGGCTGCGGCCAGACCGTATGCCCCTCCGGCTACAAGCCCCATAATGACGAATCCGGCATGAGCAACGCTGGAATAGCCCAGCAGTCTTTTGACATCATTTTGGATCAGGGCAACAAGATTGCCTACAGTCATGGATAAAGCAGCGAATATGGCCAGGATGGTTTTGACTTCAATGCCAGGATCAAAGGCCATCAGTCTGACCATTACCACAATAGCGCCAAGCTTGGGCAATGTGGCGGCAAAAGCGGCTGTTTCATTGCTTGCTCCCTGGTACACATCAGGCGCCCAGAAATGGAAAGGAAACAAGGCCAGCTTGTAAAGGAAGGCAAGCAAAAACAGAATCAGGCCGATGAGAGCCATGGGCTGGTGAGAAAATGTCCATTGCATGGTTATGAGTTCATTAATGTAGGTAGTGTGCTGAACAGCCATGATGTAGGATATGCCGTAAAGCCCGATAGCCGTTGCCAGCGCCCCGAAAAGGACATATTTGATGGCTGATTCTACAGCCCTTGGATCGCTGTTTCTGAAGGGCAATAGTATATAAAGACTGAAAGACGCCAGCTCAAGGGAAATATAGATAGTGAAAAGTTCCACTGTACTGGACAGAAGCAGAAGGCCAAAGGCGCTCATATACATGAAGAAGAAATAATCTGACCGGTTGGCTTTGCCCAGAGTGCTGATCCGCAGGGCATTACCGGCGCATATGGCCAGACCGAGAAAAATAATGGTCTTGAAAAACTGGGACAGACCGTCAATCCTGTAGGACTCGTAAAACATGTATTCTGATGAGGTCGGAGAAAATCCGGCCAGCACAGCGCCAAGCAAGGCACCAAATGGAACCCAGCCGATAAAATCCTTAAGTCTGTTGCTTATGCTCTGGACGAACAGAATCGCCAGCAAAGCCACCATGTACAGTTCAGGAATTATGAGTTGAGGATTGAAGTTAAGCAAGGCTTGTCTCCTTTTATCCTGCCGGGCAGATTGTTACCCGTTTCTGATTATCTTGCGTCCAGCAACAATTTGTTATGAATCTTTGCCATATCAGACCCGGTAAATTCGATCTTTTGGCCTGTGTCAGTCTCAAGCTCGATTATATGATCTGATGAAATTATGGGACCTGGCATGGGTTCTGGTATTATTATTATGTGCCTCTCAGCCTCAAAATTATTCAGCAGATTTTCAATGGACGGTCCAATGAAATTCAGCGCTCTCCCCGGAGCCACTCCAAGGTAGATTACCAGTAATCCCAATGGGACCAGGTAGACCCATTCACGTATATTCATATCCTTCCAGCCTTCGCCCCTGGAGGGAGTTCCCCAGCCAACATTGAGCAGCAGACGGATAAGATAGGCAAGACCCAGGATCAGACCGAAAACAAACAATACTCCAAGCCAGTAGCTTGTTCCAAAAACTCCTATCAGAACCAGAAGTTTGCTGAAAAAGCCGTTGGTTCCGGGAAAGCCGAAGGCAGCCAGGGTAAAAAGCAGCAAAAAGCTTGTATATACTGGAACATGCTTGCTTAAACCTGAGTTGTCAGAAATTTCCCTGCTGTGGCTGCGCTCATAAATCAGTCCCACCATCAAAAACATAGCCCCTGTGATAATGCCGTGGTTGACCATGTGCAGGATAGCCCCCTCAACCCCCCGGAAGGCAAAGACAAATATGCCCAGGGTGACAAAACCCATATGCGCCACAGATGAATACGCGATGAGTTTTTTCATATCCGACTGCCCCAAGGCTACAAAGGACCCGTAAATGATTGAGATGATTGCCAGCGTGATCATCATGGGGGCAAAAAAGTCACTGGCCGCGGGGGTGATGGGCAGGCAAAAACGCAAGAATCCGTATGTTCCCATTTTAAGCAGTATGGAAGCCAGCAGAACACTGCCCGCGGTAGGGGCTTCAACATGGGCCGCGGGAAGCCATGTGTGAAAAGGGAACATGGGAACCTTGATGGCAAAGGCCAGAGCCATGGCCAGAAATGTCCATATCTGGAACTGAAACGTGTATCTGTGCTCCATAAGTTCAGGTATGGAAAAAGTGCCGGTGTTTATGAAGAAGGCAACTATGGCTGCCAGGAAGAGCGTGCTGCCTGTCAGGGTATAAATGAAGAATTTGAGAGAAGCGTAACGCCTTTGAGGACCGCCCCAGACAGCGATCAGCAGATACATTGGGACAAGCATGGCTTCCCAGAAGATGTAAAACAGAATAAAGTCCAGAGCGCTGAATATCCCAATACAGGCTGAAGTCATGAGCAAAAGACAGAAATGAAACTCTTTGACCCGCTTTCCGATATACTGCCAGGAACATAAAACACAGATAGGAAAAAGCAGGACAGTCAAAATGACCATGAGAACGCTGATTCCGTCAATTCCCAGATAGTAATATATATTCCAGGCTTCTATCCAGGCAAACTTTTCCACGAATTGAAAATCAGCCGTAGTTATATCGAACCACAGTAATGGCAATACAAGGACACATTCGATTAAACTTACCACCAATGTAAATACCCTGATGGTCTGATCACCTCTCAGGAAGAAGAGCACCACGGCCGCGATCAGCGGAAAGAAAATCAGGGCGCTGAGCACTGGAAAACCTGTGTTAAACATGGTCGGCTACTCCGGCAAACGGTTTATAAATGTTGCGTGCATCAATGAATATCATATGGAATTCTAGTATATTTTTCATCAGGACAGCCAGATCACTCCGCAGATGGTTAAGGCAATGATCACTGCCATGGCCAGATATTCCTGTATCCGTCCGGTTTGGATTCTGGATAAAAGCTGGCCGGAATTGACAACATTGTATGCTGTACCATCAACCACGCCGTCAATGGCGCGCTGATCAAACCAGACAGTGCCTTTGGAGATTTTTAAAATGCTGCCAGGCAGTCTCCTCTGCATCAGTACGTCCACTGTCTCTTCAATTTTGTCCGCGACTATTCTTGCCATACCCATGAATCCACGCACAAAAACGAAGTTGTAAAGGTTGTTGATGTACCACCTGTTCCAGAGAAAGGCATGGACCATGCGGATCAGCCTTGAGCTTTCGTAAAATGCGTTGGGGTCCCATCTTCCAGAAAAATAGAAGAGATAAGCTGGAACCGCGCCCAGAAGTACGCTTCCTATTGAGAGAGAAACAACCATTATTTTGGGATAAGAGTATACATGCGCAACAGTGGCAAGTCCCAGATCAGTAACAAGTTGAATCTTGAATAAATCATACAATGCATGCTCCGCCTTGATACCCAGGAGGCCAAAGGTTACGATCCCCACGGCCAGGGCTCCACAGGCAAAAGTCTGGGGTCTGTATCCCTCGCCCACATGGTGATGTGGCTTGCTCGTCTCTTTGCGGATATGTCTGCTGGGCTTTCCGTGGAATATCATCGCAAAATAGCGCGTGGAATAAAAAGCAGTAAAGACCACCGAGATCAAAGCTATGGCAAAAAGCATAAAGTGATGGGATTCAAGGGTGGCCACAAGCACCGCTTCCTTGCTCCAGAAGCCGGGCAGCGGAGGCACACCGATGAGGGACAGGGTGGCCAGGCCCATGAACACCCAGGTATAGGGCATATACTTGCGCATCGCTCCCATATCAGAGATATAAATGGAATGGGCCGCGTGGATTACTGTCCCTGCGCAGAGAAAGAGACAGGCCTTGAACATGGCATGGCTCATGAGGTGAAAAGTGCCGGCCATATAGCCCTTGACCAGAACATCCTGGCCAAATCCGGACACGCCCAGGGCCAGCATCATGTACCCGATCTGACTCACGGTGGAGTAGGCCAGTATTTTTTTCAGTTCAGTGGCCACAAGGCCCTGACTTGCCGCTAGAAACGCGGTTATGGCCCCTACCCAGGCCACTATGAGGAAGAAATTCATTGCGTCTTCCACCCCGGCTGTCCAGTAGCCGTAATAAAAAATCGGTATGAACCGGGCTATAAGGTAGACGCCGCTTTTGACCATGGTTGCCGCGTGGATAAGGGCTGATACGGGTCCAGGCCCGGACATGGCTTCAGGCAGCCATTCCTGAAAGGGAAACTGGGCGGACTTGCCTAAAGGTCCGGCTATAAGGAGTATGCTGACCAAAATGATCATCCCGGGAGTATCAGCCATTACCGGTATCCATTCAGGCGCGGTCTGGTAAAGTTCAAGCACATTAAAGGTTCCGGAGTAATAGTAAATGATCAGTATGCCGCCAAGCATGAGCATATCGCCAACGCTGGTGACAATAAAAGCCTTAACCCCACAGGCTGATGGCTTGTCAAAGGCAAAGGGGGCAGGCCCGCCAATCCAGTATTTTCTTTCATCGCGATAGTAAAATCCGATTAATCCGTAGCTGCAGAGTCCAACCAGCTTCCAGCCGATAAAGATGATTATCAGGTTATTGGCCAGCACCAGCAGCAGCATGCTGCCGATAAAGGCGTTCATGAGCATCCAGAAGCGCATGATGGATGGATCGCCTTTCATGTACCCCAGACAGTAAACCATGATGAAGAAGCTGATTACAGCCACCACATTGCCCACGATTATGCTCAATGGGTCCAGAAGGACTCCGAAGCTCACAGTGATCGGGGTATGCAGCCATACTAACGTGGACTCCAGAGGCAGTCTTTCCGCGGAGAAGAGCAGCGGCAGAAGCATGACTGCTGAAACCGCGGTCAGAAAGGCAAAAAAGACTGCTCCGTAATTCATCACGGGGGTGCTGATTCGGTCCAGAAACGGCGTAATCAGAACGCCGATCAGGGGGAAGATCAGGCAGAGCCACGCAAACTGAATGTCCATATTTATACCCACCTCAAGGTTTAGAATTAGTCTCTTTAAGGCTGCTTGTGCAGCTGATTAGGGTCACGGCGCTAATGCTACATATTGGCCACAGCAGCGCTGATAACCGGTTCAAAAAGTTCCATGATCAAAGATGGATAAAGTCCCAAAGCCGCTGACACCAGAATAATCATGATGATGGGAACGGTCATGGTCCATGGCGGATCTTTAATGTGATCATCCTTGGCGATATTTTCAGGAAGCGGACCGAAAAATATGACCCGGGTAAAGTGGACCGCGTATGAAATGGTCAAAAGAATGGCGCACAATCCCACTATGCCCATGACCAGGCTGAAGGTGTCCCCGCGTTCAAATATGCCCGCAAACATGACTACTTCCGCGGCAAAGCTGCTGAATGGAGGAATCCCGGCCAGCATAAGTCCGCCGCTGATAAAAAGCAGAGCGGTCAGAGGCATTTTGGCTGCCAGCCCGCCCAGCAATTTGATGTTTCTGACGTGAGTGATGTAAACAACCATGCCGCAGGTTGAAAAGAAAACGGTCTTGCCCATGATATGGCTCAGAAAAAAGAAGAGCCCGCCTTCAATGCTGGCTGCGGTAAGGGCTCCGATCCCCAGCATGGAATAGGCGCTCTGGCTGATGGTGGAGCAGGCCGGAATTCTTTTCATATCCGTCTGGGCCAGGGTCAAAAGTGAGCCGTAGATCATGGTGATTATCGCAAAGATCATTATCGGAGGCCCGAACCACTGGAAATCATCCCAGAGGGGAAGGACAAGCATCCTGACAATTATGTATGCCGCAATATTGGCGTAGACAGCCAGAAGTCCGGCTATGCATGTAGGGTGTTCAGCATGTACCCATGGCATCCATACATGCAGAGGCACGATGGCCAGCTTGGCAAACATTCCGAAAAGCACCAGTGCGATGGCCCAGAATGCCAGAGGATTGCCGGCCATAAGGTGTATCTGGTCAATCTGGAAGGAACCAATCTGAGAATAAATTATAACCACACCGCCGAGAAACATCAGGGCTGAGAAAACACCCCAGATGAGACACATGGTGGCCACCCATACCCGCTCGTAATAGCCGAAATAAGCCATTAAAAAGAACAGGAAAAGAGTGAGTACTTCAAGGAAGAAGTACATCATTACCAGATCGCTGGCAAAGCTGACCCCCATGAAGCCCACAGGGAAGAAGAGAAACAGGTAAAAAAAGCAGGCGTAGTAGCTTGTCTCACCTTTCCCGCCCAGCACTTCGGGATAGAGTATTTCGATGCGGTGAGCCACGTACTTGATGGAATAAGTGCCCAGAGCCAGACACAGCAGGTTACATATAAGGCCGATGGCTATGCTCAGGCCGTCTGCCATAAGGGTCACGCTGATATCCGGATTTTTGAGCAGCTGGTAGCTTTCCTTGATGGGCCCCACATTGTAGACTTGGACCAGGGCCGTAAGCAAAAGCAAGGTGGTATAGATAAGACCCAGTACTGCAACCCATCCGGCTTTTTTGCCCAGCTGGAACCTGAACACCAGGATTGCCAGGGCGACAAGGGCCGGGACAATAATTGTCTGAAGAAGAATAGAAGGCATCATGTCATATCATCCTTATTAGAGCTAGAGGCGGAGCCAATGCGCTGCTTTCGATCCCAAGACATATCTTATTATCCTCGCATAGTAATCAGTTTACCAGCCTCGACGTTTTTAAAGCGTCTGGAAACAACCAGCAGAATGGCCAGCAAAAGTGTTGCTTCAGCCGCTGCTATCCCCATAACCAGAAGTGCGCCCACCTGGCCGATTTCATTGGGTGTGGGAGTGAGCTGGGCAGATGCCATGATGCTCAGACCGGCTCCGTTCAGGATAAGCTCTATCCCCAGAACTATTCCAACCAAAGTCCTTCTGTAGGCTATTCCGAATATGCCGATACAAAGCAAAAAAATTGCAACCAGGTGGTATATGGTCATAATGCTCATTTCTTCTTCCTCCTTTCAAAGCCCAGTATAACCGCTCCGGCCATGGCTACGGTCAAAAGCAGAGAAATAAGCTCAAAGGGCAGGATATAGGGTTCCAGGAGGAATTTACCCAGTTCACTGACTTGTGTCTCCTCAGGGACAAAAACGGATGGAGGCGCGGTGCGTATGGCTGCAGAGCCCAGAAATACAGCCGGAGCAATAGCGGCCAGTGCGGCAAAAATTACTTTTTTTCCTGAAATATTGCCGCTTTCATCTCCGCCGGGCCAGGCGTTGGTCAGCATGATGGCGAAAAATATAAGTACGCTCACCGCGCCGACATAAATAAGAATTTGCATCAGCCCGATAAACGGCGCGGCCATCAGAAAAAACAGACCGGCGACACCAAATAATGTCAGAATCAGTCCCATCAATGCTCTGACTAGACTCTCAGACAGAACTGTGATGAACCCTCCAGCCACGATAATGGCGATGTGCCCGAAAAGCACAACCCAGGCCAGGTTTTCACTTGCCAGATTATCCATTTGCTGCTCCTTTTTTTTGAGCCTGATATTGAAGCCTGGCTAACAGGTCGATAACAAATTCCTGCCTGCTGAAACCCGCCAGATATACATCGCTGGAATACCTGAGCGCCCCGGAAGGACAGCTCTGAACACAAAGTCCGCACAGACAGCAATAATTGTAATCAAGGACAAAAGACAGCAGTTCAGGCTTTGCTTTTTTAGCTGGAGCCTTCTTGTCCTCTGCCCCATCAGCGGCCCCTTCTTTTGCTGCGGCCTTTTTGGGCTTGCTGGCTTTCAAAGAAATGCAGGCAGAAGGACAGATCCTGACGCAGCTGTTACAGGCTATGCATTTGGATTTGAAAGGATCATCCTCGTTTGGAACCAGTTCGATATGCCCGCGGTAACCTTCCAGCGACTTGACGCTCTGTCGCGGATAATGGACGGTTATGTTAGGCTGGATAAAATTTTTGCTGGTCACTTTCATTCCAACCAGCAGACTCCACATGCCCGCCACAGTTTCACGGATGCTTTTGACTATCATAAGGCAATCACCAATAATGTTACCAAGAGATTAATTACGGCAAGGGGGATAAGCCATTTCCAGCAGATATTGAGCAGCTGGTCAAAACGTACCCTGGGGAAAGTCCATCTTATCCAGATCATGATCAAAAGAAGAATGTACACCTTGGCCAGGAACCACCACCATCCTGAGACACCGGGACCATGGAATCCTCCCAGGAAAAGAACCGCTGTCACGCATGCGGCAATGACCATATAAGCGTACTCAGAGAGAAAAAACAAAGCAAAGCCCATTCCGGAATATTCGGTGTGAAACCCCGCGGTGAGTTCGCTCTCCGCTTCAGGCAGGTCAAAAGGAGCCCGGTTGGTTTCGGCCAGTGCGCAGATGAAAAAGATGATAAATGCCAGAGGCTGGTAGACAATAAACCACTGCCATGGCCATGATCCCTGTTTCATGGCTATGTCGAAGAGGTTGAAAGTTCCTGTCATGAAGATTATGGGCAGGATGGACAAAAGCAATGGTATTTCATAAGCAACCGACTGGGAAATATCCCTGGCAGCGCCCAGCAGCGAATATTTATTCTGGGATGTCCATCCCGCGATACACAGGGCCAGAACGTTGATCCCGGTAAAGGCCAGAATCAGGACCATACCCACATTTGTGTTGAATATCTGCAGATGCGGACCAAATGGAATAACCAGAAAACAGACCAGGGCCGGTGCCATGGAAATCATGGGCGCCAGCCAGTATAAAAAACTGTCCGCTCCTGTAGGGGTAAAAATCTGTTTGCCCACCAGTTTCAGACCGTCGGCAAAGGGCTGGAGTATCCCATGGGGTCCTACTTCATAAGGACCTGGACGCCTGTGAATGAAGCCAGCGACTTTTCTTTCAAGATAGACCAGAAGAATCGCGTTCAGGCCGATGAAAGAAACGGTCGCTAACAGGCCTGCAAAAATAATCATCAATTGAATAGGTATTGCTTCAATCATCTGTAGGATAAGTATTGGTTCTATCATCTGTCAATCTCCGGTATGACCAGGTCCAGGCTTCCCAAAATGGATACCGCGTCTGATATCAAAGTCCCCTGGGACACTTCAGCAAACAAACTCAGGTTGGAAAAGCCGGGAGCCCTTAATTTGAGGCGGTACGCTGACTTGCCGCCGTCGCTTACCAGGTGCATGCCAATTTTTCCTCTGGCTCCTTCCACTGCGAAATAAACATCCCCGGCAGGGGGCTTGGCGCGTTTCGGGGCTTTGGGGTGAATAAAATCTCCTTGGGGCAGACTGTCCAGGGCCTGTTCAATGATTTTTATGCTTTCCTGCATTTCATCCATGCGCACCATATAGCGGCCCATGGCGTCGCAGGTATCATATGCGGGAATATTGAAATCAAAACGGTCATATACTGAGTAGGGCTCTGCCCTGCGGACGTCGTATGCCTGACCCGAACCCCGCAGCACCGGTCCTGTGGCGCCGTACTTGCGACAGGTCTGCACGGATATTTCACCGATTTCCTCAACCCTTTTGCGCAGAATAAAATTGTCTGTTACCAGGTCCTTGTACATTTTGAACCGCTCCTTCATTCGAGCGCATTGCTCCCTGGTCTCGTTCACAAAACGATCATCTATATCGTCCGAGACTCCGCCAAAACGGTAATAACAATAGGTAAGCCTGGACCCGGTGATACGCTGCATTATATCCATGATGATTTCCCGGTCATCAAAGGAGTACATGATGGGAGTAAAGGCGCCCAGGTCCAGAAGATAAGCCCCCCACCACAGAAGGTGGGAGTTGATCCGGTTGAGTTCGCAGGTAATGACCCTGATGTATTCCGCCCTTTCCGGTACTTCAATGCCCATGATGCGTTCCACAGCTCCCACATGAGCCCAGCCCCAGGCCAGGGCATGCAGATAGTCTGTCCGGGCCGGATTAGGCAGATACTGAGGGTAACTCATAACCTCGGCCATTTTTTCATGCATTCGGTGAATATAACCCAGAACCGGTTCGGCTCTGACTATGTATTCTCCGTCGATTTCCAGCAGTATGCGCAAGACCCCGTGGGTGGAGGGATGTTGCGGCCCCATGTTCAGAATCAGGGTGTCGTCACGCTTGGTAGGCTGGAATTTCTGGGCGTAAAAGTCTCCGCTGGTGTCTAATCTCAAATCCAGGTTCATAACGGGTTCCTGTATTTTGGGTTGGAACAGTTGGTGATCTCACTGACAAATTTGTCGCTTTTAACGTCAACCGGTGTGAGATCCCGATCCGGATATATATCCTGAAGTCCTTTTCGTTCTGATTCTGCCTTGAGCAAAGGGGGCGGCCCCTGGTAATCCGGATCAAGAAGAATGGGCAGGAGATTGGGGTGTCCTTTGAATATCACCCCGAAAAAGTCGAAACATTCCCTTTCATGCCAGTCAGCACCGGGAAAAATATGATGAATAGAGGGGATCTCGGGCTTTTGTCTGTCCGCCATCACCCGAAGGCCAACGCGGCCGGGCTGGTCAAAACGGTCAAAATGATAAACCACCTGAAATCCTTCCTGCAGATCCACGCAGGAAATATCTTCCAGGAAAAAATCAGCCTGATCCAGCTTTTCTACCGCTTCCACCAGATCGTCAGGAGTCACAAAATAATCAAGATCGTATCCAGTGTAAATCGGGGGCGGGCTTTCTTCTGTTTTTGCAGCTTTTTCTTTGTCAGGAACCTCGACTGATTTTTCGTCAGCATCACTCATCATTACCTCCTTGAGGCAGGGTGCAGCGATCACAAAAACAAAAGACAGGATACCTTACGTGTTATACTGTCTTTATCTTATCTGTCCTCAGCCATCCGGGGCATGGGCCACCAGCGTCTGCCTGTAATCTTTTTCTGAACCTGGAAGAGACCTTCCAGCAATCCTTCGGGTCTGGGCGGGCATCCCGGTATATAAACATCAACCGGAATAATCATATCCACACCTTCCACGATGCCGTACTGATCTTTAAATACGAAAGGACCTCCAGAAATGGCGCAGTTGCCCATGGCTATTACCCACTTGGGAGCAGGCATCTGCTCGTAGAGCCTGGTAACCAGAGGGGCCATTTTGCGGGATATGGTCCCGGCAACTATCATGAGATCTGACTGGCGGGGTGAAGGCCTGAAAACCTCGGCCCCGAAACGGGCGGCATCAAACCTGGCCATACCGAAAGCCATCATTTCAATGGCGCAGCAGGCAAGGCCAAAGGTCAGAGGCCACAGGGACATGGCCCTGCAGACATTGATGATTTTCTGAACCGGCGCAGAGTTAATGATGGGGTCATCAGTGCTTGTGTCAGCGAAAGGAAAAGCTACATTTTGATTTTCTTGGGCCATGAAAAGACTCCTTTTTTCCAGAAGTAGAGCACCGAAGCAAACAGGATCAAAATAAAGATCAAAAGCTTGATAAAAGCTACATAACCGGCGCTTTCAGAGTAGTACGTGGCCACGGGAAACAGGTACAGAACGTCCACGTCAAAGGCCAGGAAAAGCAAGGCGTAGAAATAGTAGTTGATGCCGAATTTGACCCAGGCGGAACCGTATGGGACCATGCCGCATTCATACGGCATTCTCAAATCTTTGGCTTTAACTTTGGGGGCTAAAAGGTGTGAAAGGAGGAAGGGGATCACTGCGAAAAGGATCATACCCTGAATGAAGAAAAAGATAATTGCTATATGCAGCCAGGATAAGCTCATGACTATTTTCTTCCTTGAATTAGAAGTTAAATGGCAAAATAGCAGTATTTATAAAAATTTATACGGTTTTAGGGGTCAAATTTATGAAAAAACCTGTAAAACCATGATAAATTTTTTTTCAACCGGCGAGGCCGTGTTGTTATTATCTTTTCTATGGGCAATCAACCTCACTTTAAAGACAGTGTCAAGTAGAAATTTTATTTTTTTTAAAAATACAATAAGATTTTGTTATCTTGAAGTCTGATAGATTCCTGCAAAACCCAAGTAAATCCAGGAAGCATCACGGAGAAAGAGATGAGCGGATTTGTTGCGAAATAGATCCTGCTTTATTTGGACTTTATTGAAGATCTAATATAACTTGTTTGAAAATCGGGGGTATGTATGTCAAATATGAAATTATATACAGGACAAATTCAGGCGGTTGCTGAAAAAGGAATCTGTATTGTGGATATTACTGACAGGATAAAAGAAATTGTCCGGAAATCAGAAGTACAGACCGGAAGCCTGCACGCAACATGTATTGGCTCAACAGGATCTCTGACCTGCATTGAATTCGAACCTGGAGTAGTCTCAGACCTGGCCAGGACCATAAACGAACTTGCCCCTCCAGGAAGGGAATATGAACATGAAAAGGCCTGGCATGACGGCAATGGCCACAGCCATGTCCAGGCCGCACTTATTGGTCCTTCTCTGGTTATTCCCGTCAGGTCAGGCAGATGCGCGCTGGGCACCTGGCAGCAGGTGGTAGTCATAAATCATGATATCAGGCCCAGAACCAGGAACGTGGAAATCTCCATAATGGGGGTTGTTTAACGCGTAATTATTCAACCTGAATTGAGCGATTTTTCTATGTCATTGCGAGGGAAGCTCGCAATGACAGGCTTATTAAAACAGTTACAGGTAAGAGCGCTCAATTTTGGTTCATTTACATCGGCTGAGGACCTGGCCTGGATCACTTCCCCAAGGCCTGTCTGAGGGCTTTGGAGATATATTCCAGTTCCGGCCTGGTCAGAAAAGGGTTCATAGGCAGACTCATGATCTCCTCACTCACCGCCTCGGCTACTGGAAAATCACCTGGGCCGTAACCCAGATATTTAAAGCACTCCTGCAGGTGTAATGGCATTGGATAATGAACAGCAGTGGGTATTCCGGCCTTTTTAAGCTCATCCTGAATCAGGTCCCGGTTTTTGTGCCTTATAGAATACTGAGCCCAGACCGAAGTCCGGTCATCCCTGACTATGGGGGTTACAACCAGATCATCAAGCAAAAAGTTATACATACCGGCCACCTGCTGGCGCAGCTCGATTTCCTTGGGGTAGTGCTTTAATTTGGCCAGAAGCACTGCCGCCTGAATAGTATCCATGCGTGCTCCAATTCCAATGTATTTATGGCAGTAACGCTCGTTCTGGCCATGAACCCGCAGACTTTCCATCTTCAAGGCCAGCTCGGAGTCGCTGGTGAATACCGCCCCGCCGTCTCCATAGCATCCCAGTGGTTTGGCCGGGAAAAAACTGGTGCAGCCCAATTCTGACAGACTGCAGCTCAGCTTGCCCTTATATTCGGCCCCAAAACTCTGGGCCGCATCCTCTATGACCGGCAGATTTTTTTGGGCTGCCACCCGGTTGATCGCTTCCATGTCCGCGGGCTGACCGTAAAGGCTAACCGGCATGATGGCCCTGGTTTTATCTGTGATGGCCTGCTCGATCTTGGCAGGGTCAATATTATAAGTCTCTTGGTCAATATCAGCGAAAACCGGACTGGCTCCAACATGAGCGATCATTTCCGCTGTGGCGATAAAGGTGAAGGGAGTGGTAATTACTTCATCTCCCGGACCGATATCCAGAGCCATGAGTGACAACAGCAGGGCGTCAGTCCCTGAAGAGCAGGCAATGCAGAATTCAGCACCGGTAAAACCTGCCAGTTTTTTTTCAAGTTCGCTTATCTGCGGACCCATGATATATCTGGAGCTGTCAAGAACCTCATGAATGGCCTCATCGATCTCTTTTTTGTACAACTTGTACTGCATATTCAGGTTTGCAAAATCAATTTTCATGTTTCTCCCTTTTGACTGAAAAATATTCTTGTTAATAAGATAGACAACCGGCAGGATCGATAAGAGCAATAAAAAAGGATCCAGGCTATTCACCCAGACCCTCTGAATATTTATGGTAGCGAGGGAGGGACTTGAACCCCCGACACTGCGGATATGAGCCGCATGCTCTGACCTCCTGAGCTACCTCGCCATAAAGAAAATTTTTGTTAGTTGGATTGAAATAAAAAATCAAGCAAAACTTATTTGCATATCCAGAGGCTTGCTCTTTCCATTTTGCTCAGGACCTCGCCGCTGACTGAGCCCACAAAAAATCTGGCCAGTCCTGTCTTGGGGGCTGTCTGGCATTTTCGACCCATGGCAATGACTGCGAAGTTATTTTTTCTGGCGTACTCAAGAATAAGCCTGGCCGCGTTGTCTCCCTCGAGGCTCATAGTTGAAACCCTTTCCCTGGAAAATCCATTTTCCATGATATGAGAGATAGCCTTGTCAAAGACTTCCTGCTCATTAACCGCGTTCTTCCGGGATTTGACATGAAGTATTGTAATGTTGCTTTCCGGAGCAGCTCCCAGGACGAACCCAACATGATCCGCGGTGTTGAGGCTTTGCTGAGACCCATCCGTGCACAGGAGCACATGTCTTTTATGCCTCTCCGGCTCACGGCATATCCAGATGGGGATATCGCACTGTTCGTCAAGGATTTTGCTGCTTACACTGTCCTGAATAAGATTCTCAAGCAGGGACAGTCCCCTTCGCCCGAGCACCAGAGAGTCATAGAGACCTCTGCGGCCATAGGCGATAATGTCCCTGACAGTAGATATGGAGCTTTGCCTTGATTCAGTCTTGATATTCTGACCTGGAAAACCGAAATCAATCATTTTCTGTTTGACTTCCTGCAGAAATGCCTGCTCATTACCAGTTGAAGCTGATTTTTTTGGACCAGCTGAAGAATATCCTGAGCCAGGGGGACTATAAGATACATTCAGGATATCCAACAGGACATCGTTTTTGTTTTGAAAAAAATAACTTAGAAACCTCACTCCGTATTGATGCGAGGTGTCTTTGCTCACTGCCAGCAGAAAATGTTTTTTAATTTTCTTCATAATTATTCCTTAAATTATACCTTCCCACCTTCTCACTTCCTCACTTTCCTACCTTCCCACTTTCTCACCTTCTAACTTTCCTACTTTCGTACTTTCCTACCTTCCCACTCTTTCACTTCTTTCCCTCAGTCTCTCAGTCTTTCTTTCCTGACACTGTCACTGACACAATTAACTGTCTTCCTTTCAGCTATGAGCTGTCAACTGATTTTTCTCTCCGTCTCTCCATCTCTCAGTCTCTCCGTCTCTCCGTCTCTCCGTCTCTTAGTCTCTAAGTCTCTCCGTCTCTTAGTCTCTAAGTCTCTAAGTCTTTCTTTCCTGACACTGACACAGACACTGTTCACTGTCTTCCTTCCCACTTTCGTACTTTATAACTTTTAACTCAAAAGATATTCATCGACGCCTTGACCTGACCATAGCAATGATCAGGCGCAGAGCCAGAAAAAATCCGATTATATATCCTATAACCCCAAGGGTTGGGTATCCCAGGAGCTTGGGACCTGTATCAGCCAGTATGACTATGCTCGAACCCAGAAAAAGAGTCCCGGTTATTATGCCTACCACCAGGCGGTTGACCACTCTTTCCATGGTTGCCTGCATGTCCTCCAGATTCTCGTGCCTGAACCGTATCACCAGTTCACCCCTGTCCAGCTTGCTGATAATTCCAAGAGCCTGCCTGGGAAATTCATGCTGAAAGCGGAAAATATGCCTGATGTTTCTATTAATGGCTTTTAAAATATTGGTCAGACTGAACCTGCTCCTGCTCAACTTCTTAACCAGAGGTTCGGCCTCTTTTATCACGTCCAGATCGGGATACAGCATCTTGGCTGTACCTTCAGCAGTAATAAGGGCTTTGATCATTATGGAAAGATCCGTGGTCAGGATGCGGCCGTGAGCTCTTAAAATCGAGGTCATTTCAAGGAGCAGCTGTCCAAGGTTCACTTCCTTGATGGGCATCCTGGTAAACAGGCTGACAACCTCAAGAACTTCATTCTGAAGGATATCCCTGTTTATCTTTTCATGTCCTATGGTAAAACCCAGAAGAATATCTGTAATTATTTCCACATCATTTTCAACAACAGCCGAAATGAGATCAACAAGCTCAAACCGGACTTTATCCGTCAGTCGACCCACCATACCCCAATCCAGAAGGATCAGATTTTCATCCTCATCAATGAGAAAGTTGCCGGGATGAGGATCAGCATGGAAAAATCCATATTCCAGCACCTGTCGCAAAGAAAGAAACAATCCCCTCTTGGCCATGGTGGCCCTGTTTTTCAGGGAAGCAATGTCCACATCTTTCATTTTGCTTCCCCTGGCCAGTTCCATGGTTATTACAACATTGGTGCAGTAATCAGGGTAGGCTTCAGGCACCTCAATTCCAACTTCATTTTGGACCGTTGTCCTGACTATCTGCATGGTTCTCATTTCCCGGACAAAATTCAGCTCCTGGAGCATAAGCTTTCGAATGCGCTTAACAAGATCAGGCAGGTTGTAGACTTTGAAAGACTCAATGCGTCCATCAAGGCGAACAGCAATCTTTTCCAGGATATCCATGTCGTTTTTGATGGTATCAACGATATCCGGACGCTGCACTTTAACCGCCACTTCCTGTCCGCTCTCCAGAAGCCTTGCTTTATGAACCTGGGCCAGTGAGGCCGCGGCCAGAGGGACTTCATCAAAGTGAGAAAAAATTGTATCCAGAGGAGCCTGAAAACTGTCTTCAATAACCTTTCTGATCTCAGAAAAAGACTCTGGAGGCACATCATCCTGAAGTTTGCGCAACTCATCCAGAAGCTCTTTTGGCAACAGGTCTGCCCGCTGAGAAAGAATCTGTCCGCACTTGATAAATGTTGGGCCCAGATCCTCCAGAACCTTGCGCATCCGCTCCCAGGTGCTCAGATGAGTGTCATGAACATGGATTTTTTCAAGATATTTCCGGCCTGGGATCTCCAGGCGATCCACTATATCGTCAAACCCATATTTGATAAGGGTTGCGACAATCTCACGGAATCGTCCCAAATGAGCTATTGCTTTAATGTCCATTAATTTTTCCGGAAGAAAGAGTATCTTCCTGACATATCAGTCAGGTCATGCAGAGAGCGGCTATTGAGGTTTCTTTTCTTCTCCCATTTGCAGACTTTCAAGGGTGGAGACACGGTCTTCAAGACTGGATATTCTTGCCTCCAGGTTTTCTACCTGCTCTTTACCCGCGATATCCAGAGATTCCATGGCCGATTTGATGCTTTTGGAAATCCATTCATGAGTTTCCACCTGCTGGTCTTCGCTTTTCTTGATAAACTCTCTGATGAGGTTTTCTCCCTCTTCAGCCGAAAGCTTGCCTTTTTCCACGAGACTGTTGACCCTCTTTTCAACTTCTTCAGCCGTGATAATTATCAATCCCATTCCGGTAAAAAAACCTTTTTTGAACAAATCAATCATATTTTACTCCTTTTGCAATGAGTTCAAAATTCAAGGATAAACTTGCTCCTGAATTGAGCGATTTTTCTATGTCATTGCCAGGGAAGCCATGACAGGCTTATCAAAACAGTTACTGGAAAAATCGCTCAATTCAGGTTACTGGTATAGTGACTTACCCCTGAGACATTGTCATAAAAGCCTGCATCCCCTAAAAGCCGACGCTGGGGCAAGCTTTCAGCGCCTCTTCAATCTCCTGGTCAGTAAAGGCTTTATCCTGAAGCTCTCCTCTGAGGTAAGCGTCATAAGATCCCAGGTCAAGAAGGCCGTGGCCTGAATAAAGCAAAACTATTACCTGTCCGGGTTCCGCTTCCTTAGCCAGATCAATGGTTGCCTTTATGGCGTGGGAAGTCTCGGGAGCCGGCACAAAGCCCTGGGACTGCATAAATATCCTGGCAGCGTCAAAAACTTCGTTCTGAAAATAAGCCCTGGCTTCAATATACCCATGTTTGGTCAAATGGGATATTACGGGTGATTCTCCGTGGTAACGCAATCCACCTGCATGAATGGGAGGGGGAAAATACGAATGGCCAAGGGTATACATCTTGAGGAGCGGGGTCTGCCTGGCCATATCCCCGAAGTCATAGATAAACTGCCCCTTGGTCAATGTTGGACAGGCCTGGGGTTCAACAGCCACAAACCTGATATTTTCCCCGGCCATCTTCTCAGGCATGTAAGGCAGAACCAGTCCTGCAAAATTACTTCCCCCGCCTACGCAGCCAACAAGAATATCCGGTTTTTCCCCAGCTATTTCAAGCTGTTTTTTAACTTCCAGACCTGTAATGGTCTGATGTAAAATAACATGATTAAGCACGCTGCCCAGAGCGTATTTTGTATCGTTGTGGGAAGCAGCGTCCTCAACCGCTTCAGATATGGCCAGACCGAGGCTGCCCCCGGAGTCAGGGTCTTTTTCAAGGATGCTTCGGCCAACGTTGGTTTTGTCGGAGGGTGAAGGAAAAACCTCGCCCCCGTAGGAACGGATAATTATCCCGCGGTAAGGTTTCTGATCATAACTGCAGCGGACCATATAAACCGTGCATTTCATATCAAACATCCTGCACGCGAAAGAGAGGGCTGTGCCCCATTGTCCGGCTCCGGTTTCCGTGGACAGCCGGCTCACTCCTTCCAGCTTATTGTAGTAGGCCTGGGCTATGGCTGTATTGGGCTTGTGAGAGCCTGCCGGAGAAACCGACTCATCCTTATAATAGATTCTGGCTTTGGTTCCAATGGCCTGCTCCAGCCTTCTGGCCCTGACCAGAGGCGAGGGCCGGTACAGTTTATATATCTCCAGAATGGGTTCTGGAATATCAATCCAGGACTGCCCGGACATTTCCTGCTCTATAAGAGACCTGGGGAAAATAGCTTCAAGCTTGTCAGGGGCAATAGGCTGCTTGGTTTCAGGATCAAGGGGAGGAGCAAGAGGGTCTGTAAGTTCGGGCAACACATTGTACCATTTTCGGGGCATATCTTTTTCAGGAAGCCTAATCTTGATTTCATCCATTTCAGTATCTCCTTGGGTTAATTTAGGTTGCGATGTGCTTGTCTGCTAATAAATTATATGCCGCGAGTAAAGCTTATATTATGACTGGATGCTTTTCAACGGTCTGTGTCAGCAAAACTCTGCCAGTTCTTGACAAGATAGATCTCTCAACGTAAAGAATTTAAGATTAAGAGGGAAACAATTCTCACCAGGAGAGCATTTATGGTCAAAGAAGAAGCTATTGAGGTGGAGGGCACTGTTGAAGAAGCCTTGCCCAACGCCATGTTTAAAGTTAAGCTGGATAACGGACACGAGGTGCTGGGTCATATATCCGGCAAGATGCGCAAATTTTATATCCGGATCCTTCCCGGCGATCGTGTGAAAGTTGAACTTTCCCCTTATGATCTCACCCGCGGCAGAATAACCTATCGCTTTAAGTAAAAAAGTCAGATAATCACCATTAAGCCTTGCTTGATTGCTGATAAGACAATTTCAGAACCTCAGCATTCACAGGCTGAGTAACTTTGCTGAGATAAGGAATTTCATGTCCCAGATAGACCTGCACACCCATTCAACCGCGTCAGACGGGACCTACACTCCTTTTGAGCTGGTAAGGCTGGCCAGAAATACAGGCTTGAAAGCCATTGCCCTGACCGACCATGATACAACAGGCGGATTAAATGAGGCCCTCAAGGCTGGCCGGGAAATGAACATGGAAGTAATTCCGGGCTGCGAGTTGAGCGCCCGGTATAATGGGCTGATGCATATCCTGGGGCTCTGGGTCAAGCCTGAAACCCCTGATCTCAACAAGTCCCTGCTTGAGCTCAGGAACAAAAGAAACGCCCGCAACCAGATCATGATTGAAAAGCTGAGAAAACTCGGAATTGAAATAACCTATGAAGAAATCAAATTACTGGCTGGCGACGCGGCCATAGGAAGGCCTCACATCTGCAGAGTACTCATGAACAAAGGAGCTGCTTCATCGATCCAGGAAGCTTTTGAAAAATTTCTGGGACCAGACGGGAAGGCCTATGTGCCCAAAGAAAAATTCAATCCTGACAAAGCCATATCTGTTCTGAAAAACGATCAGGCCACTGTTATCCTGGCTCACCCGTTCTCCATGAATCTCCAGCAGGATGAACTGAGAAAAGAGCTCATCAGGCTCAAAGATCTTGGATTGGACGGAGTTGAAGTATTCTATCCAGAACATACAAAAGAACAGACCAGCTTATATTCCTCCCTCTGCAAAGAACTGAGCCTGCTCCCCAGCGGAGGTTCTGACTTTCACGGCTCCATCAAGCCTCACATCAAGTTAGGCAAAGGGCGCGGCAATCTCAACCTGCCCTACTCCCTGGTCGAAGCCATGAAAGACAAGAGAGCGGAGCAAGGTCTTTGGACATAACTCCACCATTGCCGGAACTTTTATGTCCCGCCGGAGACATGGAGCACCTGCAGACCGCTCTCGCTTACGGCGCTGACGCCGTTTATCTGGGCGGATCCCAACTCAACCTGAGATCAAAGGCCCGGGGATTTTCCCGTGACCAACTCAACAAAGCCATAACCCTGGCCGGAAATCATAACGCCAGAATATATTACTGCCTCAACGCCCTGCCCCTGCAAAAAGACATCTCTCTTGTCCGGGATCAGCTGGAACAGGTATCCGGACTGGATCTGGACGGGCTTATAGTTGCTGATCCCGGAGTTATAAGCCTGGCTGGGGAAAAGGTTCCCAACCTGAAACTCCATTTAAGCACCCAGGCCAATACCTGCAATGAATACTCAGTCAATTTCTGGAAAAAACAGGGGGTAAAGAGAGTCAATCTGTCCCGGGAACTTGGCCTGAAAGACATCAAAGCCATCAGTGCCCGGGTAAAGGACATTGAACTGGAAATATTCGTGCACGGCGCCATGTGCATGGCCATATCAGGCCGCTGCTTTTTAAGCGCTCACCTCAACGCGCGTTCAGCCAACCAGGGCCTTTGCGCCCATCCCTGCAGATACGAATACAGACCTTTTGTTCTTGATCTCGAGGAAAGGACCAGGCCCGGGGTCCCGGTATGGCAGCTGGAGCAGGAAGATAATTACTCCAGGATATTGAGCGCGGAAGACCTCTGTCTGGTCAAGTATATCCCCTGGTTTATCAGGAACAACATCCATTCCCTGAAAATCGAGGGAAGAACCAAAAGCGTTTCCTACCTGGCCATTGTCACAGATGTATATCGAACAGCCCTCAATGACTTTGCCCGGAAAAAGTTCAGACCCATAAAGTACCTGGAAGAGCTGGCCCTGATCAGCACAAGACCCATGGCCACTGGATTTTTTCTCAAAAACAGAAGGTTTTTTGCCGGCCCTCAAAAGGCGCCGGTGAGAAACAACAAAATCCTGGCCAGAATAATTGAAAAAATCAGCAGTCACAAATGGCTTGTCCAGATTAAGGAAAAGTGGCCGGATTCAATTGATGTTGAGCTTGTCCTGCCCGGCCTGAAACGCCCGGCAATACCAGCCATGGAATACAGCCTTGAGGATGCGTCCGGGCAGAAGACTCACGCGGCCCATTCAGGCATGACAGCTGTATTCTGCTGTGACCATGACCAGATTCAGGAAAACATTTTTATCCGTTCGGGCGATTAGTTTCTGGCCAGCTTCCTATACCTGATCCGCCGGGGTATTTCCGCCTCCCTGCCAAGCCTTTTTTTCCTGTCCTCTTCATATTCACTGAAGTTTCCGTCAAAAAAGACCACGCTGCTGTCTCCTTCAAAGGCCATGATATGCGTGGATATCCGGTCCAGAAACCAGCGGTCATGGCTGATGACCATGACGCAGCCGGCAAAGCTGAGCAGTCCTTCCTCCAGGGCACGCATTGTGTTCACATCCAGGTCATTGGTAGGTTCGTCCAGAAGCAGAACATTGGCTTCTTCCTTAAGCATCCTGGCCAGCTGAACCCGGTTTCTTTCTCCCCCTGAAAGCATGCCCACCTTTTTCTGCTGGTCAGCACCGGTGATGTTGAACCGGCCCAGATAAGCTCTGGAGTTTACCTCCCTGCCCGCCATTTTGATCAGGTCATGACCGTCGCTGATCATCTCGAACACTGTCTTGTCCGATTCCAGATCATCGCGGTGCTGATCCACATGAGCCAATCTTACAGTTTCTCCAAGCATTATAGTTCCGGAATCAGGCTTTTCCACGCCGGTAATCATTCTGAAAAGCGTGGTTTTGCCGGCTCCGTTGGGGCCGATGATTCCAATGATAGCCCCGGGAGGTATAATAAAATCAAGTTCGCTCATGAGCAGTCGATCTTCAAAGGCCTTGGTAAGCCCTCTGGCTTCGATTACTTTCTGACCCAGACGGGGCCCAGGCGGGATAAATATCTCCAGATCTTTCTGCTGCTTCTGATAATCCCGGGACAGCATTTCTTCATAAGCTCCAATCCTGGCCTTGCTTTTGGCATGTCTGGCCCTGGGTGACATCCTGATCCATTCCAGCTCCCGCTCAAGGGTCTTCTGCCGGTGACTCTCAGCCTTTTCCTCCCTGCGCAGACGTTCTTTTTTCTGATCCAGCCAGGACGAGTAGTTGCCCTTCCAGGGAATTCCCCGGCCCCGGTCCATTTCCAGGATCCATCCGGCCACATTGTCCAGGAAATAGCGGTCATGGGTTACAGCGATAATTGTGCCCGGATACTGCTGCAGATGATGCTCAAGCCAGGCAACTGTTTCAGCATCCAGGTGGTTTGTGGGTTCATCCAGAAGCAGAATATCCGGCTGTTTCAGGAGCAGGCGACACAAGGCAACCCTTCTTCTTTCTCCCCCTGACACCTTGTCCATGGTCATTTCGGGCAAAGGACAGCGAAGAGCGTCCATGGCCATTTCCAGCCTGGCCTCAATATCCCAGGCATCCGTTGCATCCAGTTTTTCCTGAACCTCACCCTGACGCTCAATAAGCTGGTTCATTTCATCATCAGTCATGGGCTCGGCAAATCTGGCGTTAATCTCCTCAAACTCCTTGAGAAGGGCAACGCTTTCTGCCGCGCCTTCCTCCACCACCTCCCGCACGGTTCGGGTTTCATTGGCCAGGGGCTCCTGTTCAAGGTATCCAATACTGAAGCCTGGAGAAAGGATTGTTTCACCCAGAAAATCCCTGTCAACTCCTGCCAGGACGCGCAGCAAAGTACTTTTGCCTGACCCGTTCATCCCCAGAACCCCGATCTTGGCTCCGTAAAAATAGGATAAAGAAATATCCTTGAGTACCGGCTTTTTGTCATAAAACTTGCTTACTCTGACCATGGAATAAATTATCTTGTTTGGTTCATTGCTCATTTTGATTCCTTTGCAGTGATTTATAATCCAAAAATCTCATCCCGGGGCATATTTTGCCTGCCGCGGCCCTTATACCCGGAACACCCACAAATTCCAAGCCCACAAACCAGTGAATTTTTCCCTCCTATCCCTCCCTGCCTGGATTGGATAAAGCAAAGTTCCCCCCAATTCCAGCATTCCAGTCAAGCCAGGGCGTGATCTACGCCTCGCTCCGACATTCCAGCATTCCAGCATTTATTCTTAACTTTTTCACTTTTTACTTTTTACCTTCACAACTTTCATACTTTTAACTTTCAGCTTTGAGATTCCCACCTTCCCACTCTGAATCATTGACATTCTCTAAAGGAAAAAGCACCATGTAGTTCAACAACACAGCAACTATCGGAGATAATTCATGATTTCACAACGGTGCTCCAGCCTGAAGCCTTTTTACGTCATGGAAATACTTGAAAGGGCCAAGGAGCTTGAGAAAAACGGGAAGGAAATTGTCCATCTGGAAATCGGAGAGCCTGACTTTGATACCCCTGAATGCGTTAAACAGGCTGCCCGAGATGCCCTGGACAGAGGTAAAACCCATTACACCCACAGCATGGGCATTCCTGAACTGAGACAGGCCATAAGCAGACACTATACCAATACATATCAGGTGGATATCCACCCGGATCAGATTCTTGTCACCGCCGGCACATCACCGGCCATGTTCATGCTGTTTTCAACGCTTCTGCACCCCAAAGACGAGGTCATTATCTCAGACCCGCATTACGCGTGTTATCCCGGCTTTATCTCTTTTGCCGGGGGAACTCCGGTCAAGATACGGGTCAATGAGGAAAACGGATTTCAGTTAACCCCGGAAAAAGTCAGAGAGAGATTGACTCCGCGTACCAGAGGCATCTTTATCAACTCCCCATCCAATCCCACAGGCAATGTCACTCCTCCTGACATCATCAGAGAGCTGGCCAGCCTGGGCCCCTGCGTTATCTCAGACGAAATATACCATGGCCTTGTATACAAGGGCAAGGAGCACAGCGTTCTGGAATTTACCGACAACGCCTTTGTGCTTAACGGCTTTTCCAAGCTGTACGCCATGACTGGATGGCGACTGGGCTATATAATCTCTCCCAGACCGTTTGTCAGGACTATGCAGATAGTTCACCAGAATTTCTTTATTTCCGCGAACTCAATAGCCCAATGGGCCGGTATCGCCGCCCTGGAGAAAGCGAGCGACGATGTCCTTAAAATGAAGCAGACCTATAATAAGCGCCGGGAATACATGCTGGAAAGGCTGGGCCGGATGGGTTTCAAGGTCAGTGTGGAACCAACCGGGGCTTTTTACATTCTGGCCAACGCCAGGTTTCTGTCTGATAATTCCTATGAACTGGCCTTTGACATCCTGGAAAAAGCCGGGGTTGGAGTGGCCCCGGGCATTGATTTTGGTGAGGGAGCGGAAGGATATCTGCGCTTCTCCTATGCCAACTCCCTGGAAAACATCAAAACCGGCATGGACAGGCTGGAAGAGTATGTAAGCAATATTGTCTCTTAGACAAGCAGCAGGTTTTTTCCTGAAAACTGTTCACCGGTTCATTTTGCGCGCTATCAGCGAGAGGCTCTATGTTTTCTTGGACCCGCCAGAAGGGGGAAACCGGACCGCGGGGAAGGCTGAATTATTAAAAAGAAAACAAATGCTCTAAAATCGACAAAACACGGTAAACCCGAAACTTGAGAGTCCGGAGGGGGCAAGCGTCCCCCTTTGGCGGGGCATAGAAAACCCAGAGCCGGAAGCGCGGCAAGCAAAATGAACCGGTGAACAGTTAACCCATAAATTTTCATTCAACTCGTGATAAACAAATGATTCTTTCCTATCACCCATATTTTCATGGACACAGATTCCGGCTCTGCGCCGGAAGAGATCCAGACAGCAAAGACCGGAAACTGATGCGTGAAGCCTCGGCAGTGCTATTGCCTCCAGGTCGCCTGCCTGCCCTTTATGAAGAGGCCATGAAACACTGCGGCCTGGTCTTCCCCAATTATTCCAGCCGGTACAGCTATCCCGGCAAAATCGGAGATATTCAGCTTTTCAGGGAAAAAAACCTGCCCCACCCCGGCACACATGCCTTTAACAGCCTGAAAGAGTGTCCTTCAGATTACTGGCAGACAATTGATTACCCTGTGATCATCAAACATTCCGCCGGCGGTGAGGGTCGTCTGGTATATCTTGCCCACACACCGGATGAGGCAATGGATGTCTTATCTGACTTCAAGGGTATGGAG
Source organism: Desulfonatronovibrio sp. (assembly GCA_003566455.1). Taxonomy (GTDB): domain Bacteria; phylum Desulfobacterota; class Desulfovibrionia; order Desulfovibrionales; family Desulfonatronovibrionaceae; genus Desulfonatronovibrio. The sequence continues at coordinate 46,994 of PXDF01000166.1, forward strand.
AAAGAAGGTTTTTACGGATTTCTGGTACAGGAATTTGTGGATGCTGGACACAGCACCCTGCGGGTGGTTGTCATGCACACTTGTTTATACAGTTACTGGAGGGTGCAGCCTGATCCAGGCAAGATCAAGCACAATCTTGCTCAGGGAGGAATAGTTGACCATGAATCTGATCAACGCGTGCAGGCCAGGGGCCGAGAGCTTGTCAGACAACTTCGCGCCTGCAGCGGCATCAATCTGGCAGGTATTGACGTGCTGTTTGATCACTCAATCTCTAATGAACCGCGCCCCCTGCTCCTGGAAGTAAACTATTTTTTTGCCTTTGAAGGCCTTGGAGGCCTGGATGGTTACCATGAACTGCTTAAAAAAGCGGTTAAGGACTGGTTGCTGGATAAAGGCCTGCCCCTTCCTCCCAAGGATTTCGGACCAGATTGATCAGATTTCACAACAGCCTCAGCAACAATTCAGTTAATACTGGCCGGAGAAAAAATACTCACGCCCGTTCAGCCTTAAGGCTTCACTAGAACCGCAGGGCAGGTCTCTGGAAGAATCCTTGAACCGCCCGCTCGCGGACTCGCTCAAGGCGCCAAGTACGCCAAGAAGAGTGTTCCTGTCTCTGCTGGGTTAGCCCAGTTCAAGAGCTTCGCTCTTTCTCTGGTCATACAGCAGAGCCAGAGACTTCGCCCCGTCTATCGACGGAAAGTGGATAGATCTTACTTTGCGTCCCTGGCGCCTTGAGCGAAGCGGGCGGTTAA
>PXDF01000208.1 GCA_003566455.1 Desulfonatronovibrio sp.
GGATATCAGGTAGGCAACTTTCCCGCGGTCTGGTCCGAGTGGAACGGCAAATACCGGGATTGTGTCCGTGATTTCTGGGCCGGACGTGACCAGACTCTGGGCGAATTCGCCTTCCGCATCACAGGCAGTCCGGATCTCTATGCCAATGACAGCCGCCAGCCATTTGCCAGCATCAATTTTATTACAGCCCATGACGGATTTACCCTCAGGGATCTGGTATCTTACGATGAGAAGCATAACCAGGCCAATGGGGAAGAAAACAAAGACGGACACGACAATGAGGGTTCGTGGAACTGCGGGGTTGAAGGCCCGACTGATGACCCGGAAATTCTGACCTTACGCGGCCGGCAGCAGCGCAATTTCCTGGCCACTTTGATCCTTTCCCAGGGGGTGCCCATGCTGCTGGGAGGAGATGAGATGGGCCGTACCCAGCATGGCAACAACAACGCCTATTGCCAGGATAACGAAATATCATGGTATGACTGGGATAATATTGACCAGGACCTGCTTTCATTTACCAGACGTCTCATTGATTATTTTCACAGACATCCTGTTTTCAGGCGGAGGCGATGGTACCTGGGCCGCGAGATTCATGGCCAGGAAATCACTGATATTGCCTGGTTCACTCATACAGGGGAACAAATGTCAGAACAGGACTGGGGACAGGATTTCGCCAAATCACTGGGAGTATACCTGAACGGTGGAGCCATCCCCAACCCCAATCCCAAAGGAGAACCAGTAACGGATAACAGTTTTTATCTGATTTTCAATGCCCATCATGAAGAACTGATATTTACCCTGCCCACTGATGCCTGGGGTGTCTCCTGGAGCAAGGAACTGGATACCAGTCAGGGCTGGGTAAAAGATGAAGAAATACTGGGACCGGGTGCCAGCCTGACCGTTGCTGCCCGTTCGTTAATGGTGCTGCGCCATGTTGCCTGAACCCGTTGCCACATACAGACTGCAATTGCGTCCAGATTTCGGATTTGCCCATGCGGCCGAACAGGTGTCGTACCTGGCTGAACTGGGCATAAGCCACGTATATACCTCCCCATATTTACAGGCAGCCTCAGGCAGTACCCATGGCTATGACGTTGTGGATCCCACCAGGGTCAACGCTGAGCTGGGCGGAGAAGAGGAACACCAGCGCTTCTGCCGGGCCTTAAAAATCAGCGGCCTTGGCCATGTGATGGACCTGGTGCCCAACCACATGGCTATCCAGGGTCGCCAGAATCCCTGGTGGTGGGATGTTCTGGAAAATGGACCATCCAGTCCTTTTGCCCTCTTTTTCGATGTGGACTGGGAGTCCTCTGAAGACCGCTGGCCCAACAAGATCCTGCTGCCCATTCTGGGAGACCATTACGGCAGGGTCCTTGAGGCCGGAGAGCTGAAGCTGTGTCTACGCGAAAATCTTTTTACCATTGACTATCACGATCATACGTTTCCTGTGGATCCCTCCAGTCTCGGAGGCTTGCTGTCATCTGCCGCCCATGATGCCGGTTCAGACCTGCTGGGATTTATCGCGGACTGCTGCGGCCGGCTCCCCAGACCAACAGTTACCAGTCGCCAGAGCGTCAAGCGTCGTCACCGGGACAAGGCCATAATTCAAAAAATGCTGTCTGATATTTTACGCAAGCGCAATATCCAGAAAGCCATCAATGCTGAAGTTGAGCGAATCAACCAGGACCCTGAAGCCCTGGACGCGCTGATTGACAGACAGAACTACCGTCTGGCCCTGTGGCGAACAGCAGACCGGGACCTTGGTTATCGCCGCTTTTTCGATATCAATGATCTTGCCGGACTGAGAACTGAGGATGAAGAGGTTTTTTCCGCTACCCATGCTCTGCCTTTGACCTGGGTCAGGCAAAGAAAGGCACAGGCGCTCAGGATTGATCATCCTGATGGTTTGCGTGACCCGGCCGGGTATTTTCAGCGTCTGCGCGAACATTGTCCCAATGCCTGGATACTGGCGGAAAAAATACTGGAGTCAGGTGAGGAACTGGCTGATGACTGGCCCATACAGGGAACTACTGGGTACGATTTTCTTAATCTGGCAGGCAGCCTGTTCATTGACCCTGATGGAGAAAAATCCCTGACCAGTCTATATGATGAATTAACAGGCGAATATACTGATTACCCGGCATTGGTAAAAGAATGCAAGCACCAGGTCATACATGAATCCCTGGGCAGCGATCTCAAGCGGCTCACTGCTCTTTTTGTTCATGTGTGTGAACATCACCGCCGTCACCGCGACTATACCCGGGAAGATCTGGAAAACGCCCTGTCCCGGGTGGCCACTGCCTTTCCGGTTTACCGAACCTACGTCAGAGCCAACCCTAAAGCACAGAAAACTGGTACTCATCAGCCTGAAATCAGCGCATCTGACAGAAAATACATAAAACACGCAATAATGACCGCCAAAAATGAGCACCCCGAGCTGGACCCTGAGCTCCTTGACTTTCTTGAAAAGATCCTTGTTCTGGAAATCTCGGGAAATCTGGAACAGGAACTGGCCATGCGTTTCCAGCAGTTCACCGGACCGGTCATGGCCAAAGGATTGGAGGATACAGCTTTTTACAGGTACAACCGCTTCATCTGTCTGAACGAAGTTGGAGGTGATCCGGCAAGATTCGGAGTATCTCCTGATGACTTCCACCACCAGGGAAAACTGGCTCAGGCCGGAAGGCCGTTGAGCATGCTGGCAGGAGCCACCCACGACACCAAGCGCGGAGAAGACGTGCGGGCCAGACTGGCCCTTCTTTCAGAAATACCGACAGTCTGGGGCCGTACTGTGAAGCGGTGGTTCAGTCAGAACAGAAAATATAACCTGAACGGCTTCCCAGAACCAAACATGGAATATTTCATTTATCAGACTCTGGTGGGGACCTGGCCCATCACAAAGGAACGCTTGCGCACCTATCTGGAAAAAGCCATGCGCGAAGCCAAACTTCATACCTCCTGGACCAGGCAGGACAACGAATATGAACAAAGTGTTCTGAATTTTGCAGACTCTTTGCTGAGCAATGAAAAATTTCTCGACCAGATGGAAGAGTTTCTCAGGCCTCTTATTCCCGCGGGCCGAATCAACAGCCTGTCCCAGACCCTGCTCAGAATGACCTTTCCTGGTGTGCCGGATATCTATCAGGGTTGTGAATTATGGGATATGAGCCTGGTTGATCCTGACAACCGCCGTCCAGTTGACTTTGACCTGCGCCGGAAAATGCTCACTGAAATGACCAGTCTTGGACCTGAGGAAATACTGGCCCGGATGGATCATGGCCTGCCCAAGTTATGGCTCATCCGCCAGACCCTGCGTCTTCGCCGAAACCGCCCCGGTCCTTTCAGCCCTCAAAGTTCATACCGCCCCCTGCACGCTTCAGGAAGCAAGGCCCGGCATGTCGTGGCCTATGCGCGTGGAGACCAGGTTATAACTGTTATTCCCCGTCTGCTAATGGGGTTGAAGGACAACTGGCAGAAGACCGGAATGGAGATTCCCCGGGGGTCCTGGAATAATATACTCACAGAAGACCGGTTTTCCGGAGGTTTTGTCCGCATGACCAGATTGCTGGGCCGATTTCCAGTGGCCCTGCTGGCTAAGGAGGTTTAAACCATGTCTAATGACCCAATGGGAACAAATCAGAATTCAGATTCAGTTCATTATGCTTCAGAAAGCAGATCTTCATTTGAGGTCTGGGCGCCAAAAGCGGACAGGGTCGAGCTGCTTACAGGTAAACGCAAACTGTCAATGCTGCCTCTTAAATCCGGATGGTGGAAGGCCAGGGAAGCGCCAGTTCATGGACAGGACTACTGGTTCCTGCTGGATGGCAAAGGTCCCTATCCTGACCCTCGCTCTTTCTGGCAACCCGAAGGCATTAATGGCCCCTCGCGCTGGGTGGACCACGGCCGCTTTGCCTGGAGCGATGAGAAATGGCAGCCTGTACCTTTATCCTCATCGCTGATCTACGAACTCCACGTAAGCACTTTCACTCAGGAAGGCACCTTCAGAGCAGTGACCCGCAGGCTGGATCATCTTCTTGATCTTGGAGTGACTCATATTGAGCTGATGCCTGTGGCCGAATTTTCCGGAGAGCGGGGCTGGGGCTATGACGGTGTGGATCTTTACGCACCGCACCATGGCTACGGCCAGCCCGAAGAACTCAAGGAACTGGTGAATACCTGTCACAGCAGGGGAATTGCCGTGATCCTGGATGTTGTTTATAATCATCTGGGACCGGCTGGAAATTACCTGGCCCGGTTCGGGCCTTATTTTACTGACCGCTACCATACACCATGGGGTGACGCGGTCAATTTTGACGGCCCTGACAGTGACCAGGTGCGCCGCTTTTTCATAGATAATGCCCTGATGTGGATGCGTGACTATCACTTTGACGGCCTGCGTATAGACGCGGTCCACGCCATACTGGACACCTCTGCCATACATTTTCTGGAACAACTGGCAGTGGAGGTCAGACAGCTGGAGGCCTGTCTTGGCCGGCATCTGGTGATCATTGCAGAAAGCGATCTGAACGACCCCCGTGTCATCAGACCGGTTCAGACTGGAGGTTACGGTCTTGACGCCCAGTGGAACGAAGATTTTCATCATGCTCTGCACGCGGCCCTGACCGGGGAAAAACAAGGTTATTACGTTGATTTTGGAGGTCTTGCTCCTCTGGCCAAAGTACTTAAACAGGGACTGGTTTATGACGGCCGCTATTCAGTCTTTCGCCGCCGGGCTCACGGACGTCCCGCCTGGGATATTACCGGCCATCAACTGATCGGCTGCCTTCAGAATCATGACCAGGTAGGCAACCGGGCCTTTGGGGAAAGAACAGGCCATCTTCTTTCCACAGATCAGCTCAAGCTTGGCGCTGCATTATTGCTGACCTCCCCTTTTGTGCCCATGCTTTTCCAGGGAGAGGAATGGGGAGCCTCATCGCCTTTTTTATATTTCACTGCCCACCAGGACCAGGAGCTGGCGGAAGCTGTCAGCAGGGGAAGGCAAAAGGAATTCGAAGCCTTTGACTGGCCCGGAAAAGATATTCCTGACCCTCAGGCTCTGCAGACTTTTGAACGTTCCAAGCTCCAGTGGGAAGAACTGCTTTATCAGCCACACTCGGAAATTCTGGCCTGGCATAAGGAACTTATCAGTATCCGCCGGAATTACCCCGCGTTAACCAGCGGCCGCATGGACTTGGTCAAAGTCAGCTTTGACCAGGAAAAACAATGGCTCATAATTGAGCGTGAACCAGTAAGTGTTGTCTTTAATTTTAATTCTCAGTCCCAGACTGTTAAGCTGCCTGAAAACCTCGATCCAAAGCGCGTGTTGCTGGCATCCCATAAAGGACTGGAACTTGAGCGCGAAATTATCAGCATGCCGGCATACTCTGTGGCAATACTGGATTAGGAAAGGAAATCATGCTCCAGACTTCTGCATTACCCAGGATGGACGATTCTGGTTATAGGCCCCATTATTAAATAAGCAAATCTGTAAATTCTGAGGTGAATCATGTCCACAGACAAAGAATCAAACACTCATCCCTTTTCCATTAAAGACTGCGCCCTCATTGCCATAGCTACGGGCCGCAGGGCTTATACCCTGACCGAGCTTCGGAACCATATCCGGGACGTAAGGTTAGACAGTATCTATCACCACTTCTGGGGAGGTCTTCTGGGAGTCGGCTTTGAAGAACTGGAATTCAACAATGATTTCGCCAACTGGTGCCGCAAACACCTGGGTGAACCGGCTCTGGCTGAACAGCTTTCAGTAATCGATCCAGTGGAATTTACTGACCTGGAAGGACTTCGCAGGGAACTGCTGGATATCATTGACGAACGCCTTGACAGCAATGAGATTTCTTATTTTCTGCGCTCCTCCCGCGCTTTTGAGTTCACCCGTTCTCTTCTGGTGATCTTTGATACCGGCAGAAGGATAACCCTTCCTCAAGAACTGCCCAGTATCCTTCCTGACCTTTCCACGGGAAGCATCTTTTACCATTTTATTGACGCGCGCCGCAGACTGAAAGACGGTTCTGACGATTTCAGGTTCTGGCTCAGCAGCTGGGGTGAAGACTATAATGATTTGCGCAGGCGCCTGGCCGGAATCGACCCTTTTTTCTCCAGCTTAAGTCAGGTCAGGGAGGAATTGACCAGGGTCTGCAGTGAATTTTTGACCAGGGAGGCGATATAATGAACGGACTTCTTGAAGCATACGCCGGGGTTGCCGGTCGTCAGGTCATCTCACAGCTGCACCAGCTGGCAGACCATCTTAAGGGCATGAAAGTGGTTCATGTCAATTCCACCCGCGTGGGAGGCGGAGTAGCAGAGATTCTGGAAAAACTGGTTCCTCTGAGTAATGAACTGGGCCTTGACACAAGCTGGGAAGTGATCAGCGGTGATGATGATTTCTATCAGTGCACCAAAGCCATGCATAACGCGCTGCAGGGGCATTCAGAACCCATTGATCAACGCCTTCTTGACGCGTATGAGCAGACCAACCGGGACAACGCTGATAAAATGCGCTCTCAACTGGAGGAAGCGGATTTTGTGTTCATTCATGATCCCCAGCCCGCTCCGCTCTTCAGCCTGTGTCCGGGACGACGCGGACTCTGGGTCTGGCGCTGTCATATTGATGCCAGCCGTCCCTTCCGCCCGGTGTGGCGATACCTGCGCCACTACGTTAGCGATTATAACGCCAGTATCTTTTCTCTGCCGGATTTTGCCCAGGACCTGCCCCATCCGCAGTACATCATTCCTCCCAGCATTGATCCGCTGAGCGATAAAAACATTGAACTGCCCCAGGAAGAAATTGACGAGGTCAATGAAAAATTCGGAATTGCTCCTCATCGGCCTTTTCTTCTACAGGTTTCAAGGTTTGATCGCTTCAAGGACCCGGTTGGGGTAATCAAGGCCTATCGCCTGTCCCGGAAATTCAATCCCGACCTGCAGCTTGTCCTGGCCGGAGGCACAGCCACTGATGATCCCGAAGGCGAAAAAGTCTTGGATGAAGTGAAAACCGCTGCCGGGGACGACCCTGACATCAAGATTCTACTTCTGCCGCCAGACTCCCACAGGACCATTAACGCCCTGCAGAGGGCCGCCCATATTATTATTCAAAAATCAATCAAAGAAGGATTCGGGCTCACGGCCACTGAAGGACTATGGAAGGGTAAGCCGGTAATCGGGGGTGACACGGGCGGCATCAGGCTGCAGGTGATCAACTATCATACCGGGTTTCTGGTAAATAGCCCTGAGGGCGCTGCCCTGCGCGTCCGCTATCTATTGCACAGACGCGACAGACTGGAAGAAATGGGCGCCAAGTCGAGAAAATTTGTTCTTGAGAACTTCCTGCTTACCCGTCATCTGCGCGAGTACCTTACCCTTATGGTTGGTCTGCTGCACAAGGCTGATTACCGCATTGAACTGGGCTGAGGACAACGTTATGACCATGCAGCATATCACCCTGTCAAGATCTGCTTATGACGCGGTCATTTTTGATATGGACGGAGTTGTAACCAAAACCGCGCGGGTTCATTTCAAAGCCTGGAAAAAGCTGTTTGATGAATATCTGAAAAATAAATGCAGAGAAAACCAGAGTCTCTTTGATGAACAGGACTATCGCAGGTATGTGGATGGGAAACCAAGATACAGGGGCATAGAGAGCTTTTTAGAGTCCAGAGGAATCAGTATTTCCTGGGGAAAGAAAGATGACGGACCGGACCAGGATACCATATATGGACTTGGGAACAGGAAAAATCGTTATTTCAATGAGTTGATCGATAAAGATGGTGTGGATGTATACAAACCAGCCCTCAATCTTCTGAAAGAACTCAGGTCCGCAGGATTTAAAACAGCGATTGTATCATCCAGTAAAAACTGTGCTGCTGTTCTCGAAGCAGCCGGGATTTCCTCTCTTTTCGACGAAAAGATTGATGGTAAAGACGCAGATGAACTGAATCTTCAGGGCAAGCCGTCACCGGACATATTTTTAAAGACCGGGGAAAAACTGGAGGTGCAGCCGAAACGGGCGGTAATACTGGAAGACGCGATATCCGGAGTTCAGGCAGGAAAAAACGGCGGTTTCGGTCTGGTCATCGGCGTGGACAGGACCGGGCTGGGGGAGGATCTGAAAAAAAACGGAGCCCATGTTGTGGTCACCGATTTATCCTTAATAAAGGTGGACAATCGTTCTTCATCAACTGCGGATTTCCTGCCTTCGGCGCTGAAAGATTTCGAAAAATTCGCCCTCCGGGTAAAAAACAAAAAAATCGCAGTCTTTATTGATTATGACGGAACTCTTACACCCATAGTTGATGATCCTGACAAGGCGGTCCTGCCGGAAGACATGAAAAAAGTGCTGGAAAAACTGGCCGACCAGCTTCCTGTGGCCGTCATCAGCGGACGAGACCGCGCTGATGTTCAGAATTTGGTTGGAATTGAAAATATCTATTACGCTGGAAGCCATGGATTTGACATCGCTGGTCCCGATAAAAAGGAAACAAATCCGGACAATATAAAGGATTATCTGCCCGAGCTTGATCAGGCTGACAAGGAACTCAAAGAAAAGATTGAAGGTATTGAAGGCGCCTGGGTGGAAAGAAAAAAATTTGCCATTGCCCTGCACTACAGAAAAGTGAAAGAAAAAAACTTTGATCAGGTAAAACAGGCAGTTGAAGAAATTGCCCGGAACCATCCCAAACTAAGACAATCAGGCGGGAAAAAAATCTTTGAACTTCGGCCCGATATAGACTGGCACAAAGGAAAGGCTTTGATGTGGCTTCTTGAAAAGCTTGATCTGGATAAACCTGATGTTCTGCCGATATATCTGGGTGATGACGTCACAGATGAAGATGCCTTTGACGCCCTGCAAAATAGAGGAATAGGAGTGGTGGTGATGGATTCCGCGCGCAGTTCAAAGGCGAATTACCGGCTGAGAAACCCGGAAGAAGTCAGGCTTTTTCTGAACAAAATTATCTCAATCCAGAAAGGAAACGTGTGATGTCGGTCTGGTCATTGATTTACAAGGATTTCAACCCTGAACAGGAAAAACACAGGGAAGCACTATGCACTCTTGGAAACGGCTACTTCGCCACCAGGGGAGCGGCCTTTCATTCATCCGCCAGCGACATCCACTACCCCGGGACTTACCTGGCTGGAGGCTACAACCGCCTGAAAACCGAAATTCAAGAGAAAATTATTGAAAATGAAGACCTGGTCAACTTCCCCAACTGGCTCTGTCTGAATTTCAGATATTCCGGAGTAAACTGGTTTGATCTAAGACAGGTGGAAATCCTGGATTACCGCCAGGAACTGGACATGAAAAAAGGTCTTTTGCTGCGCAAAGTTCGTTTTCAGGACAGCCAGGGCAAGCGCACGGTCCTGAGTGAGCGGCGCATGGTGCACATGGCCGAGTACCATCTCGCGGCCCTGGAGGTGACCATAACAGCTGAAAACTGGTCAGGTGAAATAGAATTCAGTTCCGCTCTGGATGGAACCGTGGTTAATGACGGGGTAAAGCGTTACAGAGGTCTGAGCAACAAACATCTTGAACATGTAAAAACCATGGAAACAGACCCTGAAACCATCTATCTGAAGGTTAAGACCAACCAGTCCAGACTCGCTGTGGCTCAGGCAGCCAGGACCAGTGTCTGGAAAAACGGAGATAAACTTGAAATTGAAAGACAACTTGTACAGGAACCAGGCTACATTGCCCAGCAATTCAAGGTTAAAGCCGGAAAAGGAGCGGATATCCGTTTGGAAAAGCTGGTCACCCTTTTCACCTCCAGGGACAATGCTTCAGCAGAGTGCGGTCTGGAGGCGAAAAACAAGATTCTGGAAACAGGCGGCTTTGATGAACTGCTTGATTCCCATATAAAGGCCTGGAAACACCTGTGGCGGCGTTTCAGTATTAAATACGAGGAAAAGGAACCACCAGGGGAAGACCGCACAGGCATGATACTTAATCTGCATACCTTTCACCTCCTTCAAACCTCCTGCATCAGCACGCTGGAACTGGACGTTGGCGTTCCAGCCAGAGGATGGCATGGTGAAGCTTACCGGGGTCATATCTTCTGGGATGAAGTGTTTATATTTCCTTCCTTAAATCTCAGAATTCCTGAAATTACCCGCACTTTATTAATGTACCGCTACCGCCGTCTGAACAAGGCTCGGGCCGCGGCAAAAGAAGCAGGCTTTCACGGAGCCATGTATCCCTGGCAAAGCGGAAGCAATGGCCGGGAGGAAACCCAGAAAATCCATCTTAATCCCAGGTCCGGCAGATGGATTCCTGATAATTCCAGGAATCAGCGTCATGTAAACGCGGCCATAGTATATAATATCTGCAAGTATTATCAGGCTACTCAGGACATGGAATTCCTCTCTTTTTACGGTGCTGAGATGGTTCTGGAGATCGCCCGCTTCTGGGCCAGCATTGCGACATATAATTCTGAGCTCGACCGCTATGAAATTCTGGGCGTTATGGGGCCGGATGAATATCATGAAGCCTACCCTGATGCCAGTGAGCCTGGACTCAACAACAACGCCTACACCAATGTCATGGCGGTCTGGGTTCTCACCGAAGCCCTGGAAATGCTTGAGATCTTGCCTGAGGACCGGAAAAGTGAAATCCTTGAAATATTATCTCTTGAAGAAGAGGAGGTGAACCATTGGAAGGACATAAGCCGCAAAACCCGTCTTTGTTTTCACGATGACGGGATCATCAGCCAGTTTGAAGGGTATGACAAGCTGGAAGAATTTGACTGGGAAGGATACCGAAAAAAATTCGGCGATATTCAAAGACTGGACCGGATACTTGAAGCTGAAGACGACAGTACAAACCGCTACAAGGCTTCCAAACAGGCTGACGTGCTCATGCTCTTTTATCTGTTTTCAGCGGATGAATTAAGAAGCATCTTTGAACAGCTGGGTTATGACTTTGAATATGAAACCATCCCCAAGAATATCGATTATTATATCAAGCGCACCTCTCATGGTTCCACGCTCAGCTGGATAGTTCATTCCTGGGTACTGGTCAGAAGCGACCGGGCCCGTTCATGGAAGCTTTTTGAGGATGCTCTGGAAAGCGATATCTCCGATATCCAGGGAGGTACAACGCAGGAAGGCATTCACCTGGGCGCCATGGCCGGCTGCATCAATATAATCCAGGTTGGTTATACCGGGCTTGAAACCAGAGGTGATGTGCTGTGGTTCAGTCCTTGTCTTCCTGAAGAGCTGGACAGGCTTTCCATGCAGATACATTACCGGGGACACAACCTCAAAACTGAGGTACTTCCTGATAAATTAAGGATCACCACCTGCAGAGCAATAGAAAAACCCATCAAGATCGGCTATAAGGAAAAAACCTATGAACTTGAACAGGGCAAAACACTGGAAATAATCCTGAGCAGTCCTCAAGCCTCATGCAATGAGCAGTAATGAACAGCTGAACCAGGTTTATCCTGATCAAACCCTTTATTTGACGTACTCCAGAAAACGGCTGCTTGAGCAGCCGTTTTCTGGAGAAGACATTCTTGTGGATATTTAAAGCAGTCCAACCTCCTGCAGCCATCCTCTGGCTACAGTAGTGACATCTTTGTGGTCAACATCCACTTCAGCATTCAGCCTTTGCATGGAATCAGTATCCAGTTTTTCGGCCAGAGGCTTCAGAATCTCCCTGATTTCAGGATGTTTATTCAGAACTTCTTCCCTGATAACCGCTGCCGGATTATATACAGGGAAAAAATTCTTGTCGTCTTCCAGGTTGACCAGGTCAAACGCGGCTATGCGTCCGTCCGTGGCAAAACCCATGGCTGAAGTTACCTGATCATTTCTCAAGGCCAGATAAGTCAAACCCATATCCATCCTTTTTACCGCCCGCACGGGCATGCGAAAACCGTACAGATCCATGAGAGCCCTGAAACCGTCCGGCCTTTCCCAGAATTCAGCTTCAAGGGCAAAGGTGATTTCATCAGGATTTTCTTCCACAAACTGACCGTAGTCTGAAATGCTTTTCACCCCAAGCCTCTCAGAATCAGCCCTGCGCATCATAAGGGTATACGTGTTGTTAAACTTAACTGGATCCAGCCAGGTCAGACCTTTTTCAGCGTCCTTTTTTTTGACCCAGTCATAGACTTTTTGCGGGTCAGTCATTATTGCCGTGTCATCCTCCTGGTAAAAAACAGTGTACGCTGTTCCGGTATATTCATAATACATATCAATCTGACCTGTTTCCAGGGATTGACGGGCAATGGCCGTCCCTACTCCTGTTCGCAGGTTGACTGTAAATCCTTCCTTTTCCAGGAGCAATTTAGCCAGTTCAGGCAGAAGGTACTGCTCTGTGAAATTTTTTCCGCCGATAGTGATCCTTTTCTCCTGGGCCAGAGAATTACCGGCTAACAGAAAAGAAATGGTCAGAACAATAATCGCGCCTAATGCCAGATAGAATTTTTTAACCATGACAAACTCCTTTATGGTTAATAGGTTATGGTTGATAATTATCCAGGCCTGAATTACTGATTTCATGTAGCTAGTCTGATCCCCTTGGGAATAATGATTATACCCAGAAGCTCAACCAGATAGTCTCCTATCAGGGCCAGCATAACCACCGGCAACGCCCCGGCCAGCAGCTTGTCCGTCTGCATAAGGCTGATGCCGGTGAAAATAAGGTCCCCCAGCCCACCGGCTCCTATAAGATATCCAAGAGCGGCTGTCCCTATATTAATGACAAGGGCCACCCTGATGCCGATAAGGATCACGTTCAGAGCGTTGGGCAATTCCACCTCCAGCAGGATTCTCCGCGGGCTCATGCCGATTCCCTTTGCCGCGTCAATTATGGACGGGGAAACTGAAAGGATTCCGGCCAGAGTGTTTCGCGCAATGGGCAGTGTGGAATATATGAACAAAGCGAATATGGCCGGTTTGGAGCCTATGCCCAGAAAACTCATGACCAGGGCCAGCACAGCCAGTGACGGTATTGTCTGACCCAGACCCACTACGTACATAACCAGCCCAGCGTATTTCCTGAATCTTTTTCTGGAAACAACAATACCTGCGGTGAGACCGGTTACAATGGCCAGGGCCATGCTCACCGATACCAGGTATAGGTGCTGCCTGACCAGATAGAGCACGTATTCAAACTCCCATGGGTCAGAATAATACTCTATGAGGCCTACCCTTTCCGCACTGATGCCCATTAAAAAAATCAGAGCTAAAAGAAAGAATCGGTATCCTTTGGTAACGGTTGTATTCATTTTTTATCCTCTAGAGCTTAAGTCCTCTGGGAGTTACCAGCTTTTCCAGAAGACTCATGGTCAGATCCACGATTATGGCCAGAAGCGACACCGCCAGAGCGCCGGTTAGAATCATGGCTTCATGAGAGCGCGCGATCCCCTGCTGAATAAATACCCCAAGCCCGCCTGCCCCGATATAAGCTGCAATGGCCGCAATTCCAATATTCATGACTGCCGCGGTTTTAAGACCTGCCAGGATAACCGGTATAGCCAGGGGTATTTCCACCTCCCGCAGCAGCTGCCATTTGGTCATGCCCATACCGCGTCCAGCGTCAACAATAGCTGGATCCACGTTTTTGATGGCAATATAGGTGTTGCGTATAATTGGCAGCAGGGAGTACAGAACCAGAGCGATTATTGCCGGGACTTTGCCCAGACCATGACCAACAATGGCCAGGATGGGCAGCATCAGCCCGAACAGTGCTATGGACGGAATGGTCATGATAACATTGGCTCCGCCGATGACCTTGTTAGCCAGCTCCTTATTCTTGGTAATGATAATGCCTATGGGCACACCAGTGCACATGGCAATTATGAGTGACATACCGACCAGCCATATATGCTCCCAGGTCAGGAAAAGAGTCATGGAGAGATTTTCCTGGATAAAAACAAAAAGATTCATTTCCACACTCCCCTGGATTAGCCATCCTGATCTTCATAATAAAGTTCAAGAATTGATTTCTGGATATTTTTATAGCTGATGCTACCGGCGAAATCTCCATTGTCGTCCATGACCGGAAAATCAATCATGTCATGCATTAGCATGGCGGACAAAGCGTCACGTAAAGGCTCCCTCGTACCCAGTTCTTCTGGAAACCTTTCAACCAGATCTTCAACTTTTCCCTGTTCATACTTGAGAAGTTTTGGAGAGACATAGCCTACAGGTTTATTATCCTTAAGGACAAAGGCGAATTTCATGCCTCTGTCCTCCATCATCTTAAGAACCTGAGGAGCGTCTGTGCCTGCCTGGACAAGATTTTTGGGTGAAAGATTCATAGCATCCCTGATTCTTAAAAGGCCCAGGACCTTAAGGGCCCTGTCAGCGCCCACAAAGTCAGACACGAACTTGTTGGCTGGACGCATGAGAATTGATTCAGGAGAATCATACTGGACAAGCTTTCCATCCTTGAAAATTGCAATCTTATCAGCCATTTTTATAGCCTCGTGAATGTCGTGAGATACAAAGGCAATGGTTTTTTTCAGTTTGGCCTGCAGCTTCAGAAATTCATCCTGGATCTGGTCCCTGTTGATGGGATCAATGGCCCCAAAAGGCTCATCCATGAGCAGGATATCCGGGTTGGCCGCCAGTCCTCTGGCCACACCAATTCTTTGCTGCTGACCTCCTGAAAGCTCAACTGGATAACGGTCCCGATATATTTCAGGGTCCAGCTTGACCATATTCAGAAGTTCATCGACGCGGGCCCTGATTTTTTCTTTATTCCAGCCAAGCATCCTGGGCACTATGGCAATGTTGCCGGCAATGGTTTTATTTGGAAACAGTCCGATCTGCTGGATGACGTATCCCATGGTCAATCTGAGTTTCTGGGGATTCATATCCATAATGTCCTGACCATTAACTTTGATGGACCCTCTGGTTATACTCTCCAGACGATTGGTCATGCGCAGCATGGTGGTTTTACCGCAGCCTGAAGGACCCAGAAAAACAGCTGTTTCACCTTTGTCAATGGTAAAGGTGACATTGTCTGTGGCTGTAACCGCCTTTTTGCCTATCCCGAAAACCTTTGTCACAGAATCATATTCAATCATATTTCTGCTCCCACGCGTTGTATTCTTTGTGATGATTTAATCTGAAACCAATCATGGACAAGATTTTTACTGTCAGGGCTGGTTAATAATTTGGAAAGATATACAGACAAGAAATGAAAGGCAGTTGAAACATAAGACCAGACATGAGATATCAGTTCAGGCAAAAAGGCAGAAACGCAACTAAAAAGCCAGGATTAACAGGCGGCTGAAACTAACAGAATAATATTCAACTTCTTATCTATTTTTAAACCTAATGAAATATTTTATTAATGTCAAACAAGCGGATGAAAAAAAAAATACTGCATAATAAAAGCAGTATTATTGATATTAACAGGCCATGTATTTCATTTTCAGAGCAAAGAAAAAATTTTTTAAAAAAAAATTAGACCATGTCTTTTTTATGGATGGTCACTGCAAAGCGCTAAATTATTCATGCATTTTGTTATAATTTTGATTGAACCATCAGGAACGTTAATATCCTTTATTTGTTTTCAGCTGCCCTTGCGCACCCAGGTGCCTTTGTCATTTTTTTCATACACTTTTTTAACCGCCGACCAGGCTATTCGATGGGCAGTCTCTTCCCGATCTGCATCACCCCTGCGTTTTTCAGGAGAGGCATATTGATCCCAAGCCGAATTGAAGGCCTTGCGGTAAATAGTCTGAGCGGGGCCAGGCAGGCTGTCTCTAACCTGTTCCGGCAAGTCTCTGTTTGTCCTGTAAGGCATGAATACTTCCTCCTGACTGATTTTAGCATTTCATCCTTAATACCCTGAAATTTGAACCTCTGAGGTAGAAACTTGGGTCTTTTGCACCCTGGATGCTTTGTTTGAATCAAACACCAGATAAGGTATAATTTTCCGGTCCTTGTCTCCACCTGTACCATCATATGTGATGGAAACTATGGGCACTTGTATGCGGTCTTCTATGGTTTGCAACATGGCCTCGGTAATTATGGAAGGACAGCAGAATGACGGACTGGTCTGCACAAAAAGTGAGACCTCGGGATAATATTTCTTAATATAATATATTTTGAGGATATTATCCATGGATTCACCAGTGTTTTCCGGGATGACATTGAATTGGGACAGGATCCTGGCAGGAGGCACATCATATATCTGCTCCGGTTGTTTCAGGATCTTCTGGAAAATCCGGTGGTACTTTTTCTCCCGGTAACCCATGGTAGCCAGGAATGTCCGAGTGAAGAGCACATTAAGATACCTGCCCTCGGTGAACCATTTTTTGAAATAAGCCGGAGCGATCATTTTCAGATAATCAGTATACGGTGTTGTGATGACCTCTCCCTGATACCTTTCAATAAAAGAAATTAGGTCCATGTTGAAAATCGGATTATCCCTGGCGTAAAGATCACCGAATATGGCCACCTGTCTTCGCTTGCCTGGAATGGTTTCAACTCTCGAAAACATGTCAACCACTTTCTGAACCGCGGATTCCTTGTCCTGTCCCGTTAGAAAAGCTTTTTCCAGAATCTCGAGACATGACTGAATCACCTGATCAGTTTCGCCGGCATTCTTTTCATATGGCCTTACGCGGCAGCCCATTTTTCGAAGCATCCCGCCGAACATAAAGGCGAAATAAGCATTCATGGAGGCTCTTACAGATATATCCGCAAAAGAAGTTTTTCCGGTGTACACCCCGGACTTTTCCATGCCGGACCCAAAAGAGGCGATCATCTGCTTTAACTTGTAGGGATAAAGGCGGATATTGCAGGCAATCTCCGCGTGACCCACCCAGAGTACCGCCTGTTCAGGCTTTATACCTTTTGAACGCACATGCTCCACGAACTCCTGGGCAATAACATTTATGGGAATGCATTGTCCGCTGTTCAGGCGCATGCTGCGCTTTATTGCCCCCTGGCTCTGCTGCATCAGCTCTGCGGCAATACCTTCCCGTCTGAGGTTGGCAACCAGCAGACGACAGGTAATGGGGTCCCAATTGGGAAAAATCACTGTTTTCCCGGCCATGGTGGAAGCCTTGACCGGGTTGATTCCCTTTAATTGGCGGCAAGGACTTTTTTCAATTGCCGCGTGATTTCGAAAAGACCTGACTGCTGCCTCGATGCGCGTTTCATAGCCCACGCTGGAGCCGTGGGCGTCAGTTTCCAGAATCAGGTAAGGCTTGTCAGCGCCACTCATCATCTTCTGGAAAACATCACGAATAAAGGAATCGGGCGAGCAGCTGAATGAAGTCATCAGTACCGGGTAAACCCCGGAATTTCTGGATACGATCTCTGCAGCTTTCATTATATCAGCGGCGTAATTCCAATGCAGCTCAGACAGGAATGGATCTATAGGCGAGACTTTCTCGTTGTCAAAATTTATCATGTCCTGGAAAAAAGTCTTTACACCAAGGGTTGAAAATATCTTCGGAATCTTCTTGTTCATGGAGGGATCAAGCACTGTATAGGGTCTTCCAAGAAGCATCACACATATATCATCTGCCTGTGAAAACTGGTCATTATAAGTATTTTGCCACTGTTTCATGGCTTTCCGGCGCTTATTGACGGCTTCTTCATAAGCCCTGTAAATGTCCAGAAAACTCAAGCTGTTATCCATCCTGTTTATGGCCCTGTAAATTTCCAGGCGCTGGTACAGGCTGGAGTAGAGATATTTGATGACCGGTGATATCAGTTTTGCCTTGATTTCATCGTCAAGACCAGCCATCAGGGCCGGGATATACTGGGAATAATAGCAGAACTGACGTCTGGCATGGGAACCTGTATTGGAATTTTCCAGGTAATGGGGAAGAAATATGAAATCAACCCTGTCCGCAAGATCCGCCACATGCCCGTACATGGATGTGATGGGTGCGCAGAATTCAGCACCGGCCAGCTCTTTACCCTTTAAAAGAGCATTGTTGTTAATTTTTCCGGTTAATGTCCGGATGCCCAGCTGGCTGAAAAAATCCACCCACATGGAAATATCCTCATATAGATATAAAGCTCCTGGTATTCCCACTATCAGCCTTTTATTATGACGCACCCGGACTTTTCGGGGAAAAACCTTGCCATGAAAACGGACCAGATCAAATCCTGATGTGTTATTGTCAACAAATTTATGCGTCTCATAATCCCGACCGCACATAAAACCGTAGGCAACCGGACCTTCATTGATTTCAGCGACAGTAATCTTGCAGTGGTTGGGACATAATCGGCATATCTCTGAACGAACCGGTATCTCCCTTCTGTACAGATCAAGACCTCGAAAAAAACTGCTCTCCCTTTCTTCATCAGCCAGGTGCATGGCCACTCCAAGGGCACCGGTAAGATGGCAGTAGATAGAAACATGGATGGGCTGTTTAAGCCGCTGTTCAAAAGCGGCAACAAGGGCTCTGTTTTTGGCTGTAGCCCCCTGGAAGCATATAACCTTGCCGATGCTGCTTTCCACAGCCACCTTGTTCAGGTAGTTCTCCCGGACTGAATGCAGAGCGGCTGCGAGCACCTCGTTTATTGTATATCCAAGACTGAGATAATAATTGATATCCCTCTCCATGAATACAGTACACCTGTCGCTGGATATGGGCGAGGATACACCCCTGGTCCTTTTGGAGTATTCCGAGAGTTCAACACCCATTTTTTCCGCCTGTTCTTCAATAAAACTGCCTGTTCCAGCCGCGCATACCGTATTCATGATGGAAAAGGTCACGCTTCCCTTGCTCAGAGTGGTAAACTTGGAATCCTGGCCTCCGATTTCGATAATAGTGTCCACTTCCGGATTGAGCTCAACAGCAGCCCGGGCATGAGCAGTGATTTCATCCATGATCAGGTCGGCTCCGGCAAGGGCACCCACAAACTTCCGGCCTGAACCGGTGGTGCCCGCTCCTTTTATCTCCAGATTGAAGGAACTCCTGAGCGCCAGATCATCCATGGCTTCCAGAAGACTGCACATGGCCTGCACAGGTCTGCCGGCCGTTCTTGTATAAAAACCGGCCAGAACCTGTTTTTCAGGCGTTATCCATACGGCTTTGGTACTGATGGAGCCTATGTCCAGGCCAAGATAGACCTGGTAACTTTTCCCAGGTTCAAAAAGAGCATATATATCGATTTCAACTTTGTTTGAAAATTTGCCGGAGTTTGACTCATATTCATAAGCCAGGCTTGAATCAAAATCAGGATAGTCAGACTGAACAATTTCCAAAGGAGGATGAACGTATTGCTTTTTGGTATCGACCTTGCCGGCAATACTAACTTTGCCGTCCAACCGTGTTGAGGGCGGGCCTGATTGGTCAATCATCCTTATTGCGGCTCCCGCTGCTCCGTAAAGATGGGCCATGTCGTCCACCACAGGCTTTGAACCAATCATGGGACTTATATGTCTGATGACCGCACTGTTTTTAGCTACTCCTCCGCAAAAAATTACAGGAAGATTGGGTTTTTGACCTTTCAGTAAAGTATTTACAATGTTAGCGGCAAGGCCATGGCACAGACCATCACATATTTCCGGCAGATTGTACCCTTCCTGCTGGGCATGTGTCAGGTCTGTTTTGGCGAAAACAGAGCATCTTGAAGCTATTTTGGGCAGCTGACCAGTGTTGGAAGCCGCGATTCTGGCCAGTTGATCAATGTCCGAAAGCTTGAGCCGAGTGGCCTGCTGATCAAGAAAACTCCCGGTTCCGGCAGCACAGGATGTATTTGTTTTTAATCCGCAATAATCGCCATTTTGATCAAAAAAAAGCATTGAGAACTTTTCACCGCCAACATGAAAGACAGCGCCAACCTTGTCATTGAAATGTTTGGCCGCGGAAATTACCGCCACCCTTTCATCACAGCGAAAGTCCGCCCTGATGAATGAAGCTGTCTGATCAGTGGCCGCAACAGCGCCTATCCGGCAAAAATCTATTTTTTTCAAAATTTTTTCCACGGTCTTAACAACATCACCGTGGTGGAATTCATAAAATCGATCCATCACCTTTTTCTGAGCGCTCAAAACCACCATACCCACTGTAACTGAACCAATATCTATGCCAAGGGTATGATAAAAATGGGAATGGTTTTCATTATTTGTTTTCATTTTCCTGATTCCCGCAAAGAGATGAAAGCATTGTTGCCAAGGTCTTTTTTTTTACTTATTATATGAAGAGTTTTATACAATAACAAATTATTTACAATATAGTCACTATAATACAACTGGGTCAACCCTGTATTTTTTCAACTCCAGGCTGATGCACGAATAATTATGCCTGGTCTGATTCTAAATACTTATGCATATAATTCTGGCCGCTGTTTTACAGGGTACCTCTTGTTAACAGCATACGAGCCTAGGCTTGAATTGATTTATTGCTTCTGTTTGAAAAGTCTGTTTCCTGCTTCTTGCTGGGGCTCGCGTCTGAAAACAGAATCTCAGCTTTTGAATTACAATTATGGAGAAAGAAAATGAAAAATGCCCAAACAAGTGCAAATGCAAAATTCCCTGTCCAGGGAGCAGGACATGATGAAATCGCGCTTTTTACAGATCTTTATGAACTGACCATGCTTCAGGCTTATTACCATCAGCAGATGACTCAAGACGCAGTCTTCAGCCTGTTTGTACGCCGCCTGCCAAACAGACGAAACTTTCTCCTGGCCTGCGGTCTGGACACAGTTCTGAGTTTTCTGGAAAATCTAAACTTCAGCGATGACAACATTGAATATTTGCGTTCCCTGGGTCAATTCTCGGACAGTTTTCTCCAATGGCTGTCCGGCTTACGGTTTACCGGAGAAGTGAGGGCAGTTCCCGAGGGTACTCCTGTATTCGCCAATGAGCCCATCCTGGAGGTTATTGCGCCACTGCCCCAGGCCCAGCTCATCGAAACTTTTGTCATGAACCAGATTCACCTGCAGACAGTGCTTGCCTCAAAAGCACAGCGGGTTGTTTCAGCAGCCAAAGGACGCCCTGTGGTTGACTTCGGTCCCCGGCGCATGCACGGAATTGACGCGGCAATCAAGGCTGCCCGGTCTTTTTATATCGGCGGCGTGGCAGCGACCTCAAACGTCTTGGCCGGCAAACGATACAAAGTGCCGGTTACAGGAACTATGGCCCACAGCTATATTCAGGCGCATGAAGACGAATACCAGGCCTTCAGCGACTTTGCCCGGATATATCCCGAAACCGTGCTCCTGGTGGACACCTATGACACCATGGCCGGGATACGCAAGGTAATCGACCTGGCAGATTCCCTTGGGGAAAGGTTCCAGATCAAGGCGGTTCGTCTTGACTCCGGAGATCTACTGGCTCTTTCCAGACAGGCCCGGCAGGCCCTGGACGCGGCAGGTCTGAACAGGGTTGAAATATTTGCCAGCGGCGGACTTGACGAAGATTCCATCCAGGAACTTGTCGATTCCAACGCCCCCATTGACGGCTTTGGCGTGGGCACTTCCATGGGTGTTTCAGGCGACTCTCCATCCCTTGATATAGCCTATAAACTGTGTGAGTACGCCGGCAAAGGCCGGTTAAAGCTGTCCAGCGGAAAGCCTATTCTTCCCGGACGCAAACAGATATTCAGGATTGCGCAGGATGGAAAGTACGTCCAAGATATTATAGCTCGCTATAATGAAGATAGACCAGGCCGCCCACTTTTGATAACGGTGATGCGCCAGGGTAAAAGATTGCCCGGTGGTGCAGCTGATCTCGAAACCATTCGTCGTCATGCTCAAAGCCAGATTGCCCGTCTGCCGGTCCAAATCACGCGAATAGATAACGCGGATCCGCCTTATAAGGTTGAAGTGAGCAAGTCATTGTCTGATTTTCAGCTAAAGGTTGAACAGGAATTCTCACCCTGAAATCTGACATGATTATCAGATATTCAAAAGGAGGAGCACATGACTAATAAATTACAATCAAGTGACGCTCTGCTCATAGTTGATGTCCAGAAGGACTTCTGCCAGGGCGGGGCTCTGGAAATCAACAATGGTGATGCGGTTGTTCCTGTTCTCAACCTCTGGATTGAGAGATCCCTTGAGAAAGGGCTTCCAATATACGCTTCTCGAGACTGGCACCCCAAAGGACATGTAAGCTTCAAGGAGCAGGGTGGCTCATGGCCACCTCATTGTCTGCAGGATAGTGACGGGGCTCTTTTCCATCAAGACCTCCTGCTGCCTGATTCAGTTATAAAGGTAACCAAGGGAGTACGTTTTGACCAGGATCAGAACTCAGCCTTCGATGAAACAGGTCTTGCCGTCCACCTTCGCAATGTTGGAATTAAACGCTTGTGGATCGGAGGACTTGCCGAGGATGTGTGCGTGCTGGCCACTGCCCTGGACGCCCGCAGGCATGGTTTTGAAGTTGTCCTTATCAAAGAAGCCACCCGTCCGGTTACAGACCAGGGCCGCCTCAAGGCCCGTAAACAGATGCGCCAGGCAGGAGTAGAAGTCCATGAAAAAAATGGATAGCAAGAGAAATTTTCTCTGTAATACATTTTTAGAGCTTTGCTGGGAATACCTATTATCAATCACCCTGATAAGCCCAGAAGGTTCTGGACCTCTTCATCGTTTAGATCATACCAGTGTCTGTAGGCTTCGGCCACAGCAAAATAAGGAGTTGTCCGGACATTGGCGCAGTAAATTTCATCCACTTCCATAGATATGAGTCCAACAGAACGCTGAGGAGCTGTGGGAACGGCCACAATCAACTTTTCGGGTCCGACCTTTTTTACCATGTCCACAGCGGCCAGCATGGTGAATCCTGAGGCCAGTCCGTCATCCACCAGAATGATAATCTTTCCTGAAAGATCTGGAAATGAGCGACCCCGTCGAAACATGGAGTTTCTCTCCTCCAGCTCACTGCTGACCCGTTTTTTCTCACTTTCAACCTGGTCCTGACTCAAATCCAGCCCAGACAGAAGTCTCTCATTAAGAAAGGTTGTTCCATCCAGGGCCATGGCTCCGAATCCGGCTTCAGGATTGCCTGGGATTTTTAATTTTCTGACTATGATCACGTCAAACGGCAAACCTAATGCCGTGCTCAGTTCCAGTCCCACTGGAACTCCTCCGGCGGGAACAGCCAGAACCATCCCGTTATCAATAAGCGCGTATTCAGACTGCAGCATGCTTCCAAGAAACCTGCCGGCTTCAGAACGATCCGAGAAAACCTGCCTCTGCTCACGCAATTCATGTAGTTCGTGAATTTTATCTTTCATTTCATCCAGGTCAGTTGTAAAGAGTCTTCTTCAATATCCAGCTATATCATTCTGAATATGATCTTTTATCTTGCCCAGCAGCTTCGACTCAATCTGACGTACCCTTTCCCGGGTTATATCGTATTTTTCTCCTATTTTTCCCAGGGTCATGGGTTTGTCAGCCATGAGCCTCAGATTGATAATATCTTTTTCTCTGTTGCTCATTAACGGCATCAGCTCATTTAATTTTTTCCTCAGAATCTCAGCGGTTTCCTTTTTTAGAAAAATATCTTCAGTTTCATCGCCGACAGCCGGCAAAATATCTCCAGGAGTAATTTCAGAATCTCCGCTCAAGGGCGCATCCAGAGAAAGATCCTGCTGTCCCAGTCTTTGTCCCATTTCTATGACATCAGACTCTGATACATCCAGATTCCGGGAAATGGTGCCTGGATCCGGTCTGAGCCCCATGGCCTCAAGCCTTTGCTTTTCCTTGCCAAGATTATAAAACAGATTGCGCTGGGCGTGAGAGGTCCCTATTTTGACCATGCGCCAGTTGCACATGATAAACTTGAGAATATAGGCTTTTATCCAGAAGGACGCGTAGTAGGAAAACTTGATACCCCTATCAGGATCGAACTTTTTCACTGCCTTCATAAGCCCCACGTTGCCCTCCTGAATAAGATCCAGATTGCTGTCCATCCATTTCCGCTTGAATTTCATGGCAATTTTAACTACCAGGCGTAAATTTGAAGAGACCAGAACAAAAGCTGCTTCTTGATCTCCCTGGCCTTGAAATCTTCTGGCCAGGTCAGATTGTTCCTGCGCGCTGACAACTGGAAACCCGCTCAGTTGCCTCATGTAGACGCTCAATGCGTCTGGATGATCAGGAACTCTGGCTGACAAGCAACCATCGTCCGGATCAAAAATTTTATCAAGCCGGCCTGTCCCTTTTTGGGGGAGTTGTTTATTTTTTTCCCAGCCAGAAGAGTCTTTCTTTTTCTTGATCATAAAGTTTTCCTGTTTGGTAAATATCTGGTCATTACAACCTGCCATAACTGGTTGCTTCCGGCCCGAAACGACCCGGCGCAGGAAAGGAGATAAAATTCCCACATGCGCTTGAAGCGCAGGTCATATTTCTTGTTTTTTCTGGACAGCTCAGGCCAGGCCTTTTGAAAATTATCATGCCAGGCCATAAGAGTTTTATCATAATGTTTACCCAGATTCTCCAGGTGCTGAATATTAAGCAGTCCTTCAGCTGATTTTGATATCTGAGATATACTGGGCAGCATGCCGTTGGGAAAAATGTATTTGGTGATCCATGGGTCACAGCTTTTTTTTGATTTATTTGAGCCAATGGTCTGCAACATAAAAATCCCGTCTTCTTTAAGGCAGGAGTCCACCACTTTCATAAATTTTCGGTAATTTTTATTGCCCACGTGTTCAAACATTCCTACAGAAACAATCTTGTCATAATTCCCTGTTATTGACCTGTAATCCTGGTCCAGAAAATTAACAGGCAGATCCTTGCAAAACTCCCTGGAATGCTTGAGCTGTTCCTTTGAAATATTTACTCCTGTGACCTGACACCCGCGATTTTGAGCCAAGTAACGAGCCAGACCACCCCACCCGCTGCCTATGTCCAGCAGCTTGTCTGATGACTTAAGATCGAGTTTGTCGGCTATGAGATCCAGTTTATTCTCCTGGGCCTGTTTAAGGTCGTCGGTTCCATCAAAATACGCGCAGCTGTATTGAAGATAAGGGTCAAGAAAGGAGAAGAAAAGATCATTGCCCAGGTCATAATGACGTTCAGCAATTATGCGGCTGCGTACTTTAGACTGAAGATTGAAGAGAACTCCGGACAGAAATTTCAGTTGATACTTGAGGCTGCCTTTTACCCTGTCCACCAGACCACTCTTAAATACCCGGCATATCATGTCATCGATGCGCTGACAGTCCCACAATCCATCCATATATGACTCGCCGAAGCCAAGGCTTTTGTCGATCCACACCCTCTTATACCACTGGTCATCATATACCTGAATATCCCAGGGTTTTTTGCCGTTGACCGTAATGCCGGCCTGACTCAAAAGGTCCCGTATAGTTGCTGCTATCATAACTTACCTCCTCCTCATTATTATGTTTCATAATAGTGGTTAGGGTATGATATTTTGATGATTGAGCATTACGGAGTTAAGGGCAGTTTATTTGTTTTTGCGCGTGAAACATTACAACTTTAACACAAACTCATAAGTTAATATTTTCAAAGCATTGCTACTGGCCTGATACCTCCTGATATGGCTCATTTCTTCCATCCGCCTCTGAAATGAAGTCCTGTCCGGAATCTTCAGTAAAAGAATTTTGAGTTTTTGTGATCTGTTCCAGGAGCATATGAACCAGATCTGAAATTCCGCGGCCTTCTCTGGTCAGAATAAAGTCATGGATATCTTCAATTTTAGCAAAGGATATTGCTCCGTAAAGAGTTTTAACATTTGATGACCGGTAATCATTGAGGATTATGGACAGTATATAGGCCTTGACTATGGTTTGATAAAGATCAAGCTGAAGCCGGACCAGGCTGTGCTCCGCGCGGTTTTTTTCATCTACCGAAGCCAGAAGCTTTCCTGTAAAAACCAGGTCTTCGTGACGGGTTCTTTTGATTCTGAATGATTGCATTATTTTCTCCAAAAAAAGTTTAATGGCCTCGATGAGTTCCAGCTTTTCTCATGCCGTCAAAATTTTTTCATTGCCCTGTCATGGCAGTCACAAGGTAAGAAGGGAATTTTCGCAGTCGCCAAAGGAACAATAGGCATACCCATCAGCCTGCATCTCGCTGATCCAGGTATTATCATCCATGAGATAACGAAACTGATAGGTCCTTCCAGCTGGAAGGCTCATGGATAATGAAAAGGAACCGTTTTTCAGTCTTTTCATAGGCCAGGCTGTGGAATCCCAGCCATTGAACTCACCTACAACTGCAGCCTGGCTCGCCTTCTTGCCCAGCTCGCT
Organism: Desulfonatronovibrio sp.; assembly: GCA_003566455.1. GTDB lineage: Bacteria > Desulfobacterota > Desulfovibrionia > Desulfovibrionales > Desulfonatronovibrionaceae > Desulfonatronovibrio. Next base: position 26,166 of record PXDF01000208.1, read on the forward strand.
GGGTATTCTAAAGGTAACCTTGCACTGGGAACCATTCTTCAGGTAAGTTTTTTTAAGCGCCATATAATCATTACCTCCAATTTAAATTTATCCTGGGACACGCTCGAAAGTTTTTTAGCTCGTCTTGCGCAGGCCCCCATTAACTGCTTGTTTATTCGACCTTTATCTCAATGGCTTTTGGCTTTTTCTCCTGGGTCTTGGGAATTCTGAGATTCAGCATGCCATCCTTGTAAGAAGCCTTGACATTGGTTTCATCGATATTTTCAGGCAGAGTGAAGCTTCGGACAAAACTGCCGTAATGTCTCTCTACCCGGTGAAATTTCTTTCCTTTATCTTCTTTTTCCTTTTTCCTTTCACCCTGAATTGTGACAACTCCCTGGTCCACCGTAACTTTGACATCCTCCTTCTTAACGTCGGGAATTTCCGCCTGAATGATGAACTCCATGTCATTCTCAGAGATGTCAACACGCGGTGACCATTCTCCGGTGGTCATTAATTCCTGACCGCGCTTCAAAGGCCAGCTAAAGGCTCTGGCATAGCGGTCAAATATGTCCTCGATTTCACGAAGCGGTTCCCATTTAGCTAGAGTCATAATATTACCCCTGATGTGCTGCCGGACTCGGTTAACCCAATGGCAGTCCAGCGTTCTAACCATTGGGGATTCTGGTCTTTGTTGTTCAAACCCAGGACCCTGGCATTCTTCATCAAAAATATGGTCAAGCATTATTGTATCATTTTATTCACCGCAAAACATAACGGCTTTATCAATAATAATGCCAGGCAATCACAATTGATAAGCTATTGTAATTATTCGTATTGATTTTAAGTAAAGACTAATCTTAATGACGATTTCTTGCGATACAAGAATTAATCTCTTAAGAAGCAAGAATGATATGTAGTGGAGTTAAAAAACCTGAATCAGCAAGGTTCAGTTTACCCTGCTGGGCCGGGTGATGTTGTACTTTTTAAGGAGGCTGTAGAGCCTGGCTTTACTCAGTCCTGAATGGCGGCAGGCCTTTTGGATATCATTGGAGCAGACCTTCATCAGGTTCAGCAGGTAGCTCTTTTCAGATTCTTCCCGGGTCAGAGCGCAATAGGTCTTCCAGTCCTGTTCAAGAAGTTCAGGACCAGGTTTTTGGTCCTGCCTGATCTGACCAGGATCCATTGTCTGACCATCATCAGATTGTCTGGACTTGAGAAGTCTGGCGTGAAAATCTCTGGGAAGATGAGAAGGGTACAGCACCCTTTCCGTGGGAGCCGAGGCAACAAGAGCCTTGAGGGTATTGACCAGTTCCCGGACATTACCGGGCCATCTGTAACTGGCAAACAGTTCCAGCAGATCCGGCGAAGCGGTCATGTTGGGAAGTCCTGACTGACTGGTGATATTTTTAAGGTGATGGCGGACAAGCTGACCAAGATCGTCAAGTCTCTTTCGAAGGGGTGGGATGTGAATAGTTACAGTTTTTAGCCTGTACAGAAGATCCTTGCGGAATTTTCCCTTGCCCGCCATTGCATCCAGATTACGGTTGCTGGCCGAGACAAGTCGGAAATTACTGCACGATTCATGGTTCTGGCCCAAAGGACGGTAGGTATGACTCTCCAGAACGCGCAAAAAGCTATTCTGCAGGGAAAGGGGCAGTTCGCTGACCTCATCCAGAAACAAGGTTCCTCCGTGGGCCCTGAGAATAAGCCCGGGCTTGTCTGAAGTGGCCCCGGTAAAAGCTCCCCTGCGATATCCGAAGAGTTCGCTGCCGGCTATGGATTCGGTCATGGAGGCGCAGTCCACCACCACCAGCTCCTTTTCCCTGCGCGGGCTGTTGGCGTGCAGAGCACTGGCAAAGAGCTCTTTGCCAGTACCTGTTTCTCCCAGGAAAAGAACTTCAGCCTGACTCTTGGCAGCGCTTGCCATTTCTTCCAGACACCGTTTAAGGGCAGGACTGCTGCCGATGATTCCCTCGCGATAAACCGGCTCAAGAGCCAGCCTCTTGTCCCTGTACTCCAGAGCCCTCATGCAGGAATGTTTCATCTCCAGCTGAGTGCTGCTCTTCTTTACAAAATCCCAGGCTCCCTTGCGGATGGCGATCTCGGCGTTCTCCTCCTCCAGCTTGCCGGTAATGACAATAATTTCAGGTGAATTGGACAGATTTTTCAGGTAAGAAAGCATATCCATTCCAAAACCATCAGGCAGTTGCAGATCAAGAAAAATCAGGTCCATGTCCCTGGACTGGGCAAACTTTCGTCCTTCAGCAAGGGTTGGTGCGTAAAAGGTCCTGTGTCCTTCGCTTTCAAGAACATCAGCCAGTCCGATGCTGAAAAGCTCGTCATCGTCGACAATCAGAATGTTGGCCATAGACAATCACCAATTGCGGAATTTTGAGGTTTAAAGCCAGCTCCTCCAGCAGCCCCCGGTCTTGTACGTTCCGTCATCCGCCCTCGCTTCAACGACATCAGACATCAGATTGTCGGCTTCCGGGCACCGATATCCGATCTTTGAAGTCAGACTTGTGCCTGCTGTCCTCTTTTTTCAGCCAGAGGCAGGGTAAAGTGAAATACTGATCCTTTATCGCGGCTGCTCTCAGCCCAGATGTTGCCGCCGTGCTTAGTCACGTATTCCTTGCATAAAAGAAGACCCAGGCCGGTACCCTTTTCACCGTCAGTGCCTTTTTTGGAAGAAATCTGGCTCAGGGCGAACAGAGAAGACATGGTCTTCTGGTCCATACCCATGCCCTGGTCTTCAACTGATACCAGAACCATGGATTCTTTCCGGGTCGCGGATACAGTGACTGTCCCGTTGTTCATGGAAAATTTGATCGCGTTGGATAAAAGATTGCGCAGAATCATGTTGAGCATTGACTTGTCAGCCAGGACATGCAGGTGTTTGGGAACAGAATATCTGAATAAAATATTTTTTGGCATGGCGTATGGCTGCATCAAATTAATATTTTCCTTGACCATGTCCTCCAGACAGCAGAAAATCGGCATAAAATGGGCAGTGCCCCGTTGTATGACGGACCACTCAAGGAGGTTTTCCAGAAGATTATACAGATTTTCCGCAGACTTTTTCATGTCTCCTGCCAGTCTTTGAATCTCCTCCAGGCTCAATTTTTCAATCCTTTCTGTCAGCATTTTGATAAAAACCAGAAAGCCAACAAGTGGAGATCTGAGATCATGGGCAATGATGGAGAAAAACTTGTCTCTTTCAGCCAGGGCCTTCTGAAGCTGCTGGTTGATCTGCCTGACCTTGTCTTCAGCCTTCTTGCGCTCGTTTATATTGTTGATCACGATCCGGCAAACAATTGATCCATCTGCAATCTCAACGACTGAGGCTTCCAGAAACGCCCAGAATACTGTGCCGTCAGCCTTAACCATCCGCAGTTCACATGCCTGTATTGAACCCAGGGAGCGGGATTTAAAAAGTTGTTTCCGGTAAAAAAAGTAGGTTTCAAGATCCTGTTTGTGGATGAAGCTCAGTAAAGGCTGTTTGAAAAGACTTTTTCTGGACATGCCCAGCATTTGGGCCGCGGTGAGGTTGGTCTCAAGAATCTTTCCCCTGACGCTTACAGTGATGTAGCCCACCGGAGCCCGTTCATACAGATCATAATAGTGATCCTTTGAGGTGATCAGCTGAGCTTTGTTTTTCTCTCTCCCAGACCCACCCCTGGCCATATTCCCGGCCATGGCGTGCGCGGTTGATTTTCCGGCATTCTTCTTCTGCGTCATTGGGTCCTCAGATCCTTACCGCCCAAAGGGAATACTGACCTGATTCTTAAGTTAAATCTTTTTCTTGAAGTTCCATGATAAGTTGCATGAAATTTAAGGAATAGCAACTTAAATTATGTTATGAATATGTCTCCACACAAAAATAAGGGTTTATCCTGTTCAAAAATGCTTGACTAATGCCACACAGGCATCGGCTACCTCGGCTCAAAAATCGTTAGCCCCGATATCAGCCCTTGTGCTCATGAGCGGCTATGGTCGGACCTGATCTGGCAGGGGCTTTGGATTCTTTTTCCGGTTCAGGATTTTCTGAAACAGCCTGACCTGAATCCTTTTCAGTCAGTTCCCGGCTGGAAATTTTCATATCCACTGGTTTTACCTTTAACTCCTTATCCAGACGCCAGCCCAGTTCCAATTCGAGTTTTTCCTTGTCTTCTTTGGACTTGACTTTGATTTCCATTTCTATTGCCGATCCAGGCCTGACCGAAACAGCCTGTCCCTGTCCTTCTAAGGTCAATACCCCCTGTTTCATGGCGGCAATGATTTCATCAAGGCAGGAAATAAGCTCTTCTTTATCCATAACTCCTTTGAATCTGACTTCATTCTTGCTCATGATTTTTTCTCCTTTTCCTTAAATTTTTCCCAGTAATGGAACAGTATTATCAGGTTTATAATTACACCATGGACAACACAGTCTCAACAAACAGCTTATCATCAAGATATTGCCCGGGATGTTTCCGGATGAGTTGAGTTTCCAGGATTTCCACACCAAGATTCCTGATCTTTTCAACGTCAACTCCACCCTGATAAAGGGAGTGATCTCTGTCAATAATTACAAGATCAAGGAGCCTGCCTTGGGGTTCAGATTCTATGCAGCTTTTCTTAAGATAATTAATCAGAATTTCAACCCGCTGATCCAGAGTTGTGCCGGTTTGTTCCGGATCATGCCCGGTATTGGGAATGTGCACTTTGGGACAGAGATTGGCTGCTATGGCTGACCCAACTCCTTTGGGGAGAATATTTGCGATAATGCTGGAGTAAAAACTGCCCATGGGATAACATATCAGCTCAGCCTCCTGGATGAGCCTTTTGATCTTATCCTTGATGGGGGGGTAAAAAGGCGCTGGTTTGTTCAGGCTTTTACTCAGATAGACTTCCGCCACCGGACTCTCAATGGATACGGTTTCCTTGCCTGTAAGCATGTGTTGACCCCTGACCAGGGTATCGTCCTCCAGCCTGGCGATAAGATGCAGAAAAGTGTTCATTATGGGCCGGACTGTTCCCCTGGCCTCTGCCAGCCTGGTAAAAATATAAATTACCGGATCAATATGCCTGTCATTGGCAAAATAGCCTGAAGCCAGAATAAGATTGCCGATGCTGGCCCCTTTGAGATCAAAGTCACGGGGCATTTTTTTGATAAAAAATGAAAGATGGCTGCGGATAATCTGGCGCATGGGGTCATGAATATTTCTGATAAGGGAGTGGTTGCCCCTGGCCAGCGATTTCAGATGGTTATGCAGCTTTTTATTGTCCTCATTTGCGGGCAGCCGGTAAGCAAAAAGCTTGAATATCTCAGGATTACCCTTGACTGTCTGGTCTGCCAGAGCCATGAGCCTGCTGCGCATATCTCCCACCGCCGGCATGTTGAATGCGTCGCGAAGCTTGGCTGAACTGCCTCCTGAATCAAAGGGAGTAACCAGGTGGATGGAATTATGGGTATACTCAACAAGGACCTTGCTCATGGAATTGAGAGCTGTGCCCCCGCTGAAAAAAAGTACCCTGGGGCCCAGTTCCGGAGCTTTAAGATATCTGGCCAGCTTGAGCTGATCAGGTATGGACACGCTTCTGAATAATCTTATTTTATGCATGGTGTGTCACGCGCAAAATATTGATCACCCCATCACCTTTTTGATGACATAATCAGCAAAAAGTCCGGCCGCGTCGATTTTACAGGCCATATACAGTCCCCTGAACCCTCCAAAAGCTGACACTTCAAAAACCATGGGACCGTCTTCAGTTTCAACCACATCCACGCACGTAAAATCCAGATCAAAAAGGTCCTGGGCCTTGGAAGCCAGCTTGATAATCCCAGGTCCTGGCTCATGGGGCTCGTATCTGCCTCCACTGGAAGTACAGGTATTCCAGGACACACCCTGACGTCTGGCATAAGTTCCTATGTATTCACCTCCCAGAAAAACGACTCCCAGATCTCTTCCCGGTATATTGACCATTTTCTGGATATACATGGTAGTATTTCCAACGTCCTGGAATTTCTGAATTTTTTTCCGGCAGTGTTCATCGTCTTCTACCAAGACCATTCCTCTTGCCTTGCTGGAATACAGAGGCTTTAGCACTGCCCGCTTGAACCGCCTGACCGCCTTGACAGCCTGATCAATATCTTCGGTAATCAATGTGGGCGGCATGGCAATGTCACCTTTTTGCAGAGTAACGGTACAGCTGAGTCTGTTTATGGCAGCCATTATTCTTTCGGGACGAGAGTAGACCGGTATGCCGATTTTGCAGAAAAACCTTAGTATCTCCAGCCTGTTGAACATGTCAGGGGAATAATCAGGACCCATTTTTTTGATGACCAGGGCGTCCAATGATGCCAGATCGATATCCTCCAGCAAAAGAGACCTGTTTTCAAAATCCATTGTCAAAGCGGACATTTCAGCCACGCACCTGAAACCTGTCTTTTCCTCCAGTGCGTCGGCGAGCTTTTCAGTGGACCAGCTCCCGGGATTCCCTATCACGGCAATTTTTAAATCCTTCATCATGGCGCCTGATTGCATATCTTGTAAGTTCAACCACGCGAAGCGCGTGGCAGGTGTTCAATGTTCAATCAATAGAATCAAGACAAAACCCGTCAGCTGCTACTAGACACGTGTCTAGTGGAATTATCAAGCAGGTATTTTAAGTAAGGTTTTGGCCTGTCCGTTTTTAATAAAAAATCTTTAATATTAATATTAATATTTAGTATATCTGAAAACATCAGTGGGGAAGTCAAATTCCTCCCAGGGCTTATCCCGATGAGAGATGAGCTTTTCAGCCAGATATAGCGCCCGCTGATACATGCTGCCGGAAAATTCCCTGTCCAGTTCAAATCTTGTGGAGGTAAAAAAGGACCTGATGAGCCCCAGGGCAAGTCGGGTCTTGAAGAGCCGGTCTACATTTTCCAGGGCAAATTCCGCGGCAGAATTGAAAAAAAGCTGGTTCAGCTTGTTGACATTGCTTCTGAACACAGGATCAAAGTTTGGCTGGCGGAAATTGGATACCAGGAACACGGAAACATCCTGGACATAATCATTATAGCACGATCGATGCAGATCAATAAAGTATACCTGCTGGTCCTTCTGATTGTATATGATGTTGTTGGAATTGAAATCACCGTGAGTAAACACCGAAAAAGGCGCGTTAATGCTGTTTTCAATTTCAGTCAAAAGCTCAATGACCGTATTCAGGGACGGTGTAAGCAGGGAGCCGATTCTGGCTTCGGAAAAATCAAATTCAGGATGAATCATGAGTACATCATCCACCCTGGCCACAAGCTGAGAAATGAACCTGGCATTGACCGGCTCATGGCGCATTGTTTTTTCCCAGACCAGGCTGAGGGTTTCTTTTAATAAAAAAAAGGCATTCTGCAGAACTTCCTCATCCTGCAGAGTAAGGGTCTCCTGAAATGAACAGCCCTGAAGAAATTCCAGAAGCATGGAGGCGTTGCCCCTGGACTGATGATAGCTGATAACTCTTGGGACCAGACTGGGAAAAATCTCCCTCCATATTTCAATATTAGCCTTTTCTCTGGCAATTTTTTCCAGCCTGCCTTCCTTGAACAGAACTCCCTTTTCCCCGCTCATGGCGGGATCGATTATTTTTCCGATGCGGCAGCCCGACCGGGATTCCCAGATGGATTCAAAATCTACATCAGCAATGGGGATTTCGGTATTTATGGAATCAAGGCTTTCCTTGAGAGCCTGGTACTGATGAATTTTCAGTTTTTCACCAAATACGGAAAAAATTATGGCCTCACCAATATTTAACAGAGAATCCCCCATCCTTTCCAGATACCTGAAAATAAAAATGCATGTAACCAGGTCCTGCTTGTTTCTTTCATGGTTGAGTTCTTCAATAATGGTGTCGAAACAGTTTTTGTACAGTTTGTCTATTATGAATTCCGTCTTGCAGATCTTCAGGGCCAGATTGAGATCCCTTTTAAAAAGGGCGGGATTGATAATTTCAAGTGAAGCCAGCATCTGCTGGAAAAAAGGTTTAAAATTGTATTCAGTGATTACCTTCGGATCCTTAAGGTATCCCAGCTGACCTACGATATTCACCGCGAAATCACTGATGCGTTCCAGGTTGTTGCTTATGATGTTTACGGCCCGGATAAAATCCACCCTCTGCTTGTTGAGGTTTTCAAGACCATGGATGCGAGAAAAGCAGATGTTCTCGATAACAGCCTTGTAATTATCAATATGGTCATCCCTTGACTTGACCTTGTCAGCCAGTTCTGATTGCGGGTTATGGATGATTTTCAGCGTGTTTTCCAGCTGCCTGGTCACTTCCAGGACCATAAACTGCATTTTTTCTTCCAGTTCTTTGAAATATTGCATTATGTATTCTGATCAGGCCTGGGATTTTCCTCTGAAGAGTTGACCTTGAACCTGGAGTATTCCCTTTCTTCCCATCTGAAAACAAGACTCAGCTCTACCTCTCCATCTTCCAGCCCGGCATTGATCCTGAACTTGATCAGGCCGTGGGGCTCCAGGGTGAGATTGTTGTTTTTATATGAAAAGTTGATGGTTCCCTGTTCAAACCCGTCTTTGAGCACTTCAAGATATCTGCAGATTGTTTCGCGGTCCTGGAGTGATTCAAGCACAAATTTTTTTTCTCTGGTCATGAAATATCCTTGGCTGAGGATTAACAAGGCTTTGAAAATCTACCAATTGCTGAGTTATCCGCTGCTTAATTAACCTGTCATTGGCTGTCCTGGCGCACAATGACATGCTCATAACCGCTCATTTCAGGTCAATGTTATTGATTAAGACGGTCTCTATACTCTTTAATCATTTTTTCCCGGCTGAAGTCGCCCACAATCAGGGATTTCCTGATGGCCAGATCCTCCCAGGCCGGCTGAACCCCGATATCCCGGTAATACTTGGCAGCTTCGATCTGGGTCGGATCCTTGATTTTCTCAGACATGTGAGCGTCATCTCCCATGAATAAAAGAAGCTTTTTTTTATCAGGGCTTCTGGATTTATTCTGCCGGTTTATTACATTGACCAGAAACTCCGTATACTCCTGGGACTGGGGATTCCAGACCTCGTATCCGTCCACTTCATAGTCACACAGCAGTATGGGCCAGAACTGTTCCGGATGGGGAACGATTATGCCGCAGCGGTAAAATCTTGCCTCCTCAATCATCTCAGAAGTCCGGTAAAAGTAAGTCAGGTTGAAATTGCTCTTTACGATATTCTTTACGGCTTTAACAAGGACCTGGACTCTGTTTATGAACTGATCCGGGTAAAGAGCCCTCTGAGCGTCAATAACATCTCGCAGCAGCTTGTTTTTGACTATCTCCATGTTCACTTTTGACTGATTCTTTTCCAGCTGATGGCGCAGCTTCCAGGCCTGAATCCGGGCAAAATTGATTACGGCTTCTCCCACTCCGGTACCTTCAGCGGCAAGCTGAAGATAATCATCCCATTTGGGATCAATAAGGGTATCCAGAAGTTCATAAAGCTGACTGGAGCGATATTTAAAAGTGTGATCCAGCATTGACTTCAACACATGGGCATCTTTCAAATTTTTTGATTTAAAGTGCAGCAGGATCTGAACCTTGCGTTTGAACCCTCGGGAATAGCAGTCAACTTCTACCCCTGAATATTTCCCGTCATAGCTCATTATCCTGTTGTGCTGGGTTGGTATGATGAGTTCTTCCTGTTTGTCCGGAAAGGTGTTCTCAATTCTCTGCCTGATGATCTCCATGGGGATATGCTCAGGATGCCAGTGCACAGCCATCACGCATTTCTGCCCTGGAAAAACCTCATTGGGAGTTATTATTCTTTGCACCTGTTCAGGGGTGATCTCCAGGCTGGTGATTTTTTCAAAGGCCCGGACATCGAATTCAGTGATTTCCCTGCTCACCTTTTCCGGGTCATTTTTTTTCAATTTGTCTTCAGGCTTAACCAGTTTCATTTTTTCTTGCTTTTATTGTTTATATTCCTGACAACCCCTTCCCTGAAGGGTTAAGAGCTGAAATATCATGCTTATTTAAACCGATCATGACAATCTTTCATGAGACTGGCCAGACCACTGAAAGCCTGTCTCAGCTTATCCAGATCTTTCTGATTGTGAGCATGAGTCACCTCCTGAACATATTCCAGAAAGCGGGGATAATTTTCATCCCCATACCCTGGAAAACCGGTTATCAGGACGCAGTCTCTCAAGAAAAGATCCATATTTTCTACAGGCGGCAATTGATTGCTGGTCAGATTTTTATGAATACCCTTGAATGCTCGCTTCATCCGTTTTTTGATCGTTTTATAAGAAGAATTATCATCATTGACAGGTTCAGATTCTGATGCCTCATCTTCATTAAACTCCATTTCAAGGTCCATGGAAGGCTCTTTCTTGAGTTTTGTCCTGACCATGAGCTGACTTTCCTGATTCTTAAAGGTAATTTTTATTTTTTTTATTTCCGACCAGTCAAAGCTTTCACCCCCAAGCTCCAGACTGCCGGTTTCAATGCCTGTGGCCAGTCCTCTCAAAAAATCAGCAGTCTGGTCATTGGTCATGGTCTGATCAAACTTTTTTTCAATTCTTTTCATGAAAACCTTGTGATAGCAGATTGTAACGGATTTAGAATCATTTTCCTCAATACAAAATAATTATCATTAATGGGCTGGAAAGTGAAGTCAAAGACATATGGTCTTGCAATCGCTCCAACTTGCCGGCTGTATTTATGCTCATCATAAAATAATTCTATGCCCCGCTCCTCTGCAGGGAACCTCCTTCATTATCAATGAGAAAAGGTACCGCGGCCACGCTCAGGAACATAATCACACCCAGCACAACAAAACCCATGGCAAACATGTCCTTGTCTCCGAAATATCCGAGCATGGTTGGAATCAAGCCTCCGCCGGCCAGAACAGCAGTGGGAACAATAAGTGAAATTGCTATCGGTCTTGCTTCCGGCGAAAAGGACCTGGACAGGGCAGCGAATCCAGCCGGGAAATAGCAGCAGGCCATGGTTGGCTGGATGATTACCGCAGCCACAAGCCAATTGCCCGAAAGTACGCCCAGGGCCAGGGTGCTCAGCCCGGTCAGGCTCATGAATATGAGCAAAGCCCGTTTTACTCCCAGCCTGTCAACCAGCAATCCGGCCCAGAAAACCAGAAATATTCCTGACACCCTGGAAAAGGACAACAGATAGTTCACCGTTCCCGGATCAAAATCATGGGTGGTAATCAGATAGAGCGGAGTCTGGGCGAAAATTCCCTGGGTGGAGCCCACGGCCAGAATGAAAAACAGGACCAGAACCCAGAAAGCTGGATTGGAAATAACCATGAAATAACCTGATGGATTTGGACGTTGACTCCTTTCCTGTCCACACCGGCAGAACTTTATGAATAAAATAAAGGCTGTCACGGCGTAAAGCCCCACAAAAACCAGCATCCAGCGCCACCCAAGACCGGTTCGGATAAAAATCTCGGCCAGAAGAGGCGCCATCACAAAACTTAAGTTAGGGGCTATCTCATGGATGGCAATGGCTTTGCCCCAATGACCGGGATGGACCATTGAAGTCATAAGAGAAAAGCCGGATGGAAAGTAAAGCCCGCCAAAAAGCCCTGCTCCCAGCAGAGTTAAGCGAAGCCAGAGAATATTGGGGCTGAGTGCGGCCAGAAATAGGCAAAACCCTATCCCCAGGGCGGAAATAATGACCACTCTGGCATGGGAAATCCGCGAAGACACAAAGGTCGAACCAAGAAGAGCTATGCTGTAGCCAAGGGACAAAAGCAGAAACAGCTGTCCGGCCTGAGCCTTGGTCAATTCAAAGTCCTCAAGGATGAAGATCAGAAAGGGAGACAGAATTATCCTGGTGAGAAAATTAAGAAAAAAGATGCCGGTCAGGGCAAGAAGAGGAGGAATGGCCTTGTTGAAATCAAGAACAGCCATCACAGTCCAATTGCGTCCAGAAGCAGATTATCCCTGTGAATGGCTTCAGGATAAAGACACTCCCCAAGGAGGTCTTCTATTTCTGACGACTTCTTGCCCATGATCATCATCAGTTCCGAAGCAGTGTAGTTTGTGAGCCCCACAGCCGGATTTCTTGAACTGTCCCTTTCAACAATCCTGACCAGAGCTCCCTTGCCGAACTCCCCTTTAACACCCACAATTCCAGCCGGAAGCAGACTTTTGCCCTTTTCAAAAACCGCTTTTGCCGCTCCTTTGTCAATCTCGATTTCACCACTGGGCTCAAGATTGTAAGCAAACCAGAACTTGCGGCTGGAAATAACTTTTTGGCAGGGCATAATCCAGGTTCCAAGATCCTGGCCTTCAAAGGCCTTTTCCAGAGAAAACCTGTCCTTGCCGGACAAAATCAGGGTGGGCACACCCAGCTGGGCCGCCTTTCTCGCAGCCAGAAGCTTGCTGTACATCCCACCGCTGCCCTGCATGGTCTTTCCTCTGCACATGGTCTCGATGGGAGCGCTGTTGATATCATCTATGCACGCAATTCGTTCAGTCCTGGGATTTTCCGACGGGTTATCCCTGAATACTCCGTCAGCTGAAGTAAGATTGATAAACAGGTCAGCTTCAACAAGATTGAGAATCAGTGCGGCCAGGGAGTCATTGTCCCCGAACTTAAGCTCCTGCACCGCAACGGTATCATTTTCATTGATAATGGGAATGGCGCGCCAGCTGAGGAGCTGGAGCATGGTATTGCGGGCGTTTATGAAACGCTCTCTGCTGTTGAGGTCATCTCTGGTCAGAAGGATCTGGGCGGAAACCTTTTTATACCGTCCAAATACCTCGTCATAGGCGTGCATGAGCCTGCTCTGGCCAATGGCTGAGGCTGCCTGCTTGAACACCAGGTCGCTTTTGGCCTTGCACGACGGCAAAACCGTACATCCGGCTGCAACAGCACCGGAGGAAACAAGGATGATATCCACCCCCCGGTCATGGATCAGGGAAATCTGGTCCACAAGACGGTTAATCACCCGAAGATCAAGGCCGGCTTCAGCGGTCAGCACGGCACTGCCCACCTTGATCACGACCCTGCCGGCGTTTTTTAGAACCTTGAGTTTCTGTTCCTTAAAACTTCCCATATCAATGTTCCCATCATGACATCCTGGCTGTTAAAACAAAGCGTGGTTATTCCCGTAATAAAAATTGATAATACTTGTTCCATATTGATTGCACAAGCCCTTGTACTCCGGTGCCGTTGAGGGCTGAAATATAATGGGTTTCTGAAGTACCTTCAGGCAGATTCTTTTTTATCCTGTCCAGCTGCTCCTTGTCAGCAAGATCAATTTTATTGATGACCAGGATCTGTTCTTTCTTTCCCAGCTCAGGAGAATACCTGAGCAGTTCTCTATTCAGAAGTTCAAAGCCATCCATGGGCTGATCAGGATCAATTTCCTCCACGCTTAATATGTGCACCAGAAATCTGGTCCTTTCCACATGTTTTAAGAATCTGTGACCCAGTCCTTGACCTTCATGAGCGCCTTCAATAAGTCCGGGAATATCAGCTATGACCATGCGCGCCCCCTGGTCATCTTCCAGCACTCCAAGATTAGGGGTAAGGGTGGTGAAGGGATATGACCCGATTTTCGGCTTGGCCGCTGAGATCCGGGAAATAAGGGTGGATTTCCCGGCATTGGGCAGGCCAAGGAGTCCGGCATCGGCAATAACCTTCAGTTCCAGGCGGAGCTTTAATTCATGGCCTTCCTGGCCTGGCTGGGCGAATCTGGGGGCCCGCATTGTGGATGACTTGAAGTGAGAATTGCCCTTACCGCCCATCCCGCCTCTGGCCAAAAGGATCTGCTGCCCGTCGTTGACCAGGTCCGCCAGAAGCCTTTCATCATTTTCCAACAATTCATGGATCATGGTCCCCGGAGGCACCCTGACCACAAGATCGTCACCGCCCCGGCCAAAACGCTGCTTACCCATTCCGGGCCGGCCGTTCCCGGCCTCATAAACCCTTTTGTGCCTGAAATCATAAAGGGTCAGGAGCTTGTCATCCGCCTGAAAATATACATCTCCGCCCTTGCCGCCGTCACCCCCGTCAGGTCCTCCCCTGGGAATATACTTTTCCCTTCTGAAGGAGACGCATCCGTCTCCTCCTTTGCCTGAGCGAACAATAATCACTGCCTCATCAACAAATCGCATAATTTTTCCAAAACTTAACCAAAAATAATATTAAAAAAAAAGCCGCCCGAAAATCAGGCGGCTAAAAAATAATATGAATAAAAAAAGCTTACACAACTGCCGGGACAATACTGACCCTGGTTTTTACCTTTTTCTGTCTAGTGTATTTTTCATACTTAACCTGACCATCGATCAAGGCAAACAGAGTATAATCCCTGCCCATGCCAACGTTTTCACCAGGGTGAATTTTGGTGCCCAGCTGCCTGATGAGAATGTTCCCGGCTTTGACAGCCTGGCCCCCGTATTTTTTAACCCCTCTTCTCTGCCCCTGGCTGTCTCTTCCGTTCCTGGAACTTCCGCCAGCTTTTTTATGTGCCATTTTTATAACCTCCCGGGACTAAGCCTCAATGGTTTTTACCCGCAGCCTGGTAAAGTCCTGGCGATGTCCCTGTTTCTTGCTGTATCCCTTACGTCGTTTCTTTTTGAAAACAATAATCTTTTTGTCCCGTTCATGGCTCAAAACATCACAGACTACCTTGACCCCTTGAACATAGGGCTGGCCGAATTTGACTTCTGACTGACTTCCCGCCGCCAGGATCCTGTCCATGACAATCTCTGACCCGGCTTCATCAGCCAGCTTGGCCACCTTTATCTGCTGTCCCTCGCGAACGCGGAACTGCTTTCCACCACTTTCTATTATCGCGAACATTTTTACCTCCCAAATGGAAAAGAAAACTTTTACACGCAAAGCCGGGCTGCAGTCAAGAGATATCTTGTTAAAAAATCAAAAATTGATACTTTTCAGACCGCTCTGGCCAGAAAAACAACCGTGACCTCTGAGACGCCAGCCCTGAGCAGTGCTCTGGAACATCCGTCCAGTGTCGACCCTGTGGTCATAATATCGTCAACCAGCATGACCTTTTTGTCTTTGAGCTGGTCACCTTTGACCGCAAAAACATTTTTCAGACTTCTGAGTCTCTGCCTTCTCTCCAATTTGCTCTGAGGAGGAGTATGCTTTGTCTTGACAAGGACGTCCCCCAGAACCTCAAGACCAAAGTCGCGCCCCAGAATCCTGGACAGCTCCAGGCTCTGGTTGAACCCCCTTTGTCTGAGTCTTTTGGGGTGAAGTGGCACTGGAATTATGAAATCAAGGTCTTTATTAGCATTATTTCTGGCCGCCTCAATGAGCAGGCCGCCTAGAACCTTGCCCAGGCCAAGATCATTGCTGAATTTGTACCTGAGGATAATATCCTTGAGCAGACCCTGGTAAACCGAAAAAAAAGACATTTCATGCCAGGAAAATGAACGGTTTCTACAGTCAAAGCACAGATGGGTGGAACTGTTTTCCAGGGCGTAAATTCTGGCGCATATCCCGCAATAGCCGCCTTTTCTGGATGTGAGCTGCGTTGAACAGTCCTGGCAAACTATGGTTCCCGGACCGGATTCTTCAATGACCGTCCCGCAGATGGCGCATCTTTTCCCGGCCAGCACGGCCAGCCTGGCTGAAACATTCTGAACTGCCCTGAAAAAATTTTGGAATCCGGACATAATCATCCATCAGGACGCAAAAAAATCATCCAGCAAAGAAGCAATAAAAAAGCAGACATTCATTTACTGCGCGAACTCGCCGCCTTGGAACATACCAGGTTTCTTGTGTTGCAAACTCCTAATTCATGGGCTCTGATCAAATCCTTGCTGAACCGGAAAATATGCAATTTTCCAAATGACGAGCTGAAGCCGGTCAAAAAAGCAACGCTGCAAAACCCGGTATGTTTCAAGGCTCACAACCCTTGTCCCAAAAGAATGAATAGATGGTCACAGACTCGACAAATAAACAAAAGCTGGGATCCCTATCTAAATGTTTTGGTGAACAGAAAATCATTAACCTAAATTAGTTTACTCCGTGTCAGTGAAAAGCCTATTACCGCTCTTGAATACTTCCCAGCTCATGCCTGACAAATTCAGATATTCTGGACCGGGCTGGCAGATCCTTTTCCAGATCGCCCTTTTCATCGATTCCCAGCAGGCAAAGATCAGCAATGTCCAGGCTGAATGGATCAAGAAAATATTTCAGGGTCAGCAGGCTGCCCTTGAACAGGGCGTCTCCCTTTTTTCTCCCGGCCACAAGAAGGCACAGGGTTTTGCCGGATTGCTCTTTTGGCCCTGTCTTCATCCATCTTTCATAAAAACTCTGTCCCCGGTCGATAAGTGCCTTGAAGTGAGCGGGCAGATGATAAAAATAGATGGGAGAGGATAAACAGACTATTCTGGCCTGGTCAATCATGTTCAGAAGAAACTGACATTGATCTTTTTCCCGCAGAACGCATGTGAATCCAGGAGATGAAGCGCATTTATGACAGCCCAGACAGGGCAGAATGTGATAATCTCGCAGATACAGCACTTCCGGATTAAATCCCATATGCGAGGCCGCCCCGGCCCCCTCTGAAGCGGCCATATCGCTGTTTCCGCCTTTTCTGGGGCTGCAGGCGATAATGAGTATTTCAGGGTTCATGCGGGTTGTTCTCTGTGTTCAAATGGGTCTGGATATGATCTTCTAATTAAAAACTCAGAAACCTTATTGAAAAAATGGATTATACTGCTTTTCATCCTGCACAGTGGTCTCAGGCCCATGCCCGGAATAAATTGTGGTTTTGCCGGGCAGGGTGAATATCTTTTCCCTGGCTGATTTTATAAGAACTTCAGCGCTTCCCCCCGGGAAATCGGTTCTGCCCACTGAACGGAAAAATATCAGATCGCCAACAAAAACGGATTCCATCTCCGGAAAATAAAAGGACAGGCTGCCCGGGGTATGGCCCGGCGTGGACAGAACATGGCATGGACTGCCCAGAAACTCTGTCTCGCCCTCTTCCAGAGCTGTAAAATCAAACGCTGGTGTCCTGGGAAATCCCATGAACCCCCCTACTCCCACTTCTGTCTTGAGCAGAAATCTGTCTTCCTGGGGAGCGTATATCGGTGCGCCTGTACTGGCCACCAGGTCGGAATTGCCCTGGATGTGGTCAAAATGGAGGTGAGTATTGAGAATGCTGGTCAGCATTAATTTCTTCGCGTTTAAAAAATCCAGTACTTCGCCGGGATCACCCCCAGGGTCAATAACTGACGCTTCTTTATCATTATAAAGCACATAACAGTTTGTTTCCAGAACACCCAGGCTGAACTGCCGTAAATTTAGCATAACAATAAAACCCCTTCTTTCATGTGGTTAATATCACTGTACATTTAAAAATGACGCATTTTAAAAATTATTCTCGGGCAAAAAAAGCTTGCACCCCCAGCATAATGTTTTTTTCGCTGCAAGGCGATGAGCACTTTTTATCCGGCCAGAGTCGGCCGGATAAAATTGATAAATGTCACTCTTATTTCCCTGCCCGGTTAAATAACGCAACGCGTTTCAGCTCTGCTGGATTATCAGGGTGAAACTTCATGTCGAGCGAAGCGGGCGGCTAATAAATCATATTCTTTGCCATCTGACTCTCTTAGCAGGCATATAATCATATCACATTTCCACGAAAACTGCCCTTTGCTCACGCTTCAAATGGCTCGACCATCAGCTCGGACAGCTCCTTTCTGGATGATGATCCCCCGTCGGCCGGATGCCCCAGGGCGATGACAGCCATCAGCTCAAGGCTGCCGCCGTCTGTTCCCAGAACTTTGTGCACCTGATCCTCCTGGTTGATTATTTCCCCAAGCCAGACCGCGCCCAGATTTAAACCGTGAACGGCCAGAAGCATATTTTCAATGCAGGCCCCTGCTCCCTGACAGTCTTTTTCATGATGGTATTTGGCCTTCTTATGCAGAAAAACCGCGATCAAAACATTGGCCGCCCGGACAATATGGCCATATTTGGTGCATTGTTCAAGGACCTCTTTTCTGGAATCATGTGAGGTTATGACCAGGAACCTCCAGGGCTGGTTATTAAGTCCGCTTGGGGCCCATCTGCCGGCCTCAAGGATCTTCAGGATATCCCGGCGGGAAACCTCATCCCTGGTAAATTTTCTGATGCTTCGCCTGTTGAGTATGGCTTCCATGACATCCATAATAAACACTCCATGTTTCTGTTCTTTGACCTGTATCTTCTTGTCTGAAATCGAAAAAACTTAAAAAAACTGGACAGCACAATGAGCTTTATATAGTTTTCATCCGGAAACAAAGGCTCGCCCAATAAAAATCATACAGGTTCACGGGCTGGTTTTCAACCGCAAACCCGTCCTTAAACAGGAATAGTTCATTTTATGGGACCAAATCTTGATAGAAGCGATCTCATCCGATACGAATTTATCTTAAAAGACTCACTGTCCTCATTGATAAATTTCACCTCATACAGTCTTTACTTCCCCAGGGAAATCCCTCAGGGCATGATCCAGGGTCAGAATATTGTTCCCATAATTGAAAAAGACAGGGTCCTTTTGCCCCTGGAAACCGATGGTCGCTTTCTCGGTGTATTTCTGGCCAGGGGCACCAGGCAGCAGGATCTGAAATCCCTGCGCAACCATTTTAAAACACTCATTAACCTCAGCCTGGACAAGCTTGTCCTGCATAAAAAATGCATGCTGGATGAGCTTACCGGGCTGTGCAATGAAGAACATTTCAGCAGGCTGGTGCAGAAAGAGGTGGAGGCTGTCCTGTCCAGCATCACTCCCGGCCCTGAAGCAACCATGGACAATGGGCCATCACAGCACAGCGCCTCCTTTTGCGTCATGATTCTCAACCTGGACCGGTTCAAGGAGATTAACAACACTTTCGGCTTTGCCTTTGGAGATAAGATTTTACAGGACCTGTCCGCAAGCTTGACCGGACTCATTCCGGAACAGGCTGTGGCGGCAAGGCTTTACGCGGACAATTTCGCCCTTTTCTGGCCTCAGACCTCCCAGAGGAAATGTCTTGAGCTGGCCCAGACCATGCGCAGGAAAATCTGTGAACTGGTCTTTGAATTTCAAGTTTCAGGAGAAAAAATCTCCCTGACCGCCAGTGCTGGTACCTCTTTTTTCCCCCAGGACATTAAAGGCCCTCAGTTCAGAAAAACTGCATACGAATTATCAAGGATAATCCTGGAAAAGGCCAAACAGGCCATGGAAATCGCCAAGGAAAGCGGCCGGAACAAGGTTTATTCCTTTGGTCAGCTCCTGTCCCAGGGAGGAGTGGTGGTGGAATGCCTGCCCTTCAACCGCCTGGTGATCAACCTGGGCAAAAACGTTGACGCGGGCGAAGGTCAGAAGTTCATGGTCTGGTCAAAAAAATACAATGGACATTCCGAGGTGATCAAAGAGCCGGAAAAAACATCCATGGGCCATTACCCCCCTATTCACAAGGGAGAGATCGCTATCCTGGAAGTCCAGGACAGGATATCCATTGCCGAGGTTCTGTATCTCAATGACCCAACGTGGAAAATCGAGTCTGGGGACAAACTGAGCCTGCTTTCGGAAAAAGACAGCCTCCTGGAAAAGGAGGGCCTGAAAAACGGTGATGTCCAGCAGAAGGATATTCTAACCGGTCTGTACTCATACCGTGATTTCATATCCCTGTGGAATCAAAAGCGGACAGGGTCAGATTCATTCTGCATGGCCATGATCAAAATCCAGGGGCTGTTCAAGGACAGATCTGACCAGGGAATACAGGGAGAAAACCTGATCCAGGAAATTGTCAGGTCCCTGAAAAACAAGTTGGAACAGGATCCTCTGGGAGGCAGGTACAGCTCAACCTGTCTCATATTTTTTCTGCTGGACAGTAACCCTCTCCAATTGTCCAGATCCTTTGCCGAGCTGTGTTCTGAAATCCATGAGCAGCATGAAATCATTATTCATACCGGCATTTCCTTTTATCCCTTTCTCAACTTTTCCCGTATCGATATTCTGGAAAACTGCCGCAAAGCCCTGGAACACGCCGGCCTTGCCGGGTTTCCCTTTGTTGCCTGTTTTGACAGCCTCACCCTGACCATAAGCGCGGACCGGCTTTTCACCCAGGGCGACAATTTTTCCGCCCTGGAGGAATACAAACTGGCCCTAGCCGCGGATGAGAACAACACCCTGGCCCGCAATTCCCTGGCCATATGCTACGCCAGGCTGGGCCGGCTGGAGCTGGCCAGAAAACATTTTCAGGAGATCACCAGCCTTGATGAAAACAACCTCATGGCCTGTTACAACCTGGCCTGCGTCTGCCTCAAACAGGGAGAGATCCAGGACGCGGAAAAGGGTTTTCAAAAATGCCTGGAAATAGATCCGGATCACGCCTTCAGCCTGTTCAGACTTGGACAGATGGCTGAAAAAAACAGCCTTCTGGACAAAGCGGCCCGGTTTTACAACCAGGCCAGGCAGACCAGAGACGGACAGGACCTGGCCCCGAGACATCTGGCCAGGCTGGCCTGGAAAAAGGGCCAAAAGGAAGAGGCCAGGGAATTTCTGCATCAGGCCCTGATCAGCAATCCCAGAGACGCCTTTTCCCTGAACCTTATGGCCAGGGTTTATCTGGACAGCGGGGATGATCCACAGATAGCCGAATCACTGGCCAGGCAAAGCGTTGCTCTGAGACCTGATGTTTCAGGGTTCTGGCTTGATCTGGCTGAAACACTCCAGGCCCAGGGCAGGGATGAGCAGGCAGCCATGGCCAGGTCCAGGGCCTTTGCCTGATTTTAGCCATCATGAATGAAAACCAGACATACGAGATAATCATCAGGGTTTTGCCTTCAGATATTGATGAACTGGGGCATGTGAACAATATTGTATATCTGAAATGGGTGCAGGAAGCGGCTATTGCCCACTGGCAGGCCCTGGCCCCGGCAAAGGATCAGGAAAAAACCCTGTGGGTGGTCCTGCGTCATGAAATCGACTACAAATCCCCTGCCCTGGAGGGAGAGGATATCATCGCCAGAACCTGGATAGGCCAGGCCAGAAGACTAAGTTTCGAAAGAAACACGGAAATCCTGCGCAAGCAGGACCGCAAGCTTCTGGCCAGGGCCAGGACCATCTGGTGCCCGGTCAATCCTGAGACCGGCAAACCCCAGAGAGTCGGGCAAGAGGTTAGAGAACTTTTTTCATCCCCCACCTCCGAATAGTTCATGTAACACTTCAATAAATTAAATCGGCTCCTTTAACAGTCTGGTGTAAAAATCCTTGTCAGACTGTTACGATTTTCATTAGCCTTCCGCCCCTAATTCACTTGTCCATCCACATAAATTATGGCAGGTAATATCCAGGTATTCATAATTGCCCGGTATTTTATCCTTCCTTAACATGATTGAATCCGGAGAATCATGCATACAGACCTGTCCTTTATCACCAATGAACCAGACCAGAGCCTGAAGGACCGCTTTCAGGTTTTGATCAGATACGCTGATTATTTCGACTGCCTGGCGGGTTATTTCTACTCCAGCGGGTTTCACGCCATTTACCCCGCCCTGGAAAACACCCGCAAAATCCGTATTCTCATCGGCATCGGAACTGGAAAAAAGACTTATGA
>PXDF01000120.1 GCA_003566455.1 Desulfonatronovibrio sp.
AACTGTTGGTTTTCTTTACGGAAACGAGGAGTTTTTTCTTTTGGCAAGGAAATCAATCAATTATGAGGAGGCGTATCTTAATACGTTGACGAATAATTGTGCAGATTGACGCAGCCAAAAGAAAAAAGAACCGTTTCCGGATGAAAACTAAATAACTATCAGACCATGGCTTCCAGCTGAGCCATGATAGATTCCTGGGTAAAGCCGCCAAGGCTTGGTGCGCTGGAGCGGCACCCAGCCATGCACAGCCCGCACCCCTTGCACAGGGCCGGGTTGACCTCGGCCAGCTGTTGCTCATCCGGGCTGATTGCAGAATAAGGACATATGGACCAGCAAACACCGCAGCTGACGCATTTTGTCTTGTCTATCACCGCCACCAGACCCGGAAGACTAAGCTCTTTGCGTGAAAGCACGGTGATGGCCCTGGAAGCCGCTGCCTGGGCCTGGGCTATAGATTCTTCCACCGGCTTGGGATAATGGGCCATACCGGCCATGAATACGCCGTCAGTCACAAAATCCACAGGCCTGAGCTTGGCATGGGCTTCCTGAAACCAGCGTTCGTTATTCAGTGGCACCTTAAACATCTGAGCCAGGGTGTTGTTGTCCCCGGGAATAATGGCCGCCGCCAGAATAAGCAGATCCGCCGATATTATAAGGTTGCGGCCAAGAATTGTATCGTGGGCAATAATCTGAAGTTCATCCTCAAGGACCTGGACCTGAGGCTTGTTCTCCAGTTCAAATTGAATAAAAATCACTCCTTTTTTCCTGGCTTCCTGGAACAGCAGCTCCCGTTTTCCATATGTGCGCATATCCCGGTACAGGACAAAAACCCTGCACCCGGGATTCTGATCCTTGAAATAAAGAGCGCTTTTCACCGTATGCGTGCAGCATACACGGGAGCACCAGGGACGGTCAGGTTCACGGGACCCCACGCATTGAATGAAGACAGCGCTCCTGATTTGACCAGGTTTTACACGTTCTTTTGCAAGGGCCTGGTCCAGTTCCAGATGGGTCATGATCCTTTGGTCCTGACCGTAAGAGTACTGTGTCGGGGTATGTTCCCTGGCTCCGGTGGCAATTATGCTCACCCCGTGTTCAATGGTTCTTTCCTGTTCGCTGTTTTTGATGGTTGTTTTGAAATTGCCCACAAAACCATCCACATGGGTGATGCTGGTCTCAAGACACAGGTCTATGCCGGAGTGGGAGCGCACCCTTTCCTCCAGCTCTTTCATGTAGGCCCGGATATCTTCACCCCGGGCCGTGGTTCCCAGAAATTTCGCGTTGCCTCCCAGCTGGTCTTTCTGTTCCAGCAGGAAGGTTTTAATGCCCTGGTCGGCCAGTTCCAGGGCCGCGTTCATCCCGGCAATGCCCCCGCCGATGACCAGCGCCTTTGAGTTGACCCCCAGCCTGACATCAGGCAGGGGAGTAAGCTGAACTGCTCTGGCCACAGCCATGCTCACCAGGTCCCTGGCCTTCATGGTTGCACCTTCAGGATCATCAGCATGCACCCATGAATCCTGGTTGCGGATATTGGCCATGGTAAACAGGTATCTGTTCAGTCCGGCCGCCTCCAGGGTTTCCTGGAACAGGGGCTCATGGGTCTTGGGGGTGCAAGCCGCCACCACCACCCGGTTGATGTTGTTCTTTTTGATTACTTCCACCATGGAGTCCTGGGTGTCCTGGGAGCAGCTGAAAAGATTGTTCTCAGCATGGATCACACCGGGAAGTCTTCTGGCGTATTCCAGAACATTCTTCACATCCACCACCCCTGCGATATTTATCCCGCAGGAGCAGACAAAGACCCCGATGCGCAGCGCGTCTCCCCGGACATCGGTCACCTCAGGCCTGGACTCTTCTCGGACCTGTGAGCCCCGGGCCGTATGCAAAGCGCGGGTTGCCGCGCAGGCCGCGGCGCTTGCCTCCATCACCGACTGGGGGATGTCTTTGGGTCCGGATATGGTCCCGCTTACATATATCCCGGGTCTGGATGAGGCAGCGGGGCTGAAATCGGATGTTTTAACAAAATTGAAAGGATTAAGCTCAATGCCCAGTTTATCCGCCAGGTCCCGGGCGCCGGAGACGGCCTCCAGGCCCGTGGAAAGAACAAACATGTCAAAAAGCTCTTCGCGCATCTGACCTTCAGGGGAAATATAGCTTACCAAAGCCCCTTTACCTTCAGGGCCAGGCAGAATGCTGTGTATCCTGGACCGGATAAAGAGGATCCCTTTATTTTTGGCGTTGTTGTAGTACTGTTCAAAATCCTTTCCATGGGTCCTGATATCCATGTAAAAAATGGACTGATCCAGGTCCATGCTAGTATGGTCAGCCGTGACCAGGGCCTGCTTTATGGCGTACATGCAGCAGACGCTGGAACAGTAAGGATTTTCCAGCTTGTTGATGTTTCTTGAGCCCACGCACTGCAGCCAGCCGATCTTCCGGGGCTCAGCCTTGTCTGATGGCCGCACCAGGTGACCCATGCACGGACCTGAGGCGGATAAAAGCCTTTCGTATTCCAGTCCTGTGACTACATCCTGAAGTTCCCTGTAACCCAGGTTGTCCTGGCTCGAGGGATCATGGGCTTTAAAGCCTGATGCCAGGATCACGGAACCCACGTTAATCTCAAGCAATTCTTCCTTTTGATCAAAGTCAATGGCCCCGGCCGGGCAGAATTTTTCACAGGCCCTGCATTTGCCGTTTTTGAAATAAATGCAGTTTTCCTTGTCTATGGCATATTTTAAAGGAACAGTCTGATCGTAAAGAATATAGGCTGCTGATCTCTTATCCAGACCAAGGTTAAACTCGTTGGCAATCTTCTTCTTGGGACATTTCACCGCGCATTCACCGCAGGCGATGCACTTGTCCATATCCACGTACCTGGGCTTCTTCCTTAAACCGACCTTGAAGTCACCTTCCTGCCCCTGGACCCCTTCCAGCTCTGTCAGGGTCAAAAGCTCGATGTTGGGATGCCGACCGCACTCCACCAGCTTGGGAGAGATTATTCACATAGCGCAGTCATTTGTGGGAAAGGTCTTGTCCAGTTGAGCCATGGCCCCGCCAATGCCCGAAGACTTTTCCACCAGGTAGACATAATAGCCCGAGTTGGCCAGATCCAGGGCCGACTGCATGCCACCTATCCCAGCCCCCAACACCAGTACCGCGCCGCGGATGATTTGCAGATCACTGCTGACAGTCATTATTGCTCCTTATACTTGCAGAAAATAAAGTCATGCTTACGGGTTTTGGATTAATCAGACAGGTGCGGCGAAAAACCTTATGCGCTGCTCCACCAGCAACTGAATATCTTTCGCAGCCTTTGAGAGCCAGACCAGGGGATCATTGGTCACGTCCTGCTTCATCTCTCGGAGCAAACTATTTTTCAGGGCATGCAGCAAATCAGTGTGAACATTGATTTTGCGTACTCCTGAACATATGGCCTGCTTCAATAAGAAATCCGGCAGACGGCTGGCACCATGAAGAACCAATGGCAAACCGGTTTTTTGAGAAATAACCGCCAGAAGTTCTATCCCTTTGATCTGATCTGATCTCAACTGATCTTTACCAACGGAAAAAGCCAGGATATCGATTCCGGTCCGGTTCAAAAAATCAAACACCCTGACCAACTCTTCCTCCCGGGTACATAACGGACCAAATTCACCTTCTATCTCAGCCCCGGCCTCATGAGCCATTATTTTAGCCTGGCTGGTGAGACGAATATTATCTTCATAGGGCAGCCTGGAGCCGTCAAACATGACGGACAGCAGACCTGACTGCAGGGCCTGTTGAATGATTTCCATGGATCTGCCATGATTGAGATGTACCGCAATGGGGACTGAAGCTTTTTTTGCCGAG
>PXDF01000079.1 GCA_003566455.1 Desulfonatronovibrio sp.
TATCCGCCAATAAGCCATGATAAAGGGCGGGTGCCGCTCTGAGCAGCTATTCTATCAGCTATCTTGTCGTTAAATTCATCATGCTCCAGGAGAGTATAAGCCTTATCAATTCCGGGAAACATGTACGGCAGATAGTAGATGTTGGCCTGGGCAGCAAAAGGGGTCAGGTTTCCAACCGCCAGAACTGCCAGATGGATTTCCTGCTGGCGCAGCTGTCTGACATTGGCCTGCTCGTCGCCCATGGATCCACCGTAGAAGGTCTGGACCCTTATCTCGCCGTCGGATTCCTTTTCCACAATCTCCTTGAATTTGTTAATGGCCGTGGTGTGCAGGCTGCCTTCAGGGTTGGCCGTAGCCGCTCTGATGGTCATGGATTTGTACTCGGCTTGGGCCGGAGCAACTCCCAGCAAAAGTGCCAGGGCTACAAGGGTTAACAAAAATTTTTTCATACTGCTTCTCCTTTGGTTAAGGGTTAACAAAAATTTTTTCATACTGCTTCTCCTTTGGCAGTACCGGGTTAACGCCATTATGGATAGGGATAGACCTGAACATTTTGAATCTTTACTTGATGGCAGACTATTCTCCGACAATTTTACACACTGCGTTGCAGTCTTCCTGACCATACCCTTGGGCACTGCATTTTTGAAAATAATCGAATGCCGCCTGCATGGCCTTTAAATTCAGATTCCAGTCCCTGGCCATTTCCAGACCAAGGCGAATATCCTTCAATGCCAGATCCAGACCGAAGCGGGGTTTATAATCATCAGCCGCGATCCATGGACCTCGAACATCCATCTGAAAACTCCTCGCCCCGGTATCGGCCAGCAAATCGAGAAGCTGTTTGCGATCCAGGCCAGCCTTATCTCCCATACGAATCCCCTCTGCCAGGACAGCCACGTTGGTCATGCCGATCATGTTGGAGATGAGCTTCACCGCGCAGGAGGCCGCAATGGTCCCCACATAATTGGGTATGCCAATGATCTTGAAAATCTCCTCGTATTGATCCACCAGGGCCTTGTCACCACCGATGAACATGGGCTCTTCAGCCTTTTCAGCATGGGCCGGGGTTTTGCCCAGGGTACATTGAATATATCCCAATCCCCGGGCCGCCGCTGCCTCGAACAGTTCATTGGCTGTGCCCGGATCTATGGTTGAAAGCTCAATATGAGTTGCTCCCTGGCTCAATTTGGAATAAAGCCCATCTTCACCCAGCATTACTCCTTTAACATGCTCAGGAAGGGGAAGACTGGTAAAAATAAGCTCGCAACCAGCCATCTCTGACAATGAAGAAACTCCTTTTCCGGAGCTGCCCGCCTCAAGAGCTCTCTGGATGGCTTCTTTGTTTAGATCGTAAACAAGCACTTCCTTGCCTGCCCGGATCAGGTTGCGGGCTAGAGGACCTCCCATAAGTCCCGCTCCAATGAATCCGATCTGCATAATAACCTCCTTTCAATAAAATGAATTGACTATATTTGTTAAGCTATAGTCTGAAAACTTTGTGATTGGAAAACCATGACATATGGCCTCATTCTGAATCTGGGAATTTATCTACTCAAATTATAAGCAAATGCCATTCCAAATAAACAAACATGATCACATCAAGGTAAGAACATATTATTAAGGAACTTTTTTATGTGCTATAAAAAAGACAAACAAATCATGCGCCCGCATATAGACAAAATGACCAAATATTGGCATAATAGTATAAATTTAGTCTCAACAAACTATTTTTTCCCAAACTATTTAGTTTCCATCCGGAAAGTCTTTCTTTCCGGATGCTGGAACTATTGGTTTTCTTTACGGAAACGAGGAATTTTTTTTTTGGCAAGGAAATCAATCAATTATGAGGAGGCGTATCTTAATTCGTTGACGAATAATTGTGCAGATTGACGCAGCCAAAAGGGAAAAGAACCGTTTCCGGATGAAAACTATTTATAAATGTCACTTCAGAGAGAGACAGAAGATGTTAAAAAATATCCATGCGGATTCTATCAGGCGACCAGGTGTCTCACACCATATAAGTGATCATCTGATCCACGAATTATCCAGGGCCACAACCAGGTCATCCTTTTTTCAGACCCTTTCCGGGTTGTTAAAACAACATTTTCATTTTGATCGGTTATGCATCAACCTATACGATCAAAAAAACGAGCTGTTAACTTATTTTTCCGCTGCCCAGGGAACAGTGGTCAGCTCATTATCGCCTGTGCGCAAGGCAGAGAAAACCACTGTGGCCGGACATGTGATTGCTTCCGGAAAACCGGTGGTAATCCTGGACATAGCAGAGCATTTCGCCAAATCCCAGTTGCATCCCATGACTGAAGCCGGACTGACTACAACCACGGCTTTTCCTTTGATCCTAAACGATGAGATCCTGGGCACCCTGCACTGCTCCTTTGTTCAGAAACCTGATGACCTTTACAGAAAAATGGAGCTTTTACTTGAACTATGTCCATTCATAGCTGTATGCTTGGGAGCGATCCTGGCAGTGGAGCAGTTTGAGCAGGTGACTTTGGTTAATCCGGTGAAAAGCGATGTTCTTTCAGTGCATTGTGAAAATTTCATTTTTGAAAGCCCTAAAATGCGGCATCTCATGAGCATGGCCAATAAAGTGGCCAATCTGGATATGCCTGTGTTGCTTCTGGGGGAAACAGGCACGGGAAAGACCCATCTGGCCCATTACATTCATTACATGAGTAAGCGAAAAAAACAAAAATTCGTGGAAGTGAACTGTCCCGCGCTGGCTACAACTCTTTTTGAAAGCGAACTGTTCGGACATGCCAAGGGGGCCTTTACCGGGGCGTCCACCAAGCGGGTGGGCAGGATCGAACTGGCCCACCAGGGAACCCTGTTTCTGGATGAAATTGCTGAACTCAGCCTTGAAATGCAAAGCAAGCTTCTGCATGTTCTGGACACCAGGATCTTTGAAAGAGTTGGCGAAAGCGCTTCTCTTTCTGTTGACGCCAGGCTTATAGCTGCCACTAACGTGATTGTCCCCAAGGCAATAAATGAGGGATGCCTGCGCAGCGACTTTTACCACAGATTGTCGACAATTACCCTGGAAATACCGCCACTGAGGCAGAGGCGTGAAGAGATTCCGGTTTTAGCAAATTATTTTATCAGTCAACTTTCAACCCTTCATGCACTTCCTGTGATCCGCCTTTCTAAAAAACATATGGATCATTTTCTTGATCATGACTGGCCTGGAAATATCAGGCAGTTAAGAAATGTTATCAACCGGCTCCTGTTAAAAAACTTCATGTCTGGAGAGCTTGCCATTGAAGATATTCACCATGCTATGGAGACAGGTCGGCTTCTTTGCGATCAAGGAACTGAAAATGACCAGGTTAAGCCATTTAAATCCTTGAAGACTTCATCTATGAGCCTGGAAGAGATAGAGAGGCAGCATATCCTCCATGTACTGAAAAAGACAAACGGGGTGGTATCCGGTTCCAGGGGAGCAGCATCAGTTCTGGGCCTGCCCCGTTCAACTCTCCAGCACAAGATGCGAAAACTGGGCATTGTCAAACATAAAGAACAATAATTTCATCAAACAAGTGGGATACATGCTGTTATCGCGGCAATTAGCATGCCCCTGATTATCGGGCTCTTCTCCTGATCAGCCCTGTACCGGAATGTTATCGATGATTTTTCGCTGATCCCCCGGTTTTTCTCCAAAGTGAAGCATTGCAAGGCCGTTGCTCAACCGCTCAAATCCGGCCTTAGCGAACCCGCAGGATGTGAGCATGTCCCGGATCTGATCAGGGGCGGGAAAGACCCGGATGGATTCCGCCAGATAATAGAAGGGATCGGCTGTTCCGGTGATCAGCCTCCCGGCCCCGGGCA
>PXDF01000128.1 GCA_003566455.1 Desulfonatronovibrio sp.
TCTGATATTTTGTCGCGTGGATGTTGGCCCCTTCAGGCAAGGTGATTTCCACAAGAGAATCCTTTTTCTTTTTGCAGAGGATAATGCCGATTGTCTCCTGTTCATCCTCCAATTTCACATAACGGTCAAAGTAGTTGACATACATCTGCATTTGACCGAGATCTTGATGTTTCAGTTCACCGATTTTCAGATCAATGATCACATAACAGCGGAGCAAACGGTTATAAAACACCAGATCCACAAAGAAATGTTCTTCATCAAAGGTGAATCGTTTTTGACGGGCTTCAAACAGAAAGCCTTTACCCAGTTCCAAAAGGAAATGTTCCAGTTTGTCGATTATAGCAGTTTCCAGTTCGGTTTCCGAATAGCGTATTTTTTCGTCCAGACCGAGAAACTCCAGTACATAGGGGTCTTTGATTACATCATCATGCTTTTCAACCAATTGCCCATTTTCAGAAAGTTCTTTGACGCCTGCTTTATCCCGACTGAGTGCGAGCCGTTCATACAAGCTGGAGGCAAATTGCCTTTTCAGTTTTCGCAGTGACCAGCCTTCATTCGCTGCTTCCAGCT
The DNA here is from genome assembly GCA_003566455.1 of Desulfonatronovibrio sp. GTDB lineage: Bacteria > Desulfobacterota > Desulfovibrionia > Desulfovibrionales > Desulfonatronovibrionaceae > Desulfonatronovibrio. The sequence goes on from PXDF01000128.1 coordinate 571, forward strand.
CGTAAAATCGTCGTTCATCGGGATTCGATATCCCCATCAGAAACAGATAATGCGACCAGCTCAAAGGCAATTTTCCAGACAGTGTCTGTCCAATCTCCCGGTTTTCAAAAAAGCCAGACAGCGTTTGGCTTTTTTCATTTTCCAGCAGTGGATATGACAAAAAGAATTTGCGCATATTCTTTAGATTACTGAGTGAATAGCCTCGACCGAACTCTTGTGAAAGTTCTGCCGACAAGTGCTTTAGTGTTTCTTTACCATACTCTGCACGCTCCTTCCCGCTTTGTTCTTCTTCAATAATCCGCATCCCAATCAAATAATTGGACTGAATTGCTCCTGCTGTAAATGGGTAAGTTAACGCATAAGTTACACACTATGCGTTTGACGAGGAATGGGTAGGTTATGGAGTGCGGGCATTGCAGATGCCCTGGGTGAGAGTAATCAGTAAAGGCGCTTTTGAAAGCCCACAAACACTTCCCGGATATTGACTGCATCGCCGATGCTGTGATATTTAAGCTCGATAAGACCCTGCAGCTTATCCTGTCGCACCCAGCTCGGACCCTTGGAAATGCTTTCTGAACAGATCTTGCGCTTTTTTAACTCCTTCCGAAGTCACAGCGACAGATTTAGCTTTTCCCCTGGGATCAGAAATCCATCCCTTTTGATGAAGCCTGTCCACAGTGTCCCAGTCAAATCCTTTCCATGCCCGCTCACAACCTCCATCCTGCCACATGACCAAGTACAGAAGCGCCATGGTCATCTCATCAACCTTGTCTTTATCATACTCCATTGACTCCTCCCGAATTTTTTAAAAATTATTCAATGAATTTCATATCCCATGACCCGATAACCGGCCAGGCGCTTGTTATACATACGGGCCAGCTGCGGCACCATCTCATCAACATAATCATAGATAATGACCTTGCGCTTATTGTGGTGCAGGCGGTGAAGCCGTCCGGCATACTGCTGCAAAGTCCCCCGCCAGGAAACAGGTGCTGCAAGAAAAAGTGTGTCTAGGCGGGAATCATCAAAACCTTCGCCAATATAACTTCCTGTAGCTACCAAAAGCCGTTCCTCTGTGTCTGGTATAGCTGCCAGCTTTTCTGAAACGGATTCTCTTTGTCTTTTACCCATTCCCCCCTTGAGGACAATGATGTTGCGTACAAAGTCTTGAAGTCGCCCTTTAAAATAATCCACGTGACTGACGCGATTCGTCAGTAAGATTGGTGATCGACCATCATCCAGGGTCTTTAGAATGTCGTTGAATATCATCTCATTCCTGCCTTCATCCTGAGACAGGGCTGTGTAAATCTCTTGAATAGTAGGCTCTTTAGAGTTCAGGGGCATGGCAAAGCCTGTCTGTCTGGGAAGGACAATATGCTCAAAAGATCTTTTGGCGGCCTGCTTTTTGGGGTCCACCCGAAAGCGCACCGGACCACATTGCATGAAAATTATAGGTTGATGTCCATCCTTGCGGATTGGTGTGGCGGTAAGCCCGCATACATATTTGGCCTTGGCCTTTCTAAGCACTTGTTCAAAACTGAAGGCAGACACATGATGACATTCGTCCACAATTATCTGTCCATAATCAGCCACCATATCCTTGATCTCACCTTTTCGATTCAAGCTCTGCAGGGTGGCAATATCCACCCCACCGCTTGTTTTAGTCTTGCCTCCGCCATACCTGCCAATGGAATTGGAGGATAAATCCAGGAACGTGCTCAGGCGCTCATGCCACTGATCCATCAATTGCCTGCGATGAACCAGAATCAAGGTGTTCACTTTTCTTTCAGCAATGAGCCAGGCCGCGATAACGGTCTTGCCGAAGGCTGTGGCAGCCGACAATACACCGCACTCATACATTGAGATATACTTGGCAGCATGTTTTTGCTCTGAGGTCAACACCCCGTTGAACCGCACTTTTATAGAATTTCCAGAAAATCGTTGGTCTGAGATATTCACCCGCATACCATAATATTTGAAAAGTTCGAGCGTCTCATCCAGACAGCCCCTGGGCAGAGCCAGATGATGGGGAAATTCTTCTGCACAGGCAATAACCCTGGGTTTGCCAAATGTGGACAAACGCATGGCTTTGGCCTTGTAGAACTCCGGATTCTGAAATGCTGCCAGCCTGGACAAACAGTTGAGAACCGATGAAGGTAAGCCATCCTTCTCCACGTAAACCTGATTGCTCTGAATTATTGATACTTGTGAAGGCAAAGAACCATTGACGGTTTTATCAAGTTTTTTCCCGGAAGGTGGCAGAGTCCAGGGTTTTCTGGAACCGTCATCATCCACACTGCTTCGGACACCAACGATCCGGCCCTTTTCACCGGCATCCAGAACTAAAGATTCTAAATTTTCACGGCTCATCCTGGCTACTCCGGCCAGAAATGACCATTGATCCTGGTACGGCTTTAATGCAGGATCTAAAAAAATACTGTTGCCACTCGCCCTTGGGTAATACTGCAACGGCAAAGCGATCAAATTACCGAAGCCCCCCTTGGGTAGGGTGTCCTGATTGGGGAAGAAACGATCATAGGAATCCAGGCCCAATTCCCTCCGGCGTTCCATTGCCCTGGTCAATAGCGCGCATCCCAGCTTGCGGGCTGATGCCGCAGGTACAGGAGCGTCGAAGAAAATCCAGACATGGCCTCCTTTACCGGATCTGGAACGCTCAAGAATCGCAGGAACCTCCATCTCCCGACACAACTCAAGAAAAATCAATGCGTCTTCCTGCCAGGATTTTTTATCGAAATCAGCCGCCAGAAACCAACAGGTATCATCCGCCAGAAGCGGGTACACTCCGATGGTTTGTTTGCCGGACAAATGCTTAAAAATAACTTGATCATCCACTGGCAATAGACTGCGGTTTTCACATTGGCCGCATTTTACCTTGGGCTTGCCGCATAAAGGACTTTTCCATGCATTGGCGCAGGCTGGGCTATAGCCGGATTTGCCGTTTTTGCTTTCCCAGCGGACAGGATAGACATCTTCCCGGCCACGAAACAGTTTACGAAATATGACAATTTTTTGTTCCGGCGAAAATCTGCCTTTCATAACAGCAGAGGCGGATTCTGTCTTGTTTGATGATGCACAGCCTGGACTCTTTTCCGAAATTTTTTCCTCAAGTCTGCTACTGTTCGATGGTAAGCCCAAAAGACCTCTTAAACGTTCATTTTCCGCACGCAGCTGGACGCGCTCGGCTAAGGCGTCGTCCAATCTTTTCTGAAGATCA
>PXDF01000037.1 GCA_003566455.1 Desulfonatronovibrio sp.
CAAAGAAATACAGTTCAAACTATTAACCTTACAAAATTAAATGATCTATATTTTTCCAAAACTTTTTTCAATGATAAAATGGAGACATCTGTCGATTTGCCTGGAACATTGCCCTTTATGCATGTCCAGGCGGATAATTGTCAGGCTTGATGAAAACGAGCTTGCTGTGCGCTGTCTGTGGTGCAGGTCCAGCGCGGTAACCATGTCCCTGGCGGCAGTGCTCAGTGCAGCGGCAGGCGATCTAGAATCCAAGGAGGTATATGAATTATCTTCCAGAGGACCTTTGTTTAAACACCTGAAACAAAGGGCCGGAAAGCTGACTTTTTCAGAATACTTTGATCAGGTCGGCCCAGGGGAATTTCATAACGGAGTACAGTGTCAGGACGTTCAAAATCTTACCTATTCTGATAAAAGCTTCGATATTTGTACATCCACCGAGGTGTTTGAACATGTCCCTGATGATCTGAAGGGTTTTTCCGAAATATTCAGAGTCCTGCGCCCGGGAGGCTTGTTTATTTTCACGGTCCCCTTGAGCGGATCAGTAGAAACAGTGGAAAGAGCCAGGTTGAAACCAAATGGCCGGATTGAACACCTTCTGCCTCCGGAATACCATATTGATCCGGCCCGGGATCACAAAGGAACCCTTGTTTTCAGGAACTACGGCGCGGACATTGTCCAGAGGCTAAAAAATCAGGGTTTTTCCGAGGCAAAACTGGTCAATCCGGAGATAAACATTCCCTGGGGATTAGCACGAAGGGTGGTTGTGTGTACTAAATGACATTAACAGGCTGTTGAAATTTCCAATTACTGCGTAGCTGCAGGTTGTGTTCAATGTTCAAGGTTTAAGCGTTCCCCGTTCCCCGTTCAGAGGTTCAACGTTCTGGGTTCCGGGTTATGTTTTCAAATTTTCACTCATTGCTCTTTTATCCGGCACCCATGTAGTGAGTATTATCGTCCCGGCCCGGCATAAGTCTTTACTGACATCTCAAGTGGGTGCCGGACTGACGCCTAGAATTTTTGAACAGCTGTAAAAAATTTATCCGATACGCCTGGGAGGCAAATAATCTTTCTTCAGTCCCCTAACAGGATGTAAATAATGGATAATATCAATCTTTCTTTAAAACCACCTCCAGAGTCGCGCAACTGAAATCGTTTCTTTCACCATACATGGAGCACAAACTCTCATAAACTCCGGGCTTAATCTCCATCCTGCCCAGATTTTCCAGATGCACAACCTTAAAGTCGGAATCTTCAAAAATCCGCATGTAGTCTGAGAACATATATCTGTTTATATGGGGATTATCATAAATCTGGTAAATAAACTCCTCCACTGCTTCATCGTCCCATCCGGCTCTTAGCCTGGCTGACATCTTTTCCCTGTCCAGGAGCAGGTGATCATAATCATCCAGTATGGGAAGGACCGTTTCCTTATCTGAAAACCTGTACCAGACGCCGTTTCTTTCAAAATATAGATGATGTCCAACCCCTGAAGACCAGAGAGGTCCGAAAAAGCTGTAAACAATGCCGCCGGGCTTGAGCAGGCGGTACATCTCGTCAACGGCCGTCTCGAGGTCGTGGATATGTTCGAACGCGGCCACAGTAAAAATCAGGTCAAAGCTTTCGTCCTCAAGGGGCAAAGATCCTATATCCCCGTAGGACAGGATAATATCTCCCGGAAACTTGAGAGCCTTGACCTTCTGATCATCCCAGTACCAGTTATTGATCCCCATTCCCCGGCGCATTCCCCTTTCTTTAAGCCTGTACAGCAAAGCGGCGTCATCCGCGCCAATTTCCAGAACAGTCTTGCCCCGGACATCATCAAACAGAAAGAGCCTTTCCAGGGGAAGCTTCTGGTGCTCAAGGGGCTGCTGATTTGCCGGACTGAATCCTGGATCATTGCTGAGAGGCAGATTTTCAAAAAGATGATCCAGACTGATCTTTTTATTCTGATCAGTATCACCAAAAGAAAATTTATCGGGTTTGTCCTGGGCTTGTTTAAAGTCCTTGCTCTTTTTTGGGCGGTAGACCCCCCACACTTCCAGAGGTTTTAAAAGCTTTCTGCGCACGCAGCTTTCGTCGCAATCAATGAGAAAATCGAGATATTTCCTGGCTTCGGTCCGGGACGGACAAAGGGCTTTGCCCAGTCTCTCATCAAGACAGACATAGCGCATAAAAGCCCCATGCAGATGTTCGTATTGCGGGTAAAAATAGTCTTTAAGAAGAGGCAGGATTTCTTCCTGGCGCACTCCCTCCATGCCCTCCTCTTCCTCAGTGACGTGAATCCGGGTGTCAGCTACAAGCCCGGCCGGACAGATGTCCAAAAGCTTATTGACCACTGCCTGGTTTTCCTCCCAGATAAGCAGCCGGTTTTTGCCAACGACCTCGATGAGGTGGAACAAGCCCTCAGCGGTCAGTCCCCCGGCGATTTGTCCGTACAGACGTTCCAGGTTGATGATATGATGCAGGACAGCGTGGGCGAATATGAGATCATATTTTCCTGGCGGTATTTCTATAAAGTTCAAATCCCTGACTTCAAAAGAAAGGCCAAGATCTCTGCCGTCAGCGACTTCTCTGGCCTTTTTGAACAGGTCCTCGTTAATATCCACGCAAAGTATTTCGTATTCCCTGGAGAACTGCTCGGCCATCATGATTTCATGGCCGCAATAACCGCTGCCGAGACTGAGCACATTGATCTTTTTGTCTTCAGGTACGTTTTTCTCCAGGTATGCCACGAGATTGCCGTACGTGCCTGAGCTTGCCTGAATATTTTCGGAAACCCTCTTCCAGTAAAATTCCCAGGCTTTATGGGCATGTTTGCCGCCTTCGGTAAGTTTTTCAGTAACCTCTATCTTTGAGTAGTGTTCTTTTTCTTCCTCAATCAGCCTATCATAATCATAAGCCCTGGTCAGGTCCGTGGTTTCGTGGTCCTGAAACGGCCCATAAGCCGCACGGTGGTTATTCGCTGTGCCTTTGTTCAACGCGAGATAACGGTTCCACACCTTCCTGGCCAAAGGCTCCAGGCTGGTTCCGGTTATTTTGCGTTTTATATAATCTTTCATTATACTGATCCTTAAGAGGACATTAAAGGCCCATTATTTCGATATATTTCCTGCCGATTATTTTCCAGTCCAGCTCCTCGGCGAAAAGACGTCCGTTTTTGCCCATTCTTGAAGCCCTGTCAGGGTCTTTCAACAGTTCCACTATCGCGCTGGCGAATTTATCATCTGCTTCTTCCACAATTACTGCGTGTTTGTCGCTTACCGCATTGATGCCCTCTATACCTTTGGCTGTTGAGACAACAGGAATACCCGCTGCGAAATAGTCCAGAATTTTCATGCGGGTCCCGCCTCCCCTGAGCAGGGGTACCACGGCCACATCCCCGCTTTTCAGATAAGGGGCCACGTTTTCCACTGAACCTGTGAAAATAACGTCTTTCCATGAACGGTTGGGAGGATGGGGGCCGACCGCAAGCAGTTTTGCATGGATTCCCTTCTTCCTGAGTATTGGCAGGATATTGTCGGCCATGATCCCGACAGCTTCAAGATTGGGAGGATAGAGATAAGTACCGTGATATACAAGCAAAGTTTCGTCAGGGTTTACACCATATCTGCCGCGAATATCTTGAGCGGATGAATTATCAAAGCGGTCAAGGTCTATTCCATGGGGAATATAGTGAACCCGGCGCGGGTCAATACCGTCTCTTACCAGGATGTTTTTGTCGTTTTCCGACACCACCACCACATGATTGGCCTGGCTGCAAAGCATCAGTTCCACAGAGCGCAAATATTCAAAGGCTTCCG
>PXDF01000174.1 GCA_003566455.1 Desulfonatronovibrio sp.
AAGCGATCCATTCCACTGGGGCGAAGTCAAAGGACCTGAGCTGACTCCCATGCATCAGTTGAATCACTCAAACAGGTACAGAAATTCCGTGTACCCTTCATCCTGCATCTTTTCCCTGGGGATGAAGCGCAGGGAGGCCGAGTTGATGCAGTACCGAAGGCCGGTAAGCTCAGGTCCGTCATTAAATACATGGCCCAGGTGCGAATCCGCTATCCTGCTTCTGACCTCAACGCGGGTCATGAACAGCTTTCTGTCGGTATGTTCTGTTACCGCGTCAGGTTTGACCGGCCTGGTAAAACTGGGCCAGCCTGTGCCCGAATCAAACTTGTCTGTTGAGCTGAACAGAGGCTCTCCTGAAACAATATCTACGTATATGCCCTGTTTCTTATTGTCCCAGTACTCATTCTTGAAAGGAGGCTCGGTCCCGTCATCCTGGGTGACCCTGAACTGAAGGGGGGTAAGGATTTTTTCAAGTTCCTCCCTGGACGGCTTATTGAATTCCATTTTCATCTCCTTGTATGTCTGCTGAGCTTCAGCCGGGCCAGACCCCGGTACTGCCCAGGCTGTCATCCATATAATCAGTACGGCGCAGGTCTTGAAAAAAGCCTGCTTGCTGACGAATTTTGCACGCATAGCACTTCCTTTTTGTTATTTCCAGGGCCTGCCTGTTCTTTTCGTGCCCCGGCAGAAATAATATTTAAGTCCTGTTCTTTTATTGTAAATAAGAAACATTGATTCCCGGCCCAGCTGCCTCAGCCGGCACCGGTCCGTGCGGATCAAACGGTATTTTTACATTAGATCTGCCTGAGCCCGGTCCAGGAATATGCTTCAGGGCGGAACGGCTGTTTTTTGACTTGCATGTCAATCAAAAACATGAGTTTCCAATCTGCACGGGCGTGATCCCAGATCACTGAGACAGATTTTTAAGAAATTAAAACCAGTTTTTATATTTGAAAAAACCTGCCAGGCCCAGACCTATGGCAGCCATCAGGCCAAGACAGAGAAAATACCCTGATTTCCAGGTAAGCTCGGGCATGAACTCAAAATTCATGCCGTATACTCCGGCGATAAATGTCAGGGGAATAAATATGGTGGCAATCATGGTCAGCAGTTTCATGACCGTATTCATTCGATGGCTGATCAGGGAAAGATAGATTTCGTGTAGGGTGGTGTTCATCTCCCGGATCATTTCAAGGTTGTCCATTATCTGCAGGCAATGGTCTTGCAGATCCTTGAAGAATACTCTGGTTTCAGCCCCAAATAAACTGATCTCGCGGTTTTGAATTGAATTTAATATTTCCCTCAAAGGCCAGATCGCCTGCCTCAGGGCAGATGAATCCCTTCTGATCTGAAATATCCTTTCCAGCTGCTCCTGAGCGGGCTGTTCAATCATTTCCTCCTGCAATTCATCCTGGTCAACACCCATCTTCTCTAATACACTGAAATAGTTGTCTATTAAAACATCCATAAGCACATAGAGCAGATAATCCACCCCGAGTTTTCTGATTCTGCTTTCCCTGTTTTCCAGACGCTTCTTGATTTTTCCAAAAATATCATCTCTGTTCTGGCGAAAGCAGATAAGTGTATCGCCGGAAATAAAAAAACTGGCCTGCTCAAACACCATGTCCCGGGATTCGTTTTCCAGAAAACAGGTCTTCATGGTCAGGAAAAGATGTCTGCCGTCCCAGTCGAGCTTTGGACGATGCAGGGTGTTGACAATATCATCCCGGATCAGAGGATGAATATCAAATTCCTCGCTGATGGCCCGGACAGCCTCCACATCATGAACTCCATGAACAAGAATAAAATTTATGAGATTCTCTTTAACCGGAAATGGCTGTTTGTGGCTTATGGTTTCAATTATCAGGTTTTCCTGGTCATAACTGATTCGTTCAATCAGTACGGGTTTGTCCATGCTGGGCCCCACATAATCCATTGAACCTGGAGCCTTGCCTGCTTTTTTGCTCAACATACTATATTTCACCAATTGTCCCTGTGCGTAACCTTAAGAAGTTGTCCGACCAAAAGGACTGATTCCATCTGTTTTCAAATGCTTGGGTGCTGAAACCTGAACTTCGCCGTCCTGGGATTTCACCTTCAGAAAGATGTGCTTGTTTTTTTAAATCACATGTCCAGCTTTATATCATCTTCATTTATAATGACACCCGGCACGAGAAATTATCTCCTGTCCCGGACTGGTGTTACATTGAAACTGATGCTGATAATCCAGAATCCCTATTCTGTCCTCCTGATCTTTTATCCTCAGGGCTCGTACCTGATGGATAGAAGTCCGGCCGCTTTCTGGAGCGCCTTATCCAATGTCCAAAGAGGAGTTTCAGAGACAAGCCCTGATCCAAGCAGATGAACATCAATATATCCAATACCTTTATTCATAATTTGCCGGCTTTCAATAAATTCCATGACCTCTGAATGATCAAGGAGATCAGTAGATGGCAGATCATTGAGCAAGCCAAGTATTTCATTTCTTTTCCTGATTCCTCCACATGCAAGCTCACCAATTATAAATGGATGACAGGCAACATTTCCCTGTTCAAGCAGTTCAGCCAGGTGGTGATAACCTTCTCTCAAGTGCTTGACCCACACTGATGTGTCAACAAGAACAAAATCAGGCACTTGAGTGTCTCCTGCGTGGAATTTTCTGTAAGTCTTTCTCGCTTCCACCCAGTTTCGCGAGTCTTCTGCTGCTCTCCCTGGCGATGAGTGCTTCTAGCCCGAGCTTTACAAGAGAGGTCTTTTCCTTGATCCCGGTTAACCTTGAAGCCTTTTCAATAAGCTCGTCTTCAATATTTATGGTTGTTCTCACATGGCTCTCCTGTGCAATAAAGTATATGTATAATGATGCACTTATTTGATGCATCAGTCAAGGGATCAGCGTCTAAGTATAAAAATTCGGTTCCACTGGAAGCCTCTGATCTCCAGCGGCACCCCCATGACCACCATACCTGGTCATTACAAAACCTCCCAGTGGCCGCCTTCTTTTTCAAAGGACTCAGCCAGGGCCCGGATCTGCCGGTCCAGGAGATAACCGGCTACAGTGGCCAGTGTCAGAGCTGCATTGGCCGAGATTTCAGGGTAAAAAGAGGACGCAGTAAACATAGAAGACTTGGTATCCTTGTCTGATTCCCCAAATCCAATCTGTGTTGAGGTACTATCGTCCATTGATGGATTCCATGATCCGCCTGAAACTCTGGGCGCCGGCCTCCAGGTTTTCCACGATCTCTTCGGCCAGCACATCCGGGTCGGGCAGGTTGTCCAGATCAGCCAGGCTCTCATCCCTGATCCAGAAGATGTCCAGGCTGGTTTTATCCCGGGCGGTGATCTCGTCATAGCTGAATCTGCGCCACCTGCCGTCCGGGTTGTTTTCAGACCAGGTTTCTTTGCGCTGATGGCGGTTCCTGGGATTGTAGCAGGAAATAAACTCCTTGAGGTCTTCGTAAGCCATCAGGTTTTTCTTTTTGGTGAAATGGATGTTGGTCCTGAAATCATAGAACCAGACCTCTCTGGTCCAGGGGGCTTTGGCCGCAGGTTTATTATCGAAAAATATCACGTTGGCCTTGACCCCCTGGGCGTAAAAGATGCCGGTGGGAAGTCTCAAGATGGTGTGCAGGTCGGTGTTGTCCAGGAGCTTTCGCCGCACTGTTTCACCGGCTCCCCCTTCAAAAAGCACATTATCCGGAACCACCACGGCCGCCTGCCCGGTGGTCTTGAGCATGGTGCGCACATGCTGGACAAAATTGAGCTGCTTGTTGGAGGTGGTGGCCCAGAAGTCCTG
>PXDF01000117.1 GCA_003566455.1 Desulfonatronovibrio sp.
ATCTCTTATCGACAAAAATATGTCTCCTGCACTGTTCATTGCATTAATGATTGTCCTGCCGGTAATTGGTTTCCCCATCAGCATATTCCTGGTCACGGGAGGAATCAAGTTTGGAATCTTTTATGCCTCCATGCTCTGGCTGGTCATCCTTCCGATCCATGCACTCATCGGTTATTATCTGGCCGGTTGGCTGCGCCTGCCGCTTCAAAGATTCTTCCGCAAAATGGGCTACCCTGTTCCTGAATTACCAAAAAAAGGTGTTGGTCCATTCAGCTTTCTGTTTCTGGCCATACCCGGCATCCCCTATGCCGGGAAAAATTATATCCTTCCCCTGGCCGGTGTACCCTTCAGCTATTGCGTCCTGATGAACGTTGTTGTTCAGTGGCCTCAGGGAATACCTTTTATCGTGCTTGGCAGATCAGTGATGGAACTGGATCCGGTTCTTTTTTATGTTGCCCTGGCTCTTATCGTACTGCTTTATATTTTTCTCAGGTGGCTGAAAAAGAAATACGGAAATAAAGTCCGGGGGGCTTGAATTTTCCAGTTTGTTGCTTATCCTGCTTTTTAGATTCGACGTTTTATGTAGATTTACTGCTCACTTATTGATAGTTCAACGGCTGGCAAAATCCACAGGTAACGTCGAAGAGCCTTTTTTTGATATCATTACAACCTCGGTCTGCGTTGATTAAAAAACGGCAGGACAAGCCCCACTGCTTCAGCTCAGTACCCCACAGAATCCAGTCCTTCTCTGAGTACCCTGGCTGAATCCTGCAAAGCCTTCTCCTCATCTTCAGCCAGGGGATTGGAAAATATATAACTGACTCCCTTTGACCCCAGAACACAGGGCAGGGACAGACAGACATCTTCAATGCCGTATTCTCCTTTCATCAATGTCCCCACCGTAAGCACGCTTTGCTGATTCATGAACACCGCCTCAGTAATTCGGTTCATGGCCAGGGCAATGGCATAATAAGTAGCCCCCTTTTTTTCGATGATATGGTAAGCTGCCTTGCGCACGTCTTCTTCAATCTCCTGCATTTTGGGATGAATTGATTTAGAACAAGCCTGGCACCAGTCCATAAGGGAGATACCCGCAATATTGACCCGGCTCCACACCAGAACCTCGCTGTCTCCGTGTTCCCCTATCACATATCCATGAACATTTCGCGAATCCATGTTGTAAAACTCAGAGAGCAGGTATCTGAAACGCATAGTATCAAGAACGGTTCCGGAACTGATCACCCGCTCTGGCGGCAATCCCGAAACTTTGAGAGCGACATAGGCTAGAATATCCACTGGGTTGCTGACCATGAGCAGAATGGGATCAGGATTGTGCTCCATGATCCGCTGCACAACGTCCTCAACAATTTTGACATTACGCCTGGCCAGATCCATCCTGGTCTCTCCTTCTTTCTGACTGGCTCCGGCCGCAATAATCACCATCTGGGCGTCTTTGCACAGTTCATATCCGCCTGAGCGTATATCAACCGGCTTTGTAAACGGCAGTCCATGACTCAGGTCCATTGCCTCGCCTTCAGCCTTTTCAGGTGTGCGGTTAATGAGGCTGATCTCTCTTACAAGTCCTTTGATGGTCATGGCGTAGGCATACGACATGCCCACAAGGCCGGTGCCCACTATGGCCACCTTGCTGTGTCGTTTTGTGTTGTCTTGCATAATTTACTCCTTATTGTCAGTGATGTGCTGTTTATTGCTTCTTTTTTCGCGGCTTTTTTTTCTACTCCAGCGGATGGACATCTTGTCTATCTCGGAGACCACAATAATTGTGGCACTTACCGCAACAATTACCGCCCATATTTCAAGGGATAAAGGTTCGGTGCTGAAAACCGCCTGCAGCCAGGACACATGAAGAATTCCCAGATGTGCCAGCAGAGCCAGCCCCACGCTGCCCAGCAAATACGGATTGCCCAGGGGATTCATCTGAAAAAGCGACCTGTGCATGGAACGGCAGTTAAAGACATGGAAAAACTGGAACATAACCATCTGGGTCATGGCAACGCTTCTAGACATTTCCAGAGAAACATCCTGCTGCACAATCCACCAGAACACGGCCAGGGTTCCAATGGCCATGTAGATGCCGAACCCGATCATACGCATAAGCACAGGCTTATTGATTACACCCTCTTTTGGTGATCGCGGCGGCTCCCGAAGCAGACCTGGCTCACCCGGCTCAAATGCCAGGGATACGTCCTGCAGACCCTTGGTCACCAGATTTATCCACAATACCTGGGCTGCCACGTATGGCAGAGGCCAAGGACCGAAAAGAGCGGAAAGTATGGTGATCACAAGCCCCACACCCGTGGAAAGCAGAAAGTAGGTGACTTTTCGTATATTGGCGAAAACCACCCGGCCTTCCTGTACTGCGTTGGTGATACTTGAAAAATTATCATCCGCCAGCACCATATCTGATGCTTCGCGGGCAACATCAGTTCCGGCCTTGCCCATGGCCACTCCCAGAGGCGCTGCCTGAAGTGCAGGCGCGTCATTGACTCCGTCTCCTGTGACCGCCACTATATGACCATGCCCCTTGAGGGTTTCCACCAGCTTTAGTTTATGCTCCGGTGAAACGCGTGCGTAGATATTGACTTCTTTTGCAAGTTCATCAATATCATCATCAGACATGTCTTCGAGATTGCGGCCCTCTTCAGCACGACCGTCCTCGTCATCAAGGCCAAGCTGATGCCCGATGGCCCTGGCGGTTCTCGCGTGATCGCCTGTAAGCATAAGTACCCGGATGCCGGATTCATGGGCAGCTTTGACCGCATCCACAGCCTCTGGACGGACCGGATCTTCCAGCCCCTGAAATCCGGCAAAAATCAGCCCTTCCCCGGGATCATTGCCGTCAAAATTCTTCTGGTCCGTGGAGCCCAGGGCCAGGCCAATAACCCTGTAGCCTTCGTCAGCCATTTTTTCAGCTGTTTCCCTGGCCTTATCCTTATCCAGATCTTCCTCCCCCCCGTCTGAGGTCAACTGTCTGCTGCACCGCTCCAGCACAGCTTCAGGCGCCCCTTTCAGGAAAACCCCAGGACCATCCGGGGTTTCATTGAGAGTAGCCATAAACTTCTGTTCAGATTCAAAAGGAATAATATCCAGCTGGGAATATTTCTCCCGGGTCTCTTTGATTTCATACCCCCCCTTTAAGGCACTGGCCAGCAGAGCCATTTCAGTGGGATCGCCTCCACCACTCTTTCCTTCATCAGGAAGCTTTTCTGTTTCAGAAGCCAGAAGCCCGGCCAGCAGAATCTTTTTGACTGCCTCATCACCTTCTTCTCTATCTTCCTGGTCTGACTTTATTTCTCCGTCCGCGTTATATCCTGTCCCGGTTACCTGGTAACGGTTGCCCCCGGTCCAGATTGCCTTGACTGTCATCTGGTTTGCTGTGAGGGTCCCTGTTTTGTCAGAGCCGATCACAGTGGTTGAACCCAGGGTTTCCACAGCCGGCAGCTGCCGGATTATGGCGTTTCTTTTCGCCATGCGCTGGACGCCCACTGCAAGGGTCACAGTGAGAACTATGGGCAGAGCCTCAGGAACCGTACCCACAGCCAGGGCTACCGCGGTTCGAATAATCTCCCGCGGTTCCCAGCCCATGAGCAGACCCATGCCAATAACCACCAGGGATAATACAAACACGGCCACGCCAATGGCCTTACCCAGCCAGGCCATCTTCTGCTGGATGGGTGTTTGCACATCTTCCATTTCCCTGGTCTTCTCTGCAATGCGGCCCAGCTCACTTACTTCTCCGGTGCGCACC
>PXDF01000236.1 GCA_003566455.1 Desulfonatronovibrio sp.
CAAATCGGGTACAACAATTAATGAAGACTTCTTTAAAAATATCAAGCGGTTCGCGGATCGAATGAAAGACGCGGGTCAAAAAGGGCAGATTCAAAGCTACATCGTGTACGGCGGCGACAACTCCCAGAAACGTTCTCTTGCTCAGGTTATTTCCTGGAAACAGATCCAGGAAATCCACTCCTGAAAAATTCTGACTTCTGCCTCACTCCATCGCCCAAGTCGCTATAGTCTCTCAGTCTCTCAGTCCCTTCGTTTCACTTCTCACCTCTCACCGCTTCTTCCCTTGGCCCTTGCCCCTAGCCCCTGGGCCCTACTCTTTGTAATACTCCTTGTACTTGCCGTAGTAGTAGCCGTACCCGCCGTAACCATATTTTGACTGCTGGCGCAGATTGACCATGGACAGGACAATGCCTCCAACATTGATGTCCAGAAGCTCCATCTGACGCAGGGCCGCGCGCACGGTTTCCCTGGGCGTCTCTGCCCAGCGGACCAGAAACACGACCGAATCCACGTTTTTAGCCAGGCTCCAGGCGTCGGACACGCCCATGATGGGCGGGGTGTCCAGTATAATCAGCTCGTAGTATTCCTTGAACCTGTCCAGCATGGTCTGCATGCGCTTGGAACCAAGCATCTCGCCCACGGCCGGGGCGTTGCCATGGGCCATGAGCAAATGCAGGCCTGTTTCAGGGTCCCTGACAATGGCCTCTGTTATTTCAGCCTTGCCCTGGAGCACGTCCTCAAGCCTGGCCCAGGTCGGGTGTCCCGCTGCCCACGATCCAGGCCATACTGCTCCATAAATAAAACACCACAACGGAAAAATATCTGCATAGCTTAGGGTTGGTATAAGATTATCTGGAAGGTGTTTTTTCAGAGGGTAAAAAAGAGCAAATTAGGAATAAAAAAATTTTTTTATTCCAAATTTTACTCCTGGCTTTTGGGCAATGTCTGGAAAGCGTGGCGTCCCCAGGGGGATTTGAACCCCCGTTACCGGCGTGAGAGGCCGGCGTCCTGGGCCACTAGACGATGGGGACATGGGAAAGGTAAAGACATGCTGTGGTGGGCCGTGCAGGGGTCGAACCTGCGACTCTCTGCTTAAAAGGCAGATACTCTACCGACTGAGTTAACGGCCCATGTGCCGAAAACATATGAATTTAATTGTATAGGAAAGGATTGTCAATAAAAATATACCATCTTTTAAACAGATTCTGACCATTATCCCTTTTGCCCTACGCGTTCAATACCGCCCATATAGGGCCTTAAGACCTCTGGAACAATAAATGAGCCGTCATTCTGCTGGAAATTTTCCAATATGGCCACCATGGTTCTGCCCACGGCCAGGCCGGAACCGTTCAGGGTGTGAACAAACCGCGTCTTACCGCCCTGACTGGGTTTGAACCTGATATTACCCCGCCTGGCCTGAAAATCCTCAAAATTGGAACAGGATGAAATCTCCCTGTATCTGCCCTGACCCGGAAGCCACACCTCAACATCATAAGTCTTGGCTGAGCCGAAGCCAAGGTCTCCAGTGCAAAGGACCACCACCCTGTAGTGAATTCCAAGAAGCTGAAGGATCTTTTCCGCGTGGGAGAGAAGCAGCTCCAGCTGTTCGTATGATCTGTCAGGATGGGCGAACCAGACCAGCTCCACCTTGTTGAACTGATGCTGTCTGATGATGCCTCTGGTATCCTTGCCGTGTGAACCGGCTTCTGAGCGGAAACAGGCTGTGTAGGCCGCAAAGCCTCTGGGCAGATCAGCTTCAGCCATTATCTCCCCCTGATAGATATTGGTCAGGGGCACCTCTGCCGTGGGTATGAGAAAATATTCCCAGCCCTCCACCTTGAAAAGGTCGGACTCAAACTTGGGCAGCTGGCCGGTGGCTGTCATGCTGGCCCTGTTGACCATCATGGGCGGAATGGTTTCAGTATACCCATGTTCCATTGTCTGCACGTCCAGCATGAAGTTGATCAAAGCCCTTTCCATACGAGCGGCCCAATCAAAATAAAACACAAATCTGGAGCCTGTAACACTGGCCCCCTTTTCAAAATCAAGGCCTTTGAGCCGGGTTCCTATTTCCCAGTGTTCTCTGGGGGTAAAAGAAAACACAGGTCTGTTGCCCCATTTTTTTATCTCCAGATTATCATCCTCATTTAAACCATCAGGTACATCTTCATGGACAATGTTAGGGACAGACATGATCCAGTCCTGAACGTTCTCATCGATCTCCCTCAAGGCTGCGTCCAGTTCCTTGATCCTGGACGACAGTTCACCAAGACCGGTCAAAAGCCCAGAGGTGTCCTGGCCCTGTTTCCTGGCTTTTGCAACTTCAGCAGAAGCTTTATTGCGCTCCATTTTAAGCTCTTCCGTCTTCTGAATGACCCGTCTGCGTTCCTGATCCAGCCTGAGAAAATAACCCATGTCCAGGTCTGATCCCCGCTTTTTGAGACTCATTGCCACAAGATCAGGATTTTTTCGAACAAATTTTATATCCAGCATCGCGTATTTCCAAAAGTATGTTAAGAATTTCAGGGTTAATGGTTAAGGACCAAGGACCAAGGAACAAGGGCCAAGGGTTAAGGGATCAATCAGGGGCCAGTGACCAGATGCCAGTGGTCAATGCGTTAGTTGTCAGTGGTCAGTAAATAAAAAGCACAGGTGTTGGAGGATTAATTTCTGATATCCGACGTCCGATCCCCGACTCCTGAATCCCTTCTTCCCAGCTCTTTCTTTATCTCTCAGTCTCTCATTCTCTAGGTCTTTCTTCCCCGACCCCCGATTCACCGATTAACCGATTCACTGATTAACCGATTCACTTATTAAACGCTTCACCGATTCACCGATTCACCGAACTTGCCTGCCCAAAAATTGATCTTTTGTCAAAGAAAACCAGTGATTCTGATTTTTTTAAAAAAATGTTAGCACTCAACCTTGACGAGTGCTAACAGTATGTTTATAAGTCCAGTTGTTTTGTTTGACCCAAAAAATCAAAATTAATCTTTTATGGAGGTAAACGTTATGAATTTGAAGCCGTTGCACGACAGGGTGCTGGTCAAACGTCTCGAGGAAGAAGAAGTAACCAAGGGCGGAATCATCATTCCTGATACTGCCAAGGAAAAACCCATCAAGGGAAAGGTTGTCGCGGCCGGTCCTGGCAAGACATCCGACGAAGGCAAGGTCATACCCATGTCAGTCAAGGCCGGTGACAATGTACTTTTTAATAAGTACGCTGGTACTGAAGTCAAGATTGATGGTGTTGAGCACCTTGTAATGCGCGAAGATGATATCCTGGCTATCATTGAGTAAGAATCCGGTATACAAATTTTTTAAGGAGGAAATAATATGGCTGCTAAGCAGATAATGTTTGATGTTAAAGCACGTGAAAAACTGCAGAAAGGTATGGATAAACTGGCCGAGGCGGTAAAGGTTACCTTGGGGCCCAAGGGAAGAAACGTTGTTATTGAGAAATCCTTTGGATCGCCGACTATCACCAAAGACGGCGTAACCGTTGCAAAAGAAATCGAGTTGGAAAACAGGTTCGAGAACATGGGCGCCCAGATGGTAAAGGAAGTAGCTTCCAAGACCAGCGACGTAGCCGGAGATGGAACCACCACAGCCACAGTGCTGGCTCAGGCCATTTTTGATGAAGGCGTAAAGCTTGTTGCTGCGGGACGCAATCCCATGGCCATTAAGCGCGGCGTTGAAAAGGCCGTGGAAGCGGTTGTCGCAGAGCTTGACAAGATCGCCAAGCCCACCAGAGATCAGAAAGAAA
>PXDF01000163.1 GCA_003566455.1 Desulfonatronovibrio sp.
AAATCTGCAATTCGGGCAAGGGGTTACTATGACCGAACTGGATAAAAAAATCAGCCAACTATTTGCAGGTCTTGTTGTCCGCAAGGATCTGGTCAAAACAGTCAAGGGTAATGCCATTGTCCCAACATATGTGCTGGAGTACCTTCTGGGTCAGTATTGTGCCACCAATGACGAAGCCAGCATCCAGTCCGGTATTGATACGGTCAGGGAAATTCTCTCCAGGCATTATGTTCATCGCAACGAGGCAGGGCTTATCCGTTCAACAATCAAGGAAAAGGGTCGGCACAAGGTCATAGATAAGATCAGTGTGGACCTTAACGAAAAGACCGACAACTATGAGGCTCAGTTTTCCAACCTGGGGATCAAAAAGGTGCTGGTTGATTCCGGGACTGTCAAAAGTCATCCCAAACTCCTGGTCAGTGGAGTATGGTGCATAGCTGATGTTGAATATGAGTTTACCGAAGACAAAAAAACGTCTCCGTGGATTCTGTCGACCCTCAAACCTATTCAATTATCCAATTTTGACTATGACACCTACATAAAAACAAGAGAGGAGTTTTCCACTCAGGAATGGATTGATCTGCTGGTGCAAAGCATAGGTTTTAATCCTGAAATGTTTGGAAGACGCAGCAAGCTGACTCAGCTGGTCCGTCTCATCCCCTTTTGTGAACGGAATTATAACGTTATTGAGCTTGGCCCTAAAGGAACCGGAAAATCGCATATTTATTCTGAGTTTTCACCCCATGGGATACTTATCTCCGGTGGTGAAGTCACTGTGGCCAAGCTTTTTGTCAACAATCAGAGCGGCAAAATCGGACTTGTAGGTTACTGGGATGTGGTGGCTTTTGATGAGTTTGCCGGGAAACAGAAGCAGGTGAATAAAGCCCTTGTTGACATTCTCAAAAACTACATGGCCAACAAATCGTTCTCCAGAGGAGTGGAGACTCTGGGGGCTGAAGCGTCCATGGCCTTTGTGCGCAATACCAGTCATACAGTTCCATATATGCTCAAGCATGAAGACCTTTTTTGTGATCTGCCTGAAAAATATCATGATTCAGCTTTTCTGGACCGGATTCATTTCTATATCCCTGGCTGGGAGGTGGACATAATCAGAGGGGAGATGTTTTCTGACGGCTATGGATTTGTGGTAGATTATCTGGCTGAAATCTTAAGGGCCATGCGCAACCATGACTATTCAGACAGATACAAAAACATGTATACTTTGTCGTCTGATATTGCCACCAGGGACAGAGACGCCATTAACAAGACTTTTTCCGGGCTGATGAAGATTATTTTTCCTCATGGTCAGGCAACTCCTGAAGAAATCAGGGAAATCCTGGATTTTGCGGTTGAGGGCCGCAAACGGGTCAAGGATCAGCTAATGCGTATTGATTCCACTTACGCCAAGGTTAACTTCAGCTATACAGGTGAGAACAGCAAAAAACATATAGTCAAAACCCTGGAAGAACGTGAGTATCCAAAGTATTATCACCGTACCCTGAGTGAGGACGATGAAACTGACCAGCCTGAGGATGCTGAGGAAGTGGCTGATCTTTCAGCACATGATCTTATAGTTCCCAAGCCTGAACTTACCGAACAGCACATTGTTGTCCAGGAAAACCAGCGCGGCATTTCCTATGAAAGACTCTTTGGTCCTTATTTGGCAGGGGCGCGGAAGATTACTGTTACAGATCCATATATCAGGGCCTTTTTTCAGATCCGAAATTTTATGGAGCTTCTTGAATCCCTGGCCAGGCTCAAACCCAGGGAAGAGGAAGTCAACGTCCATCTTATCACCTCAGAAGATGAGCAAAAGCCTGAACAGCAGAGGCAGTTTCTGGACCAGATCAAGGAGTCAGCAGGCTCAATAGGGATAAGGTTCACCTGGAATTTTAATGCTGCTGGCTCCATACACGCCAGACACATAATTACTGATCATGGCTGGAAAATCAGCCTGGACCGCGGCCTGGATATTTTTCAACGCTATGACATGAACGACCAGTTTACCTTTGCCAACCGCCTGCAGCAATACAGACCATGCAAGGCCTTTGAAGTCACTTTTATAAGGAGTGAACAAGGTTAAGTTGCACAAGGGACTGAATCCCAGAGGAGCAAACAAAAAAGATTATTTTGTCGTCATTCCAACTTTAACTGAATTTGTCATGCTGAATTGTATTTAGGAGACATGATAATGTCTGAACAAAAAAAATATAAAGTCAGGATTCCATTATTTCCAACGTATTCAACAGTTCAATCTGTAATGAATACTATCAACGGTGTTCCCAAGCAGTCCGTTACAAGGTTGATTCAAAACATCTGGGCGCAGACAGGGACTCCTCAAAAACCTGTTGACTGGTCTGAACCTGACAAATGGATACCCGAGCGATTAACTGATGAAGATGCCTTACTGGCCAGGCGTATCTGGGAAGAAAGCAGGCATGAGGTTAACCCTCGTCACATTTATGGAGTTTATCTTTTTATCAACAACTACGAACTACTTATCCCCGATAATGAAGGGGTCTATAGGTTGTCCAAGCTGGGAAAGAGTTTTCTCAATAAAGATGAAAAGGTTATCAGGGAATTGGATGATACAGAGGGGCTTTTAAAACTCCTGAATATTCTTGCCACAAAGACCCAGGCTATGCGGGCCGATCTTTTGCCCGAATGGTCTGAATTTCTCCTGGAACACTCCAAGTTCAGTACCCAGTCCACATTCAAAGACACCCTAAGAAGGAGATTAGTGAATCTGGCCGAAAGGGGATATATTTCCAGGGAAGGTAATCGGTATACTATTACCAAAGAAGGCCTTCGCTACGCAGAACAATCTTTACCTTCAGGAGAAAGCCCAAAGCGTAAGGTTTTAAGGGCCTTAAACCAACATAATGCTGGTCAACGCGAGGCCCTGCGGGACCTTCTGAATATAATGCCCCCAGAACATTTCGAACATTTGATTGGTGAGCTTATGGAAGCCATGGGCTATGAGGACGTGACTGTTACCAAAGAGTCCGGGGACAAGGGAGTTGATGTGGTTGCCACAGTCCAGTTTGGCATAACAACTGTCAGGGAAGTTGTTCAGGTTAAAAGACATGGCAAAAGCAGTGTCCGGCGTCCCATTATTGATCAGCTTCGAGGTTCCCTGCCTTACCACCAGGCCATCAGGGGAACACTCATAACCCTTGGAAAAATCAGCAAAGGTGCAACCGAGGCTGCTCTTTTTCCTGGTGCTGCCCCCATCACCTTGATTGATGGGGACAAGCTGCTGGACCTTCTTATTGAGCACGGCATAGGCATCAAAAAAAGACCCGTTGAGCTTTGGGAAGTTGATCCCTCAGCCTTAGAAAAAGAACTGGAGCCTGAAGTTCAGGAGGCTGATGTTGCTGGTCTTTGAGGTGAAGTTGAGGCAAGGAGCATAAAGCTGATTGAGCTTAGTCATTTATCTAGCGTGAGAAAAGCAAAGGCCCCAGAAAAACATTATCCCCAGGGCCGCTCTATAGTTTCTCCCCAACACAGGGAGGTTAAATATTCTGTAAGGGCCATGAACAATCTGTCAAGCTTTGGGGTTAAATAATTGTGCTGACTGGACTAAAGGGTTGACGTAATACCTTGGTTGCGCTTAGATTTCTGTGTTGGAGGGCAATGCCAGAGTCTCGTGCGGAATCCAATGACAAAAATTACCGGGATTACTGTAGGAGTGCCCCAAAACCTTACAGAGCCAGCGGCCTATCTCCTAAGCCGGCGTGGTTGGCAACTTGTGTTTCGAGCCGTCCTCTTAACTGGGGGCGGCTCTTCTATTT
This sequence comes from Desulfonatronovibrio sp., assembly GCA_003566455.1. Taxonomy (GTDB): domain Bacteria; phylum Desulfobacterota; class Desulfovibrionia; order Desulfovibrionales; family Desulfonatronovibrionaceae; genus Desulfonatronovibrio. Next base: position 3,795 of record PXDF01000163.1, read on the forward strand.
TTGCCAGAAGGCATTTTAAAGCGATTTCTTTTGTCTCCAGGCCATAATGGTCATTTTCCCTGGATGTTATCAGAAAAAAAACGCGTCAGATTCGCTTCTAAGGCCTGCCAGACATGGAGTTAAGGGTAAGGTGCAGGCTTTATTTATTGGGTGATTGCTAAAAAAAGAAGAGGCCCTCACACCGGGAAGGGCCTCCTCAAAGATGAGATGCCAAAGGAAGATATCATGCAGGTATCCGGAATATGGCTCTCATGGAAAAAGTTGCCTTCCAGTAAAATGATTGTCAAGAATTATGTGGTCCAGATTTCAGCTTTCCAACTTACCTAAAAGACTCTATAAAATTTTTCAGCTTTAGTTGTGTATCACATGGCGAATGCCTGGACCCAGAGATTGCCATCGAGGATCTACCTGAAGAGGTTAGGAAATACGTGCTGGTGAGGGTGGGGCAGGCAAAGGGAGTAGCGTATGCCTTGAATTAAATAGAGAATGCGCGAAAAGCGATATGTTTATTGTCGACTTACAAAAAAGAAAAAACTGCTTACACAGTGCCTGATCCAAAAATAAAAGGACTTACATTTTAACTGTAAGTCCTTGAAATATCTGGTGGGCCACCAAGGAATCGAACCTTGAACCTCCGGATTAAGAGTCCGCTGCTCTGCCAATTGAGCTAGTGGCCCGTGCCTGCGCTTTAAGAAAAAAGGTTCAGACATCTGCGCCCTGAACCTCTTGAAATCTGTGGTGCCGAAGGGGAGACTCGAACTCCCACGGGGGAACCCCCACTAGACCCTGAACCTAGCGTGTCTACCAATTCCACCACTTCGGCATAAGAAATTAATTTTCTAAACCATCCTCTTCATTTTGACAAGTTTTTTTTCATTATGGCAAAAATTTTTTGGTAAAATTTACAGCCGAATCAGTCATACTTGATGAGCCGGCTATTTTGGTATAATATTTCTATTTTTTGGCAAATTTCAACAATGACTTTATAATAATCCATTAAGGAAGCTCCATAATACATGATCATTCATGACATTCAGGCCGCGGCCAGCCGGTTGAGCGCTTCATGCCTGACTATAGGAAATTTTGACGGGGTCCATTTGGGACATCAGCAGCTTATCACCAAGGTTAAAAAAAGAGCCAGGCTCATGGATATATCCAGCATAGCCGTCACTTTTGACCCTCACCCCCTAAGGGTGCTTCTGGATAAAAAAAGTCCGCCTTTTATCACCCTGACTTCCCAGAAACTTGAACTTATCGACGCCCTGGGGGTAGATTATACCCTGTGCATGCCCTTTACCAGAGAACTGGCCGCGCTCGAGCCTGAAGCATTTGTCCTTGAATATCTGGTGGGGATGCTCAAGGTCAAAGAAATGATCATAGGCTATGACTATGCTTTTGGAAAGGGACGAAAAGGCAACTTTACTCTGCTCAAGGAACTGGGCCAAAAATACGGATTTTCAGTGGACCAGTTTCCCCCTGTAATGGTTGACGGGGCCATTGTAAGCTCTACCAGGATCAGAGACCTTTTAAGAGATGGAAGGGTCTGGGATGTAAGACCCCTTCTTGGCCGGTTTTACCGGGTTGAAGGCAAGGTTATCGCCGGCAAAAAAAGAGGAGGTGCTCTTCTCGGATTCCCAACAGCCAATATTCTGCTTAAAGATGAACTTTTTCCAAGAACAGGGGTTTACGCGGTCTGGGTTGAAATTAAAGATCAGATCAAGCCAGGTGTTGCAAATATCGGATATAATCCCACCTTTGGAAATGACTACCTTTCGGTTGAAATTCACATCCTTGATTTCAGCCAGGACATTTATGATCAACCTGTTAAAGTTCATTTTGTTCAACGCCTGCGCTCGGAAATAAAATTTTCAGGCATTGATGAATTAAAAAGCCAGATTGAAAAGGATTGTGAACTTGGCCGCAGAATTCTTTCCATACCTGAATCAAAACTGATGTGAACCCTGCTGTTAATTCTCACAGGACAAAAAAGTTCCAGTCTGCTCCGGACTTGAATGTTTTAAAGGCAAGTCTTAAGGGTATTTCCACTGATTATAAAAGGACAAATGAATGACTCACAACAACCTCTTCGGGGATCTTTTAAAAGATAAACTAATTTTCCTGGGTGGACTGCTTCAGGAAAAAAAAGCTGCTGATGTACTGGCTCTGGACGTAAGCAGCTATTCCAGCTCCTTTGAAGGTATAATCCTTGCTACGGCCCAGAGCAAACGCCATTGCAGGTCCCTGGCTGATCATCTGCTTGTCCAGATTAAAAAAAACAATCTTGAATACCTGGGCATGGAAGGTTTTCAGGAAGGAGAATGGATTCTTCTGGATCTCAATGATGTAATTGTTCATATTTTCATTGAGGAAAGCCGTCTTTTCTACAATTTAGAAGGTTTCTGGGCCAAGGGTAAAAAAATTCTACCTCTGACTGCTGGAGTTAAAAATGCATGATCAACAAATATACCCCATAATCCTGCTCATCCTAGACGGGTGGGGTTTTGCCCCCAAAGGCCCAGGCAACGCCATAAGCCAGGCTCATACACCCAGCCTGGACATGATCACGGAAAAATATCCCTGCACAAGTCTTAAGTGTTCAGGACCATATGTTGGTCTTCCTGAAGGGCAGATGGGCAATTCCGAGGTGGGACACCTGAATATCGGCGCGGGACGAATAGTTTACCAGGATATAATGCGGATCAATCTGGCCATTGAAAAGAAAGAGCTTTCCAACAATCAGAATCTCAACCAGCTGATTGAAAAGGTTAAGCCCCACGGCCGGCTTCATTTTATGGGCCTGGTTTCTGACGGCGGAGTGCACAGCCTGCAGCAGCATTTGCACCGCCTTCTTGAAATTGTTCGTGATAAAGGGGTCAAGCAGGTGTTTGTTCATTGTTTTCTGGATGGAAGGGATACATCTCCCACCAGCGGAGCTGGTTTTGTATCAGATCTTCAGGCCCGCCTCAAAAAAATTGGCCTGGGCAGCATTGCTTCAGTTGCCGGCAGATACTATGCCATGGACCGGGACAGAAGATGGGATCGAACCAGGCTGGCTTATGACGCCCTGACCCTGGGTAAGGCTGACAAGGCGCGTGATCCGGTTCAGCTGATAAAAGATTCCTATGACAGAGGTCAGACCGATGAATTTGTCAGGCCCCATGTAATTGTGGATTCAGACAATAAACCCTTGGCTACCCTGGAAGACGGGGACGGAGTTATTTTTTTTAATTTTCGGGCGGATCGGGCCAGGCAACTGACGAAAGCCTTGTATGACCCGGATTTCAGCGAATTTGAACGGCAAAAACAGCCCAGACTCCAGATCATCACCATGACCAGGTATGATAAGACATTCGGGCTTCCGGTTCTTTTTCCCCCGGAAAGAATGAAAAACATCCTGGGTGAGGTGGTGTCGGTGAATAACCTTGCCCAGCTGCGCATAGCTGAAACAGAGAAATACGCGCATGTAACTTATTTCTTCAATGGCGGGGTGGAAAAGCCATTTGCCGGTGAGGAACGAATCCTTGTTCCCTCTCCAAGAGATGTTCCCACTTATGACCACAAGCCGGAGATGAGTGTCTACGAGGTCACGGACACTTTGGTCCAGAAAATCAAGGGCCAAAGTTATGATTTTTATGTGTGCAACTTTGCCAACCTGGACATGGTTGGTCATACAGGGAGCATTTCCGCGACCATAAGGGCATGCGAGGCAGTGGATGAATGCGTGGAACGGGTCAGGCGGGCCACGCTGGAGCAGAGCGGAATCATGCTATTGACCTCGGATCACGGCAACGCTGATGACATGCTTGATGAAACCGGCGAGGTCAGGACTTCCCACAGCCTCAACCCTGTTCCTTTATGCCTGATAAGCGACCTAAAGGGCTTGAGCTTTCGCGATCAAGGGATTCTGGCTGATATCGCGCCCACAATCATTGACTTATGGAACCTGGACAAACCGGATGAAATGACCGGACAAAGCCTTATCAAGAGGGTTAAATAAATGGCGGAAAAAAAATTTGTCACACCTGTCAGGCCTGTGGGAATGGAGCTGGTAATGCTTTATCCATGTCCACACTGCGGGCGCAATGTGCCTTTGCTGGCTCCCACTGAACCTTCAATGGGCAGCTGTGACTCGTGCAAAAAGCAATTTCCCCTGATGCCCATTGACAGCACAACTGTTCAGTATATCAAGCTTATCCTGCATAATGGCCAGGCGTCCATTGATCCTGGTTATGTATAAGACTGGATCAATGATTTTCAGCAGGTAAAAAGAGAATCAGGGACGCGGCCTAGGGCAACCTGGAACTCTATCCCAGATAGGGATCTTCCCGGCTCAGGTAATTCTGCACGTAATCCCTGACTCCATCCTCAAGTGAATTAAACTTCAGGGGACAACCAGCTTGTTCGAGCTTTTCCATGGGGCCCCGGGTATAATACTGGTATTTCCCCCTTAATTCTTCGGGCATGTCCATGTATTCGATGACAGGTTCAATATCCATGGCCTGGAAAACTGCTTTTACCAGATCATTCCAGGTCCGGGCCTCTCCTGAACCCAGATTATAGATGCCGTTCACGTTCCTTCTTTCCACAAGCCAGGCCATGACTTCCAGACAATCCTTGAGATAAACAAAATCTCTTTTCTGTTCGCCATGACCGTATTCAGGGTGATAGGACTTGAAAAGTCTTACCTTTCCTGTGTTTTTTATCTGAAAATAGGCCTTTCGGACAACGCTCTGCATATCTTCCTTATGGTACTCATTGGGACCAAACACATTGAAGAATTTAAGCCCTGCAACGTTATACAGAAGACCCTGTTTTTTGACCCACAAATCAAAAAGCTGCTTGGAATACCCATACATGTTCAAAGGCTTCAATTTGTTTATGTGATCATGATCATCGGAAAAACCAAGGTTTCCGTCGCCATAAGTGGCCGCGCTGCTGGCATAGATAAACCTGATATTATTTGCCCGACAGTAGCGGGCCAGATCCCTGGAGTAATGAAAGTTATTGGAAATCAGATAATCAGCGTTCTTTTCGATGGTGGAGGAGCAGGCTCCCATGTGAATGATGGATTCAATACCGGAAAAGCTGCCTTTGATAAGTGAGGGAAGAAAAAGGTCCTTGTGCAGGTAATCGGTAAACCTGAGATTGACTAGGTTCTTCCATTTTTCCGAGCTTCCCAGATTGTCCACGATCAAGATGTCTTCAGTGCCCATCCGGTTGAGTTGATGAACAAATCCGCTGCCTATGAATCCGGCGCCTCCGGTGATGATGTACAAAGCTTTACTCCTTAGCAGATATCCTGGGTTACTGGGCCAAGGACTATTGTTCCGGCCTTTTTTTGGTTTCCTTATCCCAGCAGATTTTAATCACCTGAATTGAGAGATTTTTTATCTGTACCCGCGTGGCAATCTCACTATAACTGATTGAGATTGCTTCGCTTCGTCCGCAATGACAGGCCTATCAAAAAGTTACAGGAAAAATCGCTCAATTCAGGAATAAGTTACTTAGAATCATCTTCCTATTCCTGACCATAGCCGGAATAACATTATGAGTGATTGGAAATTGTTAGTCAACTTGCGGGCCGTATACCAATAAATATTCATTGTCATTAAAAAAACAGTTTTCTTAGAAGAAGATGAATGATATCAGGTTGTTAGTTCTTAAGAGAGTTGGTTTTTCATCTGCAATTCACTGTTTTTCCGAGTGAAAATATCTAAAGGAGGTTGACAAGAATGATTTTTTCGGGTTGTTCCTTATTCCTATATCATGTCTGGACTGTCCAGGGAGGTCATTATGGCTGAAATCAGAGTTATCGAAGAAGTCCCGGGTTTTTATAAAATTATTTCCCTTATCAAATTCAGGCACACTCCTGGCGTGTTTTTTGACAATGTTCCCATGGAATTTCTGCCTGAGATAGGAGCCATGGACAGGGTGCTGCATGATAGAGCAGCGGTTTCCCCCGGGCCTGTGGGAAACGTGGAAAGGCCCTGGTATATGCATCCCCATCAGGCTGACAACCTTATCGTCTTATACGGAACCAGACATGTGGACATCTTTATTAAAAAACACGGCATGCTCAGCTTTGTTGTCAAGCCCAACCAGATTCAAAGGCAGGGAAAGGTTGTTTATGACGGTCCAGCCATGCTTGTCTGGCCGAGAGCTGTTTTTCACAGGATTGTCAGTGGAGAGGAAGGCTCTGCTTCCCTGAATTTTGCTGTTCATTATGAGGGACTTGATATGCGCAATAATTTCAATATATACGATCTCAACACAGAGACCGGTGAATTCAGAGTGATCAGAGAAGGGTTTAAGGATCAGAATATCTAGGGCAAACAGGCGGTGACGGTTAAATTTTCCAAGTCATGTCTATCCTTGATAATCAAAGCGTTTTAAGGCAAGAAGAGCTTTCCTGAAAAACGCTGATCAACTTCTTGAACGAGGTTCTGCCATGGGTTTTTATGCTCCTTTATCCAAAAGAGACAGTTGTCGAATCTTTTTCAAACGCAGGCGAAGCAAAAAACCTTTTTTACTTGCCGCACTGGCTTTAATCCTGATTATTTCTTTTTTCCTGGTTGGTTTTGACTCCAACCCCTCCACAAAACAGGATAAGGCCTCCCAGGAACAGGAAAAATCAATCACGCTTTACTCAACCAACTCTTCAAACAATGAAATCCCTTCCCATAAAATTAACACAGACCCGGCAATTGAACCCGGTTCTGGCCTTAAATCAATAAACCAATCAAATTCCCAGACCCCTGCGCATTATTCCCAGGAAACAATTGAGCCGTTTGTTTCCATCGAGGAAAAAACCGTCACTGTTTCAACCGGGGATACCTTGATGGAGCTGCTGGTAAGGGAGGGACTGGACAGGTCCGAGGCTCATAATGTCATAAGTACCCTGCAGGAGGTGTTCAATCCCAGAAGAATCCGCCAGGGCCATGAGGTTATCCTGGCCTTTGAACATATGGATAACTATGACCCCATGTTTCAGAACATGAATCTGAAACTTGACGTTACCCGTTCTGTCAAGGTGGCCCGTTGTTCTGAAAATGGATTCGTCGCTCATGAGACCACCTTTGAGCTAGGCACAAGACCAGTCCGGGCTGAGGCTGAAATAAACTCAAGCCTCTACAGTGCCGCTGTCAACGCTGGAATGCCCGTGGAAGTCCTGATGCAGATGATCCGGGCCTATTCATTTGACATTGACTTTCAGCGGGACATCCGTCCCGGGGATAAATTCGAAGTCCTTTTTGAGGAGCGTATAGACGGCAATGGAGAATTTGTCAGAGGCGGTTCAGTCCTTTATGCCAACCTCAATACCAGGGGCAGGAGTCTGCCCATTTATCGTTATGAGGCATCAGACGGTGAGGTGGATTTTTTCAATGACAAAGGTCAGTCGGTTCGCAAGACCCTCATGGTCACGCCCATTGACGGGGCCAGGCTGACTTCAGGATATGGAAAGAGGCGTCATCCCATCCTTGGCTACAGCCGGATGCACCAGGGCCTTGACTTTGCCGCTCCCACCGGCACCCCGATAATGGCCGCCGGGGATGGAGTTGTGGAATTCGCCGGTCGAAAAGGGAATTACGGCAATTATATCCGGGTTCGACATCCCAATGAATATCATACGGTTTATGCTCATATGAGCCGGTTTGGCTCTGGAATCCGCCAGGGCGTGCGCGTTAAACAGGGTGAAATCATCGGGTATGTCGGATCAACAGGCATGTCCACAGGACCTCATCTGCATTACGAGGTTCACCACCGGGGCAGTCATGTGAATCCGGCTACAGTTGTTACTCCACCGGGGCGAACCCTCAAGGGCGAAGAACTGGAAAAATTCATGTCAGCCAAAAAGAATCTGGAAGCTCTTTTTGCGTCCCTTGAAAAATGCGACAAGGTGGCCAGGGCTGATTAGTATAAATAAAGGCTTTCCTAAATCAAGCGATTTTTCTATGTCATTGCGAGCGAAGCGAAGCAATCTCAGTCAGTTATCATGAGATTGCCACGAACCCTTCGGGCTATCGCAATGAGAGGCTTATCAAACAGTTACAGGAAAAATCGCTCAATTCAGGGCTTTATCAATCAGGCGGTCAGCCCAGGGGATAATTCTCCACCAGATCCCAGATTCCGCACGGACAGCATTTACCACAGAATCCGCAGCCAATACACTTGTCCGGATCGGCGATTCTTTCGAATCTGTCCTGTTCAAGGGGTCTTCGTTCAATGGCTCCTGTGGGGCAGACAGCTTCACACAGGCCGCAGTCCATGCATGAGCCGCAGGATGAGCACTGAGAAGCGCACCCGCTTAAATCATTGTATCCTGTAGCCCTTGGATCATAATATTCCAGGGTCATCCTGGAGTAGTCGATTCTTTGGGATGTTTCGCTGTATTCAACGGGATAGTTCTGAAGCCAGGAAGTCTGTTTATCCGGAAGTTTTCCTGAAATAATCTCGTCTATGGCTGAAGCCGCCTTTCTTCCAGCTCCAATGGCGTCGGTGAGAAGACCTGGTCTGACAATATCGCCGATGGCAAACACTTTGGGATCAGAGGTCTGGTTATTTTCGTTCACCAGCACAAAACCGCGGTCCGTGGCGATGTTTTCAGGCAGAAATTCCAGATCAGGTATATCTCCTATAGATATGACCACTGTATCGGCCGGGATGACTTCACCTGTGGTTAAGACAACGCCTTCATCCGTGACCTCTCTGGTAAAGCAGGGATAACGGAAGCGCGCCCCGGCTTTTTCAGCTTCCTTTCTTTCTTTGCCGAATGATGCCGGCTCCTGGATGTCGATTAAGGTAATGTCTTCAGCTCCCAGACGGTGGGCTTCAACAGCCACATCGCAGCCAACGTTTCCAGCTCCGATGATTACAACCCGCTTGCCCACTTCCTGCTCCCCCTGCCGGGCTTTTTTGAGAAAGGTCAGGGCGGGGATTATTTTTTCCGAGCCAGGAACAGGGATTGTCCGGGGTTTCTGAGCTCCCACGGCGATCACTACATAATCAAAATCGTTCTTGAGCTGTTCAAATTCTTTTCTGGTAAGACTCTGGCCCAGATGAACATGGGAAATAACCAGGCGCGCCCTTTCCAGTTCAGCGTTTAACACCTGGTTAGGGATACGGTGTTCAGGGATGGCAGTGCTCATCTTGCCGCCCAGAACCTTTTCCAGATCATAAATTACCGGTTCATGTCCCATCTGCCTGAGTTGCCAGGCTACGGATATTCCGGCCGGACCTCCTCCTATGACAGCCACCTTTGTTCCTTTAAGGGGAGGCAGCTGGGGCACTTTTGAACTGACTCCCTTTTTACCCAGGACAGTGATATCAACCGGATCCAGGTTGCCCACATTCTTGGTACAGCCCTGCATGCAAAGGTTGGGGCAGAGATATCCACAGATGGAAGCGGGGAATGGAGTGAATGCCAGAGCCACATCAACAGCCTCGTCCACCTTGCCTTCGCGGATCAGACGCCAGCGCTCCTGCACAGGAATTCCAGCTGGACAGGAGGCCTGACATGGGGCCATGTATTTCCGGTGTTCCCAAACAGGAACATAGCGCCGCAGTTCTCCCGTGGTGATCAGAGGAATGGGACTACGGTCAATATCGGTCAGATCACCGATGAGACCTCCACTGCCCAGTTCCTTATCCCAGATTTCCCTGCGGAAAGCCGCCATTGAACGGGTTTTGCCGCCGACTTTTTCCGCGGGTTTGCGAGCCGTCAGGCATTGCCAGTCCTGGCGGGCACAAAGGGTTTCATAGAGAAGGGGAGTTTTAATCTTTTCCAGAAATACAGCCAGATTACTTGACAGCCAGTCCCAATCCTCGTCAGAAATGGGAATAAGCCTGGCATCTGCCTGGCTGTAATCCTTAATGGGGCCCCTGAAGAATATTTTGCCCCCGACCATGCCCACACAAGGCCTGTATCCCAGGACATTATCCTGATCCTGGGGCTCATGCCCGCAGATTACGGCAATGCCTCCGGCCATGAATTCCGCGAAATAATCGCCCGCGGAACCAAGGACCCAGAGTTCAGGCATGGACAACCTGGGGTTGAATTTGGTCATGGTCATGCCCCGGGAACCAATGCTGCCTCCGATATAAACCCTGCCCTGGGCCATGGCGTTGCAGGCACCGTTGGTGGCGTATCCATGAACAATTATCTCAGCGCCCGCGTTGAGCCAGCCCACATCGTCTGAAACCGGACCATGAATTTCAATTGTTGTTCCAGGGGAACCCATGGCTCCAACCCTCTGGCCAGGAGATCCAGCAATGCTTATCATTATCTGCTCATGGCTGGTGAGAAAAATTCTTCCTCCCAGACCATGCTGACCAAAGGCTTCTATCTCAATTTCGCGTGCGCCTGAGCGCACCTCTTCCTGAATTCTCTCTTCCAGGACGCGCGAAGAAACCCGGCCTGTTTCGTTTCTTCCCTTCAAGTATATGATGTTGGTTTTATTCATGTACAGTTTCTCCAGCAATGGGACCACGCTGCTAAACCACGTAACTGATCTGCAGCCTGCGGGCGGCGCCCTCATGGGCAATGCCCAGGGCGTCGGACATGCCTATGGGCAGGGACGTGGAACGTCCAAGGGGGGCTACAATTTTTTTCAGTTCAATGTCAAAGCCCACGTAAACGTCCACTACCCTCTCGGCGACCTTTTCAGGATCCAGACGACGGTAAAGTCTTGGATCCTGAGAAGTTATTCCTTTGGGACAGCGGCCGATATTACAGATATTGCAGCGTTCGCCCTCAGTGCCCAGACATCCTGCCGCGGCCTGCATGATATACTTTCCGATCTGGACAGCGCTGGCTCCGAGCATGATCAGGGCAGCGGCATTGGCAGCCAGGTTCCCGTTTTTTCCTGTTCCGCCGCCGGCAATCAAAGGCAGCTCATTCTGCATGCCCAGTTTGACCAGGTTGATATAACAATCTCTGATATTAGAGGCTATTGGATGACCCATATGATTCATGGACACGTTATAGGCAGCTCCGGTACCCCCGTCCTCTCCGTCTATGGCCAGACCAGAGGCGTAAGGGTTTCTGGTAAGGTTGTTAAGTACGGCCAGGGAGGTGCTGGAAGCAGATATCTTGGGATAAACCGGGACCCTGAATCCCCAGGCCATGCTCATGGACTGGATCATTTTGGCTACAGCCTCTTCAATGGAGTATTTGGTCTGGTGAGTTGGCGGACTGGGCAGGCTTACCCCGGGCGGAACACCCCGGATAGCCGCTATAAGCTTGTTGACCTTGTGCCACTGCAAAAGGCCCCCGTCTCCTGGTTTGGCGCCCTGCCCATATTTTATTTCCACAGCGCAGGGGTCTTCCTTCATTTCAGGAATGGCGTGAATAATTTCATCCCAGCCAAAGTAACCGCTGGCAATCTGCAGAATAACGTATTTTAGAAAGCGGGAGCGCAAAAGCCTGGGCGGACAGCCCCCCTCTCCGGTGCACATGCGAACCGGCATGCCCAGCTCTTCATTAAGATAAGCCACTCCCATCTGCAAACCTTCCCACATATTGGGAGAAAGGGCGCCAAAACTCATGCCTCCGATGAGCAAGGGATAAATCTCCCTGACCGGGGGAGCCCACCCATTTTCACGCTGGGCTTTAATGGCTTTGGCAGGAGAAAGGACCCGTCCGATAAGTGTCCTCAGTTCGAATTCGTGCCTGCCCGCATCCAGGGCCGGATCTGTGAGCATTGAAATCCTGATGAATTTAATCTGATCCAGGATGCTTTGAGGACTGTTGCGCCGGCCTCCCCTGGTTCTTGGCTGTCCCCCCCTGTCCTGGTGGAACTTGAGCATATCAGTTGTTTCAGTCTTTACGGCCTCGATGGCGTTATTGGGGCAGACCAGGTTGCACATGGTACATCCAATACAGGCATAGCCAGGGTCTGTCCGCTGACGGATTCCATGATAAACGCTGAAACTTGAGTCTGGCTTGTCTTTCAGGCCCAAGGGCGGAGATGAAATACTTCTTTTGCGAAACACTCCCAGTTCAATGGCGTTGACCGGGCAGACAGCTGTGCACCTGCCGCAAAGAGTACAGGTGTGGATATCCCACCTGATCTGCCAGGGAAGGTCGCGCCGGCTTAATGTTGAAGGGGTAACGGCTGAGTTTGCCGGCATATCCTTACCTCCTTACAATCAGGCGGGACAATGGCTGTATCAAGGTGCATGGGTTGAAAGTCCTTTTTCTTGTCCCGGTCAGGAATTACAGCATCCAGGCCACAGGACTCGGATGAAAAAGCATATAAACCTGGCTTTCCGCCGACAATTCCTGGCCTGAGTTTTTTGCGGTCCTGGACCATAAACATGGTTTTATCCGGCAAGCAGCCAATGACGCAGTTGGGTCCGTCAATTATCAGCCTCCGGCAGGAATGCTTGAGGTTGGTAAGAAAATCGCGGTCAGGATGGTTTAAAAGGTCAATGTCCTGGAGCGGGGTGATAATATGTTTGTAAGCCTCGATGCCAAGGCCAAGCTCTTTCAGGGTGAAATGGAGTATATGGGTAAAAACCTCTGAATCAGAGTAATAACCTTCATAACCGACCACACCCTGGGTGCTCAGGTACTCCTTGATGGGCACAAAGGCAGTATTTTCTCCGTTGGTCATTGAAGCAATGCCCTGAATGAAAAATGGGTGACAGGCGTAGAGATTGATCCCGTAATTGGTGTTCTGCCGACCCTGGGCCATTATGCGCCTGGCAAAAAGCTCTTTCCGGTCCAGGCCTAGGTAGACCGCGATCTCCATGGGGTCACCCACTTCCTTGATCATTATTACGTCCGGCCAGAAGCTGAATACAACCATGTCCTTGTTTTCCTGCCCCATATGGCTGAGGTCCAGACGGGTCTGAGTCATCAACCGTTCCTTTTGTTCCGGGGCATAGTCCTGCCAGCTTTCCGGAGGCTCATAGACCTGAATAAGATATATCTCCCTTTTTGGAGTCCCGGGCGGCGGGTCATCCTTGACATCCAGAATAAGCCGGTATCTGGGGACAAAACCCCGTCCGGACAGGAAGTCCTCCTGCCTGCGCAGGCCCGATTGGGTGAATATTCCAGAAAGTATAGGCAATTCTGTGAAATAGCTGAATGGTCCGCCCAGGTCGCTTAAAAAAATGCCTATGCCCGAGCCGTCATGACCCTCCTTCATCATTTCCAGAGCTTCGATGGCCTTTATGGGGGATACGAGGTCCCGGCTGGTCAGTGAAAATAATCTACACATATTTTACTCGTTTTCTGGCTGATCGCTGCGCATAATTTACATTTTTGTAATAATTGAGCATTTGGCAGCCAGAGGCATTCTCCAGCCCGTGCCAAAGGCCAGGCCAGTAATTTTTAAACCAGGAGGGCTTTGGCGGCGTTTAAACTCAGCTTTTTTGACCATGGATACTATTGAGCTGACAGTATCCGGGTCAAAACCATGAGCCCTGATTTCCTTGTCGGACAAACTACGCTGAATCAGTAATTGCAGGATTTGATCCAAAATTTCGTAACTTGGCAAAATGTCCTGATCTTTCTGATGGGGGCGAAGTTCAGCGGATGGAGGCTTGGCGATGATCTGTCCGGGGATTATAGTCCGTCCCCTGCTGTTGAGCCAGGAAGCCAGGGCGTATACCATGGTTTTGGGCACATCGGAAATGGGCGCCAGGCCACCGCACATATCTCCGTAAATCGTGCTGTAACCCACTGCCAGCTCGGATTTGTTGCCTGTTGCCAGAACCAGTCCACCCATTTTATTTGAAATGGCCATGAGCAGGTTGCCTCTGATCCTGGACTGTATGTTTTCCTCGGTAACATCTTGAGCCATGCCCGCAAATACAGGCTTCAAAGAGGATGCATAGGCCTCCATGAGATAGTCTATGGCAATGGTTATGGTCTTTATGCCCAGGTTTCCGGCAAGCTCAAGGGAATCTTCAATGCTGCCCCGGCTGGAATAGGGCGAGGGCATGAGAATTCCGGTCACATTCTCAGGACCTGCAGCCTGAGCCGCCAGTGCGGCAACCAGGGCTGAATCAATTCCTCCTGACAGGCCAAGCAAAGCGCTGGAGAAACCGTTTTTTTTCATATAGTCTCTGAGACCAAGGACCAGCGCCCTCCATGCTTCAGATTCTGGACCATAATCATGCATAAAGATATCATTAATGTCAGGATTGTCCATGTCCACAATCAGAATGTCTTCTTCAAATTCTTTGCCCGCAGCAATGACCAGGCCTTGTTCATTCACAGCCAGGCTGCGCCCGGAAAAAATCAGATCATCATTGCCTCCCACCTGATTGCAGAATAAGAATGTGAGGTTGTATTTCCTTGCCAGAGAAACAAGCATGGACTTTCTTATCCTTTGTTTTCCAAGAGAAAATGGGGAAGCAGACATATTGATAATCAGGTCCGCACCCAGTTCAGCCAGGCTGTGGACCGGATCAGCCCTGTATTTTTCCTGTGGCCAGAAATCCTTATCATTCCATATATCCTCGCAGATGGTAACTCCGACTTTTCTGCCCCGAAAATCAAAGAAACCAGGCCCATGAAAAGAGGAAAAATAGCGCTGTTCGTCAAATATATCATAATTGGGCAGCAGAGTCTTGCCGAAAAATTGAATTATTTCTCCGTTAATCAAAAGACAAGCCCCGTTGTAAAGGGCTTTCTGGCCTTTATTCATGTAAAACGGCGTTCCCAGCAGCAAAGGACCCAGATTTCCGGTCTTGTGGGCCACCCATCTGACAGCGTCCAGACAATTGTCAATTATTTGAGAACGCAACAGTAGGTCCCTGGGAGAATAGCCAATGATTGCCAGTTCAGGAGTCACGCAGATGTCAGCACCCTTTTCAAAGGCTTTTTCCGCTCCACTGACAATCTTTTGAGCATTTGTTGCCAGGTCACCGACAATAGGGTTCAGTTGCAGCAACGCTATGCGCATAACTGGGTTGGCCTCGGGGTTGAAACATTTTTGTTAAAAAAAACATGGACAAAAAATAAAAATGACATTTTTGTAATAAGGTCCCGAGAGAATGGCAAAGACTAAACATCATGTCTTGAATGCCTCGCAGGCATTTCCATGGTGCCATTCTTTTAAAATATGAAAATAATCTGTATCAGGGGCATGCAAATCGAAGGCCCGAAATATGCTTGTTCAATAAATAAATCTTTTTTATACTATGTTTCTTTTCAACAATTGTCTAATATCAAAAATCCTTTGATGGCTCATAGCCCACAACATGCTGAAGATTATCAAAAAATACTTCATGATTTCAGTCTGAGGTTAGATTCCCGCTTTTTTATTCGTGTTGACCTTGCAAGTTATTCTAAGTAAAAAAATCGGCTTGATAAACAGTTCAAAACATAAAAAGCCGCCTCTGATGACAGAACCCCTTTGCGCTATCTAAAACTTTAACATATTTAAATTTATGCCCAAAAGAGAAGACATCAAAAAAATCATGCTCATCGGTTCCGGTCCCATTGTAATAGGTCAGGCCTGTGAATTCGACTATTCAGGCACCCAGGCCCTCAAGGCCCTTAAAGAGGAAGGATATGAAGTGGTACTGGTCAATTCTAATCCGGCTACTATCATGACCGATCCCGAACTGGCCGACAAAACTTATATTGAGCCCATTGAGCCTGAGACAGTGGCCAAGATCATCGCC
Source organism: Desulfonatronovibrio sp. (assembly GCA_003566455.1). Classification (GTDB taxonomy): domain Bacteria; phylum Desulfobacterota; class Desulfovibrionia; order Desulfovibrionales; family Desulfonatronovibrionaceae; genus Desulfonatronovibrio. The sequence continues at coordinate 19,434 of PXDF01000163.1, forward strand.
AGAGAAAGGCCGGACGCTCTTCTGCCTACCCTGGGAGGCCAGACGGGTCTCAATACAGCCGTTGCCCTGGCAGACAACGGAGTTCTTGACATGTACGGTGTGGAACTCATAGGAGCCTCCCTGCCTGCCATTCAAAAGGCTGAATCAAGACAGGAATTTCGTCAGGCCATGGCTAATATCGGCCTCAAGGTTCCCAAGAGCGGCATCGCAAGGAATATGGACCAGGCCAGGGAACTGAGTAAAAACATTTCTTTTCCCATAATAATCCGTCCGGCATATACCCTGGGAGGCACTGGAGGAGGAATCGCCTATAACATGGAGGATCTGGAGGAAATCTGCGCCCAGGGCCTGGCCGCCAGCCTCAAAAATGAGATTATGCTCGAAGAATCAGTCCTGGGCTGGAAAGAATTCGAGCTTGAGGTCATGCGGTATAAAAATGACAACTGCGTTATTATCTGTTCCATTGAAAACGTTGACCCAATGGGAGTTCATACCGGGGACTCAATAACAGTTGCCCCTGCACAGACCCTGACTGACCGTGAATATCAGCTCATGCGCAACGCCTCCCTCGATATCATGCGTGAAATAGGTGTGGAAACCGGGGGGTCCAATGTCCAGTTTGCCGTAAACCCTGACAACGGTGAAATGGTGGTCATTGAAATGAACCCCAGGGTATCAAGATCATCAGCCCTTGCTTCCAAGGCTACAGGTTTTCCCATTGCCAAAATTGCCGCCAAGCTGGCTGTTGGATACACCCTTGATGAAATCCCAAATGACATAACCAGGGTAACCATGGCTTCGTTTGAGCCCACCATTGACTATTGCGTGGTCAAGATACCCAGGTTCACCTTTGAAAAATTTCCAGGAGCCAAGGATATTCTGGGAACCTCAATGAAAAGCGTGGGAGAAACCATGGCCATTGGCCGGACTTTCAAGGAGGCCATGCAAAAAGGCCTGCGCTCTCTGGAAACAGGAAATATCGGACTGGGTTCCAGTTTCAAGGAAGAACCGCCGCCTCTGGAAGATATTAAAACAATGTTGCGGGTGCCAAATTCTCAGCGAATCTCCGCCCTGCGCCACGCCATTCTCAGTGGTGTTTCCACCCAGGAAATTTATGAACTCACCGGGATAGACCCCTGGTTTATACGTCAGCTGGAAGAACTTGTTTCCTTTGAAAAGGAACTGATGACCTTGAGGACAAAACAAAGATTTTCCATAAATAATCCCCAGCTGCATCCAATTCTTGTCCAGGCCAAGAAGTTCGGCTTTTCCGATAAACAACTGGCTCTCATTTGGAATAAATCCGAGGAAGAAGTACGCAGGATCAGAAAAAAGCTCAAGATTACACCAACTTATTATCTTGTGGATACCTGCGCCGGCGAGTTTGAAGCTTATACTCCATACTTTTATTCCACATATGAGCAGGGGAGTGAGGTCAGGCCCGAAAAAGTCAAAAAGGTAATGATCCTCGGGGGAGGTCCCAACCGGATAGGACAGGGGATTGAGTTCGACTACTGCTGCGTGCACGCTGCCTACGCCCTTAAAGAAATGGGCATCAGATCCATAATGGTCAATTCAAATCCAGAGACCGTCAGCACTGATTATGATACTTCTGATTATCTTTATTTTGAGCCTCTGACCTTTGAAGACGTGATGAACATCATTGACTTTGAAAAGCCGGATGGTGTCATTATCCAGTTTGGCGGGCAGACCCCCCTTAACCTGGCCAACTCACTCATGAAGGCCAAAGTGCCAATCATTGGCACACCTCCCGACAGCATAGACCGGGCTGAGGACAGGGAAAGGTTCCAGGCCTTAATCAAAAAGCTGGGCCTGCTCCAGCCGGCCAACGGTACAGCCAAGTCATTCAAAGCAGCAGCTGCCGTAGCCGGTCAGATAGGTTACCCCATTGTGGTAAGACCTTCTTATGTGCTGGGTGGAAGGGCAATGGAAATTGTTTATGACGAGGAGCAGCTCTTTTCATATTTCAAACAATTTGTTGTTGTTTCGCCTGAGCATCCCATTTTAATCGACAAGTTTCTCGAACATGCCATTGAGGTTGATGTGGATGCCCTGAGTGATGGAGAAGACACTTATGTTGCCGGAATAATGGAGCATATAGAAGAGGCTGGAGTTCATTCCGGAGATTCGGCCTGCGTTCTGCCTCCACACACCATTGATGCTTCAGTGATTCAAGAGATTGAAGACCAGACCAAAAAACTTGCCAGGGAACTGGGCGTCATCGGTCTGCTCAATATCCAGTTCGCCATTAAAAATAATGAGGTATACATCCTGGAAGTGAACCCCAGGGCTTCAAGGACAGCACCATTTGTCAGCAAAGCCACCGGAGTTCCTCTTGCCAAAATGGCCACCAAGGTGATGATGGGCGCTAAAATAAAAGAACTTGATCCCTGGTCTTTACGCAGAAAGGGATATTATTCAGTAAAGGAAGCGGTTCTCCCATTCAACAGGTATCCGGGTGTGGATGTCCTGCTGGGGCCTGAAATGCGATCAACCGGAGAGGTCATGGGCATTGACGACAACCTGGGCCTGGCTTTTATGAAAAGCCAGCTTGGTGCGGGGCAAATGCTTCCGGAAAGGGGCTGCGTGTTCATTTCGGTTAATAATTATGATAAACTTTACAGTCTTGAGCCTGCGGCGAATTTTATCGAGCTGGGATTTGACATTCTTGCCACCAGGGGGACTGCTGCTTTTCTGATGGAAAAGGGAATACCGGCAAGGGTGGTCAATAAGGTTTATGAGGGCAGACCCAATGTTATTGACAGCATTAAAAACAAAGAAATACAATTAATAATCAATACTTCTTCGGGCAAGCAGACTGTCAGCGATTCATCTTCCTTAAGACAGGCCGCTGTTTTATACAGGATACCCTATACCACGACCATTACAGCTGCCAGAGCCCTGGCTCTGGCCATTAAGGAAAAATCACACCTGGGTCTAAGCGTCAAAAGTATGCAGGAATATCTATCAGTGGATTAAATCATGAAAAAAGAATTTTGTGGATTATTCGGGATTTACGGACATCCTGAAGCGGCACGAATGGCATATTTCGGTCTTTACGCTCTGCAGCACCGAGGCCAGGAAAGCGCGGGCATTGTCACCTGGGACGGTCAAAAAATCAGGGAACAAAAGGGAATGGGACTTGTGGCCGATGTTTTCAGAGAGGAACACCTGGGGCATCAGCTTAAAGGCAATATCTCCATGGGTCATATCCGGTACTCAACCACTGGAGCTTCCCTTATCCGGAATTCCCAGCCTTTTATTGTCAGATTCAAGGGAATGTCCATTGCCATCGCCCATAACGGCAACCTTGTCAATACTTATGAACTGCGCAGGGAGCTGGAGGAACATGGTTCAATATTTCAAACAACAATGGACAGTGAAATAATCGTCCATCTGATTGCCAGATACATGAATGGCAACCCGTTTGAAGTTGCTTTGAAAAAAGCCATGGGCAGAATCAAAGGCGCATATTGTCTTCTGATTCTGGCCAATGACAAGCTTATTGCAATCAGAGACCCCAACGGGTTCAGACCTTTATCCATTGGCCGGCTGGGAGATTCATATGTCCTGGCATCAGAGACATGCGCATTCAACCTTCTGGAAGCTGAATACCTCAGATGTGTCAAACCTGGGGAAATCGTCACAATAGATAAGGGAAATCTTTGCAGTTCGCAATTCGCCGAAGCTGAAAACCTCTCGCCCTGTATTTTTGAACTGATTTATTTTGCCCGGCCGGATTCCATTGTTTTTAATGAGGAAGTTTACCAGGCCAGGAAAAAGATGGGCTTGGCTCTGGCTCGTGAGGCTCCGGTTGATGCTGATTTTGTCATGCCCTTCCCAGATTCAGGCATGTACGCTGGTGTGGGTTACGCTCAACAGTCCGGGCTTCCCTTTGAAATGGCGATGATAAGAAACCATTACGTAGGCAGGACATTTATCCAGCCATCCCAGGATATGAGGGACTTCGGTGTAAGGGTTAAGCTGAACCCGGCCAGAAGCATGATCAAAAACAGCAGGATAATTATTGTTGAAGATTCAATTGTCAGGGGGACAACCATCAGGACCAGAATTAAAAAGCTCAGAGAACTGGGCGTCAGGGAACTGCACATGAGGGTGAGCTGTCCTCCCATCAGGTATCCCTGTTATTACGGAATAGATTTTTCATCCAAAGGAGAGCTCATTGCGGCCAACCATAGTGTAGAGGATATTGCCCGCTATATCGGCCTTGATTCTCTGCACTACCTGTCCATTGATGGACTCTTGTCCTCCTTTGGAAATCAGAAAAAATTCTGCCTGGCATGCTTTAACGGTCAGTATCCCGTAAGTCCAGGCCCAAATTGTAACAAACTATGTATTGAATGGTAAAATGACCGATCCAACAAGCAACTGGCTGGAACTGGCAGGCAAAGTTCTTGATATAGAAATTGAAGGCATAAAGGCAGTTAAGAACGACCTTGATAGCTCATTTTGTCAGGCCCTGGTGGAAATGTCAGGCTGCAAAGGCCGGATCGTGATCACCGGGATTGGAAAATCAGGTCTTATAGCCAGAAAAATTGCCGCTACTCTCAGCAGTACAGGTTCTCCTTCTTTTTTCCTGCACCCGGTTGAGGGCGCTCATGGAGACATGGGCATGCTCACCAGGGATGACCTGGTCCTGGCAATATCAAACAGCGGTGAAACCGACGAACTCAATTCCATTATTCCCAGCTTCAAGGCCCTGGGTGTAAAAGTTATTGCTCTGACTTCTGATCCTGACTCCACAATGGCACGTCTGTCTGACATCATCATACAGGTGCGTGTGCCAAGAGAAGCATGCACACTGAACCTGGCCCCTACCGCCAGCACAACAGCGGCTTTGGCCATGGGCGACGCTTTGGCGGTCTGTCTTATGCAGAGCAAGCATTTTGAACAACACGACTTTAAAAGGTATCATCCCGGTGGATTTCTGGGGCAAAGGCTCAGAAAAAACATTCTGGAACTCATGCATACTGAAAACATCCCCCTGTCCGGCATCAATTCAAACCTGGAGACAGCACTTGAAGTATTGAATGCCAGAGGTTTCGGAGTGGTTTTCATCCTGGACATGGAGGGAGTTCTGGCCGGCATCATTACTGACGGGGACGTCCGAAGAATGGTTTGCAAAAAGGATTTCAGCCTGGAACATCCCGTTAGAGATTATATGACAAAAAATCCCCTAAGGGTTCACCCCGGCATTTCAGCAGCAGAAGTGCTTGATATTATGGAGGAAAACGCTGTGACAGTCCTCCCCATTGTGGATGAATTCCACAAAGTTCTGGGCCTTATTCATTTGCACGATCTTTTAGGCAAGGGTAAGTATAAATTTTCAAAATAGAAATTGTTCAGCTTTTCCTCATGGGATATCTTTAAACGAGCTTTTTCTCCTTGACAATTTGAACAACCGCCTCAAAACTAAAGATAAGACAAGGCTTGCTCTCGCCCAAAAATCAGGATCACAGCTTCCGGCCGGCCTGAGAACTTTCTAATTGGGGCATTTCTTCCAGTGATTGCAGCAAGATAAACTTGTTCCTTAAAATGATCGCGCAAGTCTGTCTCAATAACATAAGAAAAATCAGGCAGATGATCCAGATGTTTGGGTTTTGTCTCTGAAATCGGGCATGCTTTTCAAAATAGAGTTTGTAAAAAGTGGGTGCAAAGAGAATCATGATGAAGATTTCCAGGCTGCTGAACATCCCGGATAATTGCTGAAAAAACCCGGGCCATTCCCAACTTATAGAATGATTATGAAATTTTTAAAAATATTTTTACTGCTGATCGTTTTTATGATTATTGTTTCCGCAGGAGCCCTGGTAGGCCTTTACAAATGGGCCGCTCAGGACCTTCCTGATTATAAGGATATCACTGACTACAACCCTCCTCTGGTGACCAAGGTTTTGACCAGGGACGATCAGATACTGGGATACTTCTACCGGGAAAAACGTTTTCTTGTTTCCATTGATGAAATGTCGCCCTGGCTTATCAAGTCCTTCTTAGCTGCTGAGGACTCGGGATTTTATGAGCACGAAGGTGTTGAACTGCTGGGTATAGTCAGGGCGGCCATCCATAACCTCAAGGCCCGGGAGATTGTTCAGGGAGGCAGTACCATAACCCAGCAGGTCATCAAATCCCTTCTTCTGTCTCCGGAAAGAAGCTATACCAGAAAAATGAAGGAAGCCATCCTGGCCTACAGACTGGAAAATCACCTGACTAAAGATGAAATTCTGACCATTTATATGAATCAGATATTTTTGGGCGCCGGCGCTTATGGAGTAGAAGCCGCGGCCAGAGACTATTTTGGCAAACACGCCAAAGACCTGACTCTGGCCGAGTCCGCTCTTATAGCATCCCTGCCAAAGGCCCCTTCAAGACTTAATCCTTATCGCAACCCTCAGGGAGCAAGACACAGACAAGCCTACGTCTTGTCCAGACTCAGGGATCTGGAATGGATTACTCAGGAAGAATACGCAACAGCAATGGAAGAGTCATTTGAACTCCAGAGGATGCCGGACCCCTCCTGGAAGCACGGGCCTTACTACCTGGAAGAAGTCAGGCGTCAGCTTATCAGCATGTTTGGTGAAGACAAGGTCTACGAAGGAGGGCTTGTTGTCTACACAGGTGCTGACATTAAACACCTGGATGCGGCCCAGTCAGCTTTGAGACAGGGACTCATTGAATCCACCAAGAGAAGGGGGTGGCAGGGACCTCTGGACAATATTGATGATGAGGACATAGAGCTGTTCCTGCTGGGAACGGTGATAGATGCTGATGAAATGAACAAAGGCGCCTGGGTTCAGGTCCTGGTTACAGAGGTCGGCCAGAACAAAGCCCTGGTCCGGTTTGGCGGTTTTAAAGGGGAAATTGATGTCTCCACCATGTCCTGGGCCAGGACTCCTGATCCGTCAAGGGCTCCTGAAGAAGTAAGAGCAATTGGGGACGCGCGCAGAGTCTTGAAGGAAGGGGATGTTATCTGGGCCTCACTTATTGAAGAGAATGATGATGAACCAGGTTTCTGGAATCTGGCTTTGGAACAGGAACCATTTGTGGAAGGGGCCATTTTGTCCGCAGATCCAAGAACTGGTGAAGTCCTGGCACTGGCGGGCGGGTATGATTTTCATCGCAGCCACTTTAACCGGGCTACCCAGGCCAAAAGACAGCCGGGTTCAGCCTTCAAGCCTTTTGTTTATTCCGTTGCTCTGGAGAACGGATATACGCCCGCATCCATTGTTCTTGACGCGCCCATAGTCTATGATGACTATGAAACCATGACCACCTGGCGTCCCAAAAATTTTGAAGGAGTCTTCCACGGACCTACATTGTTTCGCGACGCCCTGGTCAAATCAAGAAATCTGGTCACCATAAGAATCGCGCAGCGTATTGGCATAAATACGATGGTAAACAGATTCAGTGAGTTTGGCATAGAGGAAGAATTCCCAAGAGACCTGTCCATAAGTCTGGGTTCTGTTTCCATGAGTCTGATGGACTTATGTCAGGCCTATTCGGTCTTTGCCCGGGACGGATCATACATACCCCTGTATCTGATAGACAGGGTGGCTGATTCCTGGGGTCAGGAGCTGTTTAAGAACCAGGCTGAAGCCGTCAGGGCAGTCAGTCATGAAAACGCATATATCATAACCAGCTTGCTTCAGGAAGTAGTCCGTGACGGCACAGGATGGAGGGCCAGGGTCCTGGGCAGGCCTGTGGCCGGAAAAACCGGCACCACCAATGACCAGAATGACGCGTGGTATATAGGGTACTCTCCGTATCTTATAACTGGGGTCTATATTGGTTTTGATCAGCTGACCCCCATGGGTAAATATGAAACCGGAGCAAGGGCCGCTTCTCCCATATGGGTTAATTACAGACTTGAAGTGGAAGAGGACTATCCGGTTCAGGACTTTGTGCGTCCCTCTGGTGTAACAATGGCCAGAATTGATCCGGCAACCGGGCTTCTGGCCCCTTCTGATTCATCAGAAAGTTATTTTCTTCCCTTTCTTGCCGGCACAGAACCGTCCCAGAGAAGTGCCCGCGTAGACGAGCCGGGCAGGACAAGACCTGCCGGAACCTCTGAGGAAGACCTCTTAAGGCAGATTTTCTAAAATTCAGGCCAGCAATGAGCAGCCTGTTTTCACAAATGCGCTCCCTGGCAATTGAATCATGCAGGGTCTGGGTCGAGCTTTTAAAAATAATGATCCCCATAATAATCGGGGTCAAGATTATTTCTGAGCTTGATCTAATCAAGCACTTTGCGCTGGTCCTTGAGCCCGTGATGCATCTCATGGGCCTGCCTGGAATAATGGGCCTTGTCTGGGCCACGGCCATGCTTAACAATATCTACAGCGCCATGATTGTTTTTGTGTCGCTGCCTGAGAGTTTTGAGCTGACCGTTGCTCAGGTGACGGTTCTGTCCACGGCCATATTAATGGCCCATGCCCTGCCCATAGAACTCAGAATAGCCCAGAAAGCCGGGACCAGGTTGTTTTTTCAGGGAATTTTCCGGCTGGTCAGCGCTTTGATTCTGGGCATTGTTCTTAATATGTTTTACGAGTGGGGAGGCTGGCTTCAACATTCCAATACTGTTATCTGGCGTCCTGACCCCCAGCCTGATGGTCTGATTTACTGGGTTCTGGCCCAGCTGAAAAACCTGGGTGCAATTTACCTGATAATTCTGGTTCTAATGTTTCTGATTCGTTTTCTCGACCAGATCAGAGCCACTGAACTTTTTATCAGGCTTCTTGCTCCTTTGCTAAGAGTCCTCGGTATTGGCAGGGAGGCCGCCACCATCACAATTGTGGGCCTGACCATGGGCCTGGCTTATGGAGGAGCATTGATCATCAGGGAAGCCAGATCAGAGAGGATCAAAAAGCAGGATATCTTTTTCTCCCTGACCCTGATGGGAATAGCTCACAGTCTTATTGAGGACACGCTGTTAATGATGCTTCTGGGAGCGCATGTTTCAGGAATACTTCTAATCAGGCTGATATTTTCCATCTGTCTGATTTTTATCATGGTCAAAGTCTGGGCGGTTCTGCCTGAAGGTTTCATTCATAAATATCTATACCCTGTAAGCAAAGGAGTGGCAAAAACATGACTCTCAACAAAGAATTGCTGGAGATTTTAGCCTGTCCCAAGTGCAAGGGCGACCTTGAAATTGTGGGCCACCAAGAAGGACTCAAATGTGCAAAGTGCTCATTAATATACCCAATAAAGGACGAAATTCCCATCATGCTCATTGATGAGGCTGTCCCGGTTGAAGCATGGGACAAGGGCGCTGGTGAGAAAAAATAACATGGCCCGGAAAAAACCCAGGCCTTTACCTCAGGAACTGCAACTGGGTCATGGAGGAGCAGACAGCCATGCCCACCTGAATATGGGCAACCTTGCCGATTCCCTGGAAGATGTGCTGGCCAGGGCCGAGTCGTGTGGAGTATCCACGCTGGGCAATGTTTTCCTGGGACCCGGCGCTTATGAGGAAGGAAAAGACCTGTTCCAAAAATATGAACAGGTTTTTTACATACTTGGCGCACATCCCCATGAAGCCAGGGCCTTCAGCCTTGACACTGCCGAAGAGATCATAAAGGCTGTTAAAAAAGATAATAAAATTAAGGCTTTGGGCGAAATTGGACTTGACTTTTTTTATGACTACAGCTCTCCCGCAGATCAGAAAAAAGCATTCACCGCCCAACTGGAATCAGCTAAAGGTCTGGATATTCCGGTGGTGATCCATTCCAGGGATGCCTACCAGCAAACCATTGAAATCCTTCTGGATATGGGATTCCGCGATCGCCCGGTCCTCTGGCATTGTTTTGGACAGGGGCCTGAGCAGGCCAGGAAAATTATGTCTTTTGGGTGGCATATATCTGTTCCTGGAAGCGTGACCTATAAAAAAAGTCAGGAGTTGCAGGAAGCAGTGAAAATAATTGATGTGAACCGTCTGCTTATCGAGACTGATTGTCCGTTCCTAGCCCCTGAGCCTTACCGGGGCAAGGAAAATGAACCGGCCTTTCTGGGGTTTACAGCTGTGAAAATCGCGGAAGTAAAAGGTATGGACCCAAATGAGCTCTGGCTGAAGTGTGGTGATAACTGCCGTGAACTTTTCAATGCAGTGTGATTTCAGCAATAAAAGACATGGGATTCTGTCCTGAGATATCTGACCTGTGATTTTCGACGTTCATCAAGAGCATTGATCTCATTAGCCGCGTCCCATGCTTTCTGTCAGAGCCTTTGTGGTTTCGGCCAAACGCTGGGACAAGGCTGAAATAATGCGCATTGATACCTGGGGATAATCTGTAAAGATTTTCTGCAAGTGGTCACCCGGGTAAACTTCCAGGATGGAATTGCCAAGGGATTTTACACTGGCGGTTCTTTTTTCATTAAGAATGGCTGCCATTTCGCCAAAAAATTCCCCGGGGTTCTGAAGGATAGCCAGTTTATGACCTCCCCTGGAAACTTCAAGGCCTTTTTCAGCTGACACAATCCGAAATATTTGAGTATCATCTTCGCCTTCCCGGATAACCCATTCATCTGATTTGTACGACCTGATATCTCCTGAAAAATGCTGGGCCGCTGCGATTCCTGCCCGGAGTCCGGCCCCTGTCCACAGCTGCTTAAGCTGATGGCAGATGGAATTAAGTATCTGCCCGACTATCCTGGGTTGGGCTCCAAGCATGTCCAGCAACTCCAGGTATGAATATCTGGAAAATCTGACAGTGCCGAATGATTTTACTGTATAGAGATACCTGCTTTCCCGGGAAAAAAGAGGCTCAGCTCCAAGAACAGATTCCGGACCAAGCCGCATTACTATTTCTTTGTCGTGGTAGATATCCACGGTTCCTGACAAGACAACATAAAAATAACCGGCGTAATCATCCTGGATAAAAAGCTCTTTGCCGCTTTCCAGGGTTACCATGGAACCACTTATATCACTTAGAGAAAGCATGTGGGTAATTATCTGAACTTGATCTCTTTGATATTTTTGGCCTGGAAGCTGATACGTCCCCAATCAGTCTGACCAAGGAACCTGGTGTTTGAATCGATGAAAAAATCCATTTCATGATTATCCACAAAGATTACTCTGGCCAGGACCTCATCATTCTGAAGATAAAAAAGAACTGTTCTGACTTTTCCAAAGTCAATGCTTGCCTGGGCAGCTCCTGCCCTGGCCGGCAAATAAGTTGATCCATCCACGGAAATATTCTGCACCTCATAGCTGATATCAGATTCATCAATGATGGTTGCCCGAAAAAGTCTGTCCGTCTCGGACATGCCTGGTCCAAATCCCCCGGTTCCGGCCATGCCCAAGCACAATAAACTCAACAGGAAAAGAATGATTAATTTTCTGTTCATGTTTCTCTCGTTTTAAGATATTATGGGTTCACAGTCCTGACTGACAGCCAAAGCACTTAATTCTCATTTGTCAGTCAATTCAGGCGGGCTTTCAAAAACTATTTTCATTAATATTTCCTGGGCCGCGCTTGCAAAAAATTCTTTTATTTCTTCCTCAAACCCGTAGCCGCAAACCACCTGGACAACTGCCCTGTATTTGTCAATAACAGTCAAATAAGCCAGATTATCACGGGATTCAAGCAAAAATTTGAATAAAGCTATGTCCTTTCTATCCAGTTGGACATAAATTCTGCGGGAAAAGATGTTCATTAAAGGATCTCAGCACCGTTATCATTGATGAGCACCATATATTCCCAGCGCACTCCGCCCCATTCAGGATAATAAAGTCCCGGTTCAATGCTGACGATCATGCCGGACATGAACTCACCTTTTGACGCGGGCCCCAGGCTGGGAGGCTCATGGGTCTCCAGGCCTATCCCATGTCCCAGTGCATGGGTAAAGTGTTCAAAAACTCCTTTTTCTTCAAAAAAAGAGCGGACCAGGCCATAAGCCTCATTTATGGGCATGCCTGGCTCAATCTTTTTTATGGCCAGTTCCTGAGCTTCAAGGACCAGTTCCTTGGCCGCTCTGAATTTATCCGTCGGGTTGTCTCCTATCCAGAAAGTCCTGGTCTGGTCAGAGCAGTAATCATTCAGTCTGCATCCCATGTCTATGAGCAGAGGAGAGTTGTTTCTTACAGGCATATTTCGGGGAATGGCGTGAGGAAGAGCTGATCTTGGCCCCCCGGCGACAATAGTTGAAAAACTTAAACCTGAAGCACCGCTTTCCCGAAACATCTTTTCGGCGGCCCATGCTATTTCTGTCTCAGTCAGGCCAGGCTCCACCACGCCTTCAATCAGTTTAAAGACCTTATGATTGAGGTTGCAGGACTTTTTCATGATTCGTATTTCATCCTGGTCCTTGATCATCCTGATTTCCTCCACAAGTCCCCTGACAGGTGAAAGTTCAAATTCCTTTTTCAGGCTTTCAAAAAACTCATAACTCATCCATTGGGGCTCAAAACCCAGGTTTTTTACCCCTATCTTTTTCAGAAATTCGTTTATTTTTTCAAATTTATCCCTGGAGTAGATAAAAATGTCTTCAACGGGAAAATTTTCTTTTCCCGCTTCCAGGTAACGCGGGTCAGTCATCAATATGGTTTTGCTTTCCGTGACAAGCAGACATCCAGAACTTTCATTGCACTGGGGGTCAAAAAGCTCAAACCCGCTCAGATAAAACCTGTTTGCAGGGCTTTGGACCAGAAAGAAATCAATGCCCTGCTCCTGCATTTTTTGCCTTAATTTCTGCTTTCGCATGGAGAAATTATATTGCATGTAATCTACCCCATTCCCAGGGTTGACAAAATATCCCGGTTTTCATTCCATCCGGGGCTTACCTTTACCCAGGTTTCCAGAAAAACCTTTTTTCCGGTCAGGGATTCAATTTCCTGCCTGGCTTCCATGCCCGCGGTCTTTAGAACATGTCCTTTTTTACCGATTACTATGGACTTATGGGAATTCTTCAGAACATGTATAAGGGCTCCGATTCTTATCAGGTTGTCTTGTTCAGTCCAGTATTCAATTTCAACAGCCAGAGCATATGGCACTTCCTGACGGGTCTGCATGAACAGTTTTTCCCTTATAATTTCCGCAGCCATAAATCGCAGGGGCAGAGTGGAAATCTGTTCTTCAGGGTAAAGTGCTGTACCCTGTGGCAAAAGGGGGATGGCTTTTTCGAGAAGGGCGCGGCAACCCTCTCCGTTAATGGCGGAAACTGGCAATATATCCCTTTCAGGAAACAGATCAGCCAGTTCCTGGATCACAGGCAGCATGTTTTTTTTATCCTTGACTTTGTCCACCTTGTTGGCCGCGATGAACACATTTGCAAAGCCTCTGACCCTGTCTTTTAAAAGACCCAGCTCTTTTTGAATCAGGTGGGGTTTTCCAACATATCTGGCAATATCCACCAGAATTATGATCACATCAGCGGACATCAATCCTTCCATTGCCGCCTTGTTCAAAAACTCGTTTATTCTGCCGCCGGCTTTGTTTATGCCCGGTGTATCCAAAAAAACTATCTGGAAATCTTTTCCCGTGAGTATGCCTGTTATCCGGTTACGTGTTGTCTGAGGCCTGGGAGTGACAATGGCTACTTTTTCTCCCACCAGCCTGTTCATTAAGGTGGACTTACCTGCATTGGGCAGACCCGCAAGGGCGATGGTCCCGAATCTGTGGTTTTCTGTATTTTCAGTCAGCATAACTTTTTCGCGTCTGATTAAGGTTTTAGTTTGAGATACAGCCTGTTGTATGGTTTATATTTGTCCAGAAGATGATGAGACCCATTGAAATTTCATCAAATTTCCATATTCTGTCAATCCCAAAGGTCAAACCGCAGAGAAGGGATAGTTTACTGACAGATATTTTTCTCTTGAAAATATTCCGGGATTGTGCTTGTTTGAATCAGGGAATGCACAGTTCAGCTCAGTGACGGTGAGTTTTCAGCAGTCAGAACAATTATGCACACCCGTGATTCAAAAGTTTCGAGGGACCAGGCTTGTGCCTTATGACATGGCCGGGAAAAACCGGGTCCTCAAATGCGGTGAGCCGGATGATCAGGTGAATATTGAATCCACAGTTAATGTTTAATAAACATGATTTAAACGTGTGGAAAAAGCATAAGATTATCAGGAGACAAAAATGACCAGAATAAAAATTCAGGGAATGACATGTGAACATTGTGTTCGGGCCGTGACCAAGGCTCTTTCAGGTGTGGATGGAGTTACAAACGTCAGGGTCAGCCTGGAGAATCATGAAGCGGTTTTTGACTCTTCAGGCGACGTTGATATGGAAAAAATTAAAAACGCGGTCGCAGAAGAAGGTTATAAGGTTGTAGGGTAGACGTTAATTCCGTCAAACCTGGAAGATAAATGAATCTTTGCTTTAAGGAACTTTACCTGGCGAGGATTTATTTCTGCGGCTTAAGCCGCTTCTTTTTTGACTTTTTCACTTGAACAACAAACTGCTGGAACATGAGGCTGGATTTATGAATCAGGATTATATCATAAATTCAACCTGAGTTGTTCAGTGATGAAAACACTGTGGAGAAAATATGCAGGACAATAAGCTGGAATCCCTTAAGGAGATCTCAGAAGTATTCATGTTTGAACTCTGGCTGCGCTTTTATTTTATTGAGGAAAGCCATGGCAATTTGCGCATAAGCCTTGATGATCAGGTGATTGAAAAGATGGAGGGAGAGTATGGACATTTAGCCAAGCTCGCCTCAGCCCTGAACAATACTGAATTGAATCCTGACGTCTGTCAGAAGGTTATAGTGGAACATCTGATGGATCAGTTTGACGGCAAGAAATATGAAATCGGACATATCCCGAAAATACTGGATAGCGCAGTTTTCAAAACTGAGATTCAGCTTTTCAATGCATGGACCCATATTTTTGAAGCTCAGCTTGATAAGACTATCCTTAGCTTTGGCAAGTGGAAAGAGCTTTATGGTGAATGGAAACAAACGGAAGGCGCTAAGAATATCGGGCTGTCCCTGAATATGCAGTTGATTGAGAAAGAAGGGCAGGCACAATCCACAAAGACGAACTAGATTTCGGGTTCTTAGACCTTAGCTGTGGATTTCCTGTTCTCCACCTAAGAGCAATTTTTCCATGTCATAGCGAGGACCCGAAGGGTGCGTTGCTATCTCACAATAGTTGACAGAGATTGCTTCGTTTCCCTCGCAATGACAGGCTTATTAAACATTTACGGGAAAAATCGCTTAATTCAGGTAATAATTGGAAGATTCTCATATCATCTCTGACTGGCCAGTTGCGCGGCAATAGCCTCTTCAACGGATTTAACTAACTCTGCCGGATCCAGCCGATCTCCTCTTTCGTGCAGTGCCAGAATCAGGTTGATCTCTCTCTGGATCAGGGGCTGCTTGATATTAAAGTAGGACTTCCAGGAATCGATGGCTTTCTGGACATTTTTATCCATGGCGTGAGCCAGTCCTGAATATAAAGCTGCAAAATGATCTCCCGGCCTGATCTGGTTCAGTTTGTCCCATGCCTGCCTGGCTTCTTGGGTTTGATTAAGTTTCAGCCGGCAAAATCCCAGTTTGCGCAGGGCCTCTGTATGACCAGGCTCTTTTTTCAGGCAGGCGGCATAGAGTTCTGCCGCTTCATGGTATTGCTCTTTCCTCAAAAGCCAGTCAGCTTTGATAGTCTGGGGATGAAGACCAGATGTTTCACTCTCCATGCCCTGCTGTCGGGCATGTCCCATTAAGCTCTTGAGCAGATCTCTTCTTGAAAGCTTGCTGATGTTTTCCTCCTTTTAAGGCTGATTATGCCCGCAACCCAAATTAAAGAATGGATAATCACCCATGACCTCAGACAAAGGAGTTCCCCCTGATCCAGGATTCATGGGCTCTGATTCTGGGCTGTCCTTTGTTCATGCCATAGTGATAACAGAGAGCATCAGCCGGAGATAAACAGCAACTTTGTATTGATTTTTGAAGCCCCCTGGACTAGACAAAAGGCATGTCGGGATGTGGCTCAGCTTGGTAGAGCGCAGCGTTCGGGACGCTGAGGCCCGGGGTTCGAATCCCCGCATCCCGACCATTTAAAAACCAGAGCTTTTAACCATGATCTTTTCTTTTTCGCTTGGCTTTTTATTGTCATTGCCCACTGGGCACCTTCCCACGCAAAAATACGCAAAACCCATCTCCCCGATCATTTTTGGAGAGTATAGATTGCGGCCGTCAAATATGACAGGTGAAACAAGCTCTCTTTTTATCCTTGCAAAATCCGGATTTCTGAATTGATTCCACTCGGTAATAAGGGCCAGAGCTTCCGCTTTCTTCAGGGTATCATACTGTTCATCAACTATTTCCACCAGGGGATTATTTTTCAGTCCTTGTGAAGCCTTTGTTCCAGCCTGAGGATCATAGGCCCTGACGCGCATGCCCCTGCTGGTCAGTTCATTTATTATATCCAGGGACGGGGCGTCTCTGATGTCATCAGTATTGGGCTTAAAAGCCAGTCCCCATATGGCCAGGACTTTTCCTTCAACCCCTCCCTGGGGCTCAAAATAATCAATGATTTTGTGGGCCAGCATTTTTTTCTGATCCTGGTTCAGGCTGTCCACTGCCTCCAGAACCCTGGGCTTATAACCAAAATCCATGGCCGTACCGATCAGGGCCTTGACGTCTTTGGGAAAACATGATCCCCCGTAACCAACGCCAGGATAGATAAAATGATACCCTATGCGATGATCCGAACCGATCCCCACTCGAACGTCTCCTATATCAGCACCTACTTTTTCGCATATATTTGCCATCTCATTGATGAAGGATATCTTTGTGGCCAGCATACAATTGGCCGCGTATTTGGTCATCTCGGCACTGCGCACGGACATTACGATCAGCTTGTCCCTGCTTCTGGCAAATGGAGAATACAGGGCCTTCAACAATTCGGCTACACGGATATTGTCAGTGCCAACAATGACCCGGTCAGGCTTCATAAAGTCAGAAACCGCGTCGCCTTCCTTGAGAAACTCCGGGTTGGATACAACGTCAAACTCAAGATACTCACCCCGCTGACCAAGCTCTTCCTGAATCAGGGAATGGACCATGTCCGCGGTGCCCACCGGGACAGTGGATTTGTCCACAATTATCTTGTAATCGGCCATGTTTCTTCCCACATCCCGGGCAACCTGGCAGACATATGAAAGGTCTGCCCTGCCGTCATTTCCAGGAGGCGTGCCAACGCAGATAAAAATGAACAGGCTGTCGGAAAGGCCTTCCCTGATGTCCGTGGTGAAATGAAGACGGCCCTGTCTGCTGTTTCTCTGGACCAGCTCCTCAAGTCCTGGTTCGAAAATATGGACCTTTCCGTTGTTCAGACTTTCCACGACATCTGGATTGATATCCACGCAAAAGACCTTGTTTCCCATTTCAGCGAAACAGGCCGCGGTCACAAGTCCTACATACCCGGTTCCAACTATGCAAATGTCCATTTTAATCTCCAATATGTTTATTTCTTTGAAAGATATTCTATTTCATGGATACTTTCAACCAGCTTTTTCCGCCGCACACAGGTGGTTTTGCTGTCAGAATGTTGCCGCTGCCATGGGGTTTGATTATTTTTGCAAAGAACTTGTAAACAGGTTGGGAAATATACAGGACAGATGGTCTGAATCATTTTATCTGAAAAAGGTCTAATAGCTTAAGATGATCCTGGAAAGTTATTCAGGGCAATGCTGAACCAGGTAAGAGCGGACAAACCCGCGCACTGAATTAATCAGAAAAATATCCTGACAGACGTTTAACTCTTTCAGCTGGATAATCTTTTCTCTGACCATACCTGAACTGATCAGAAACTGCCGGTAGGTCCCGGCCAGAAGCCCGCATCTGACCGGCGGGGGGTAGAGAACCCCGTCAATTCTGACTACAATATTGGCTGTCAGGGATTCAGTAACCTGTTCATTTTTATTCCAGAGGACCGCGCTGTCCGCCTCGGGATTTACAGGCACAGCTTGAGTGTAAACGTCCCTGTGGGTTGTTTTATGAAATAAAAAAGGATCTGAGGAGTCCACTGGCTTTTGGGCAGGACTGAGCCTGACAGGTTCAGACAGGGGCTCAAGGATCATTTTCTGTATGCTGATCCGGCCCTTTTTATCAGCCAGCAGCCGTATCTTACAGCACTCACGGGGCAAGGATCTGGAAAAGTCACTGAGCCTGGTAATCACTTCCTTAAAATCAAGGCTGTAATTAAAATAAGAAGCTGAAGATCTGAGCCTGTCCAGGTGGGCGTAAAGCAGATGGTATCCTCCTTCCGGGGTCCAGAGCATGGTTTCCAGCAGGGAAAAGGAAGGGTTGAACCTGTAGAGGGATTTTGCTTTGATCCAGCATTCATCCCATTCGCTTTTAGGGGTGGAATCCCATACTATTCCTCCCCCCACGCCGTATTCAGCGGCATTTTCTGCTTTGTTCACAAGCACGGATCTTATGGCCACATTAAACTGGCTCTGGCGGTCAGGGCCTATATAACCGATGCTTCCTGTGTATATCCGCCTGGGGGAAATTTCCAGGCTGGAAATAATACTCATGGTTGAAGCCTTGGGGGCTCCGGTAATGGAGGCCGGGGGAAACAAAGCTCTCAGAACAGGCAGCAGCCTGGCTCTTGTCCTGCATCTGACCTCAGAAGTCATTTGCCACACTGTCGGGTATCTTTCCACGTTAAAGAGACCCGCCACCTCCACGCTTCCCGGATCAGCCACGCGGCCCAGATCATTCCGGACCATGTCAGTTATCATGACATTCTCAGCCCTGTTTTTTACGCAGGTTTTCAAAATCAAGGCCTGAGCTTCATCATCCCAGGGCTGGCATTTTCTCGGCATCGTCCCCTTCATGGGCCTGGAGATCAGAATATCCTGATCCAGCTTGAAAAAAAGTTCAGGAGAAAAACTGCAGATGGAATAATTCACTGTGTTGACAAAGGCGGCAAAGGGAGGATCATGACTGTTGGCAAGGGTATTGAAAAATACCCAGGGGTCATGCTGAAAATCTGATCTCAGGCGAAACGTGTAATTGACCTGGTAAGTATCTCCTTTTCGGATATGTTTTCTGATCAACAGGATATTTTTCAGGTATTCATTGTAGTCCAGTTCAGGAGTCCACTTAATCTTAGGGAAATTGCCCCCATAATCAAAAAAAAGAGATTGTGGCTTGCGGATGGAATCATAGATTCCAAACCAGAGCAAAGGAAAATGGTCATCATGTTTTACCTTTAAGGCTTCATCAAAGGCCGCGCCAGCCTCATATGACAGGAAACCGGCAGCGTAAAGGTTTTTTGAGTCGACCAGGTTGCCAATGTAAAAAAGCGCGTCACACACTTCTGATATTGTATAACTCTCAACCACTTCCACGGGATGCTCAAATAAAAGCCATTCATTCCCGGGCTGTGTACGCAGCAGGATAGAGTTTTGGGTTGGGCGATCTTTCACTTTGCAGCCGGCATAATAATATTTTAAAACCGCGGGAAGGCCATCAGTTGAGGACAACAAACCCCAGATTAAGGTAGGCGGCAAAGCCAACCCATAAGGCGTATGGAATAAAAAGCAGTGACGATGCCCTGCTTATGGGCCAGGTTAATCTGATGAAAGAGATTATCAAGATAAGCAGAACAACTATATCCATCAGAGCAAGTCCAGGTCTTTGCAGGCCAAAGAACAGCCATGACCAGACAGCGTTGACAATCAATTGACCTCCCCAACAGATCATGGCCGGATTCCTCAGACTGCGGACTTTATTCCACAAGGTCCACCCCGCAACAGCTATCATCAGGTAAAGGGTCAGCCAGACAGGAGTGAATATCCACCCGGGAGGAGTTAGAGCAGGTTTGATCAGTTCATCATACCACGTTCCCGGCCTGAATATCGCCCCGAACATGGAGGTAAGTACAACCAGAATTAAAAAAACAATTAATGAAGGCATGACAGGTCCCCAGTTTTTAGCTGCAGTTTGTGACTGTTTTGTTTAAGGTTGACAGAGCTTAAGACCGCGAAAGCTCATGGTCAAGTTGATTCAATCCTGAAGTGATCGATTTTTATCAGTCATTGCGAGGGAAGCTGGCAATGACAGGTTTATCCAACAGTTACATGAAAAATCGCTCAATTCAGGTCAATGTCAGACTCATCAGGGTATTGCCTTTGAGAAGTCCTTTGGACAGTTTTCTGGCACAAAAAAGCCGGATTTTAAAATATTGAGCCATTTGCTGCCAATTGTCTGCATATTATAGAAGTTTTTTATTGTAAAGACTAAAATGGTATGTTTTTTTTAACAATAAAACGGCTGTGTTATGGTACAAGACTAAAAGCAATCTATTGACAATACCTATAGGATGATTTTTATACTATAATCTACGCCAATACAACAGGTTTTGAATATCTTCTGGTTCTGACCAAAAAGGTATTCTCCTTACAATTGAGACCCACGGAGGACTCACAATGAACAAAACCGAACTTAAGAAAACGCTGGCCAGTATCTGTCTGACAGGACTACTGGCTGGTTCAGGAGTTGGGGTTACTGCCTGTAATGCTAGCGGATGAGGATCATCCAGCAGCAATGCGGTCGGCAATGCCAATGGAAGCGGTTGAGGAGCTGCCAACGGGGACGCAGGTAGCGCTCCTTCTGGTAGTGGCTGAGGAGCAACTGATGATGGCGCCGGCGGCGCCACTAATGAAAATGATGAGGAAAAAAAACCTGAACCGGCTCCCAGTGGTTGAGGTGGAGGTTCTAACTAGCGCAGTTAGCGTGATTCAACCAGGAAAGGCAGCGCGTATGGCGTAGGCGTGCTGCCTCTATGAAGGTTTATGTCAAATCAGCCATCACTTGATAAAATATTTCCTGCCTGCTTTGCCTTAATGGACGATGAACTGCAAAGGAGGATCAGTTTTCTGCCAAACATAAGCCAAGGGGAACATTTTGCTGATCAGATTGAAAGTCTGGTGGAAGATTGTAAGGATCTCAGATTCTTATCCGACCTGGCCAGACTTGAGCTGACAATGTTCAAGGTGGGGGAATGCGAGTTTACCCAGGACAGGGAAAAAGACATCACAGTCAATCCCTGTCTGGAGTTAATAGACCTGGGATGGAAAAATCTTTGCTCATTAATTCCCCGGGGTCATAAAAAGGCAACACTTAAGCCTGTTGAGGAGCAGGAAAGAGTGATTGTCTGGACTGACAAGACAGGCAAGGTGTTGTGCAGGCCAGTCACCAATAATGATCTTCTCGCTCTCAAGCTGATTGTTGAAGATATTCCTGTTGATGAGGCTGCCAGAAAGAACAGGACAACCGCAGCACATATATGGCCTGTGATCAATCAGGCCGTGCGGAATAATATCCTTGTCCGTAATAAATCTCTTATCAGCCGCGAACCCGGTATTTTCAAAGCTGAGCCGCGTCTGGCCTCAAAGTATTGCACAGCGGATGTATTTACTCTTCAATGGCACATAACCCAGGCCTGTGATTTGAAATGCAGGCACTGCTACGGAAGGGAAAGCAGGGAATTTCTGGACCTGGACAAGGCATTGAAAGTGCTTGAAGATTTTGATGATTTCTGCAGAAGCAAAAATGTTCATGGCCAGGTAAGCCTGACCGGCGGCAACCCCATGCTTCATCCACACCTGGAGAAAATTCATGATGCAGCTGTAAATTATGGATTCACCCTGGGAATACTTGGTAATCCTGCTCCACAAGACCAGCTGGAAAGTTTATTAAATAAAGGGCCAGTTTCTTTTTTTCAGGTCAGTCTGGAAGGCCTTGAAGAACACAATGATTTTATTCGCGGGAAAGGTCATTTCAAGAGGGTCATTGCTTTTCTGGGAGTCTTGAAAAAGCTGGGGATTTACTCCATGGTCATGCTGACTCTGACCAAGGCCAACACTCATCAGGTCATTCCGCTGGCCGGATTGCTCCAGGGGAAGGCTGACCTCTTTACTTTTAACCGGCTGTCAATGGTTGGAGATGGAGCACATCTGACTGCTGCGGACAGGAATGAATTCAAGGAATTACTGTTCAATTACCAGGACATGGCCGAAGAATTGCCGGTAATGGGGTTTAAGGACAACCTTCTTAATCTGGCCAGGCATAAAAATAATCAACAATTGTTCGGAGGCTGTACCGGCTATGGTTGCGGTGCGGCCTTTAATTTTGTGTCAGTGCTGTGCGACGGGGATGTCCACGCCTGCCGCAAGTTTCCATCAAGACTGGGAAACTTGTTTGATCATAGCCTGGAACAAATATATGATTCAGAGATTGCCGGGAAATACAGAAAAAGCCCTGAATCATGCACTGATTGCTCCATAAGGCCCGTTTGCGGTGGATGTCTGGCTGTTATCTACAGCAATGACCTCGATGTTTTTAAAGACCGTGATCCTTATTGTTTTTTAGATGAATAACCAGAGGATACTTTAACGCCGTGAACATGTTTTTGATGGACCAGGAAATATTCCTGAGGCTTGGATTTTTTCTGGGCATATTCTTTGTCATGGCCTTTTGGGAAAAACTCCGGCCAAGGCGAATGTTAAAACAAAACAAGTTGAACCGCTGGCTGAACAACCTGGGGCTGACCTTTTTCAATTCCTTTCTGCTAAGGATAGTATTCCCGGCAGCAGCGGTAGGGGTTGCCTTTCTGGCAGGTCAAAGAGACTGGGGCTTGTTTAACAGGATTGACATTCCTGAGTTATTTGCCGGCATTATCTGCATTATTATTCTTGATCTTGCCATCTACACCCAGCATGTAGTTTTTCACAAGGTTTCCCTGTTCTGGCGACTGCACAGGATGCACCACACTGACCTTGATATTGACGTTACAACCGGGGCAAGATTCCATCCTGTCGAGATTATTCTTTCCATGATCATTAAAATGGGAGTGGTGCTGGCTATTGGCGCTCCAGTCTGGTCAGTCATTGTTTTTGAAATTATTCTCAACGGGACTTCAATGTTCAATCACAGCAACGCGTATATAAACCAGGCCATTGACCGTTTTCTCAGGCTCGTGGTTGTTACTCCGGACATGCACCGGGTCCACCATTCGGTGCTCATCAGGGAAACAGACAGTAACTACGGTTTCAATTTTCCCTGGTGGGACCGCTTGTTTGGAACTTACCGGGACCAGCCCCAGGCCGGACATGACAAAATGAACATCGGGCTGGCCAATTACCGCGACCCTAAATGGCTTCAGTTCCAATGGATGCTTCTGACCCCTTTTTCCAGTAATTATCGCTGATGATTGTTAAATAACATGAGTAAAAGTCTCATATCGGCTTGACATTTAGTTTTACCTGCGTCCTCAAACAGGAAAAGGCAGTGACCAGGTGACAAATTATACTTTCCTGCTTGATGAAAGATCATCTCCTTCAGAAAGATACAGACATAGAAGTTTACCGCGCGTATGCAAAATAACCAACCAGATTTTATAGATAAAATTTGCCCTTCATGCTTAAGATCCGGGGTTGCCATTGAAAGAAAACGCAAAAAGGACGGCCATATCCGTAATTGTTCCTGTTTACAGGGAACATGAGGGAATCAATCCACTGATTAAAAATCTGGCTGAAATATTTCCTCTGGAAAAGCACGAAATAATTGTGGTTGACGGCAGTCCGGAACAGGAAACAGTCACTGCTCTTGATTATCCAGGAGTAACAGCCATGAGTTCAGACAAGGGCCGGGGCAGACAGATGAATGTCGGAGCCGCAAGGTCTACGGGTGAGATACTTCTTTTTCTCCACGCGGATACCATTCTTCCAGAAAATGCATCAGAGCTGATCACAGATGCCATGCGGGATCAGAATATCGTGGCCGGATCATTTTCCCTGGGAATTGATTCAGAAAAATGGTCCCTCAAGCTTATTGAACTTTTGGGCAATGTCCGTTCATGGTGGACCAGGGTCCCTTACGGGGACCAGGCAATTTTTATAAGCAGGGATTTTTTTTCTGAAATCGGCGGGTTCAGGGACATACCCATCATGGAGGACCTGGAGCTTATGGCCAGGATTAAAAAGTCTGGATACGGCATTATGATTCTGCCCCAAAAGGCCATGTCTTCCCCCAGAAGATGGTTAAGGGAAGGCGCGGCCAGATGCACCCTGAGGAACTGGCTTATAAGAATACTCTATCATATGGGCGTCTCAGTGGATAAGCTCGCGGGATTTTACAAATAGGAAGATCCATGGCCCTTGAGATTCCCGCAAAGAAGCAGTTACAGCGGGCCTGAAACTTTTTACGATCCTGGAAACATCTGGTTCGCGTTTGAGGTTAAATCTGAAAATCAAGGCAAAGCTGCAGTTTTTTCAAGACTGGAACTATTTGTTTTAGCATGTCCGGCAATCTGTTTTTTTGTTTAAACAGATGGGGGAATAATACATGGTTTATTATTGCTGGAAACGGAGGAATTGTTTATGCGGCTGATAATCAAGGAAAGCGCCCGGGAATTATTCAGGGAGGCGGGAGAACATTTTGCTCGGGCGGTTCTTGAAAGCACCGGTCCAGTCTTTTCAGCAGCCCTTTCAGGTGGTTCTACCGCCATGGGTAAGCTCAAGACAATGAGAACTGATCCTCTTGCATCCCGGATCCCGTGGTCAAAGCTTGATTTGTGGTGGGTGGATGAAAGATGTGTGCCATTTGAGAGCCCTCACAGCAATTTCGGTAACGCCCGAAAGGACCTGCTTGACCATTTACCCTTGTCAGCGGGGCAGCTTCATCCAATGCCCGCGCAGCAGGAACCCTGGCAGGGGGCAATGGACTATGAACATGAAATGATAAGCGCCTTCAGACTGCGGGATGGACGGCTGCCTGTTTTTGACCTGATTTTTCTGGGAATAGGACCTGACGGGCATGTTGCATCTTTATTTCCCGGGTCCGCGGCCCTTGATGAGAGGAAAAAGCTGGTGACCGCGGTCAAGGGAGGAGATCCAAATGTTTATCGTCTCACCCTGACCCTGCCCGTTTTGAATCAGGCCAGGCTGGTCCTTTTTGTGGTTTCCGGAGCAAAAAAAGCCGAAACACTCAGAAGCATATTCTCTTCAGCCGGGACAGGGGGTCTTCCGGCTGCGATGGTCAAACCGGTTCACGGGCGGGTTACATGGATTGTTGACCGGGACGCGGCATCGCTTTTGCCGGCGCAGCCCTAATAATTGGGACTTCAAGTTACCTGCCTTGATTGTGGTTTAGGCAAAGGGACTCTTGGCAGTTCAAACATGCAGTGATGGCGAAAACCATACATGAACCTGGCCTTGCGCTGAAGCATACATTGTGGATAGTCCGTATGTCATGAAAGCAAGATGAATTATAGAACATCTGCTTTTGGGGCGTGAATGAATTCGGATCTCGTCCTTAGCGACTGTCACGATAAGTGCGAGATTTGGATTCCATGCCAGGTCACAGATGAATGCCGGGGCTGCCAGTTCATTGTTTGTTTTCTATGGCTTTCTTGAGCTGCAGCCCCAGAGAGCCCAGATTGTTTTTTTCAGCACCGGCATATGACTGCCATTCATCAGACTGAACAGCATCAGCCGGAACTAGAGTGATGCGCCTGCCCGCCTCATCAACGGATTCTATGGCAACCATGACCTTTTCGCCGGGTTTTTTGTTTTCCAGAGTTGAATCCTGAGACCGGTTGAGCATGGAGCCGGGAATAAGTCCTACAACTCCTGGTTCCAGAGCCACCAGCAGCCCGAAACTTTCTCTTTTTTCCACTTTCCCTTCGACTCTGGCCCCTTTAGGGTAACGTTCGGCCACACCTTCCCAAGGGTCGCCTTGGGCATCGCGTATGCTTAGAGAAATCCTCCTCTCATCCGGATCTATAGCCTTGATTTTCACCCGGACTTTCTGTCCAGGCTCAACTTCATCCTCAGGTTTGTTTACTCTTTTAAGATAGCTCATTTCACTGATATGGACCAGACCTTCTATGCCGGGTGATATCTCCACAAAAGCCCCAAAAGGGGCGGTTCTGGTGATTACACCTCCAACTACGCTTCCAGGTTCAAAAAGATTATTAATATTGTCCCAGGGATCTGCCTGGGCCTGCTTCATGGATAAACCTATACGAACCTGGCCTTTTTCTTTTTTTTCCATGCCCAACAGTTTAACAGTTACTGTATCTCCCAGGTCAACAACTTCACTGGAAGCAAGGTTTCTGGACCAGCTCATTTCGCTGACGTGAACCAGACCTTCCAAACCCGGCGCGATTTCAACAAATATTCCAAACGGTTCAATCCTGGTTACCTTACCCCTCAATTCATCGCCTGGCTGGACCTGATGAGCAAAGCTCTTAAGGGATTCAGCCTGTTCTTTATCCAGAAGGGCTTTTCGGGATACAACAATATTGCGCCCTTTTTCCTCCACCCTGCTGATGAGAAATAAAAAAGTTTCTCCCACCATGGCCGATGCATCGTCAACCATACGATTATCTATCTGGCTCATGGGGCAGAATGCCAGGTGATTCCCCATGACCTGAACCCTGAAACCGCCTTTGCAGATCTCCTTGACCTTGCCCTGGACAGGTATCTCCTGCTCCATGGCCTGTATAAGCTGCTCCACACCTCCCTGGGTCCCAAAAGATGATGCCAGACGAATTTCGCCCTGGCTTCTGGATATAACAAACAGCTCAACAATGTCTCCTTCCCGCAGATTCAGGCTGCCATCCTTGTCCAGCATCTCTTCCTTGTCAGCCACACCATCTATCTTGCTTCCAGTATCAATATATACCTGTTCCTGCCCGATGCTGATGACTTTTCCCCGCACCTTGTCTCCGGGCTTCAGTTCAGATCCTGCAGCCATTTCTGATTCAGCCAGCATCTGGGCAAAGCTCTTCTCTTCAATCCTTTCTTCAGCCATAAAAAATAATCTCCTGATGTGTATTTTCATGTAAACACTTGATAGAACGAACAAAATAATAGAGAATAATACCTCATGAAAAAACTAAACTCAACAAGAAATATTGGAGTCGGAAAGCGGAACAACTGATTCAGTGGCTGCTGCTCAATATTAATACGCATTGATGCATGTTCCTTTTTTTTCAAAAACGCTAAGCAGAAGCCATAAAACAAGGGCTCAATCCGGTCAGCGGCGTAAGGAATCAGATGTTTATTCGACAAAGATAATAGATGAAAAATAAACCAAAAAGGAGCGTAAGCATGGATACTTATTATGATCCCAAAGATCTGGCCGCTTTTTCAGAAATAGGAAAAAATGCCCCTGGGCTTGCAAAAGCTTTTTTTGAGTATTACACTAAAATATTTGCAG
>PXDF01000188.1 GCA_003566455.1 Desulfonatronovibrio sp.
CTGCTCATGGAAAAAATTCTTTACAAATACAAAGCCCTGGAAAAAGATTTTGATTTTGTCCTTTGCGAAGGCACGGACTTTATCGGCACGGACTCCTCATTTGAACATGATATCAACGCGGAGATAGCTGCCAACCTTGGTTCCCCTGTGATCCTGGTAACCACCGGCCAGAAAAAAACCACCAAACAAATCGTGGCCCAAACCCAGCTTTCCATTGACAACTTTACTGAAAAGGGCGTGGACATCCTGGCCACCATCATCAACCGGGCCGAGGCCGTTGATAAAAAGGAAATCCTGTCCGGGCTGCGCTGTCAGTTCCGTGAGGAGGATGAATGCCTGAGCTATCTGATCCCGGAAGCTTCTTCCCTGGGCAAACCCTCCATGAAAGACGTTCACAAATGGCTGGGAGGAGAGATAATCTCCGGAGAAGAATTCATGGATATCCAGGTAGAGGACTACCTGGTTGCTGCCATGCAGGTGAACAATTTTCTGGAATACGTGACCCGCAACTGTCTGATAATTACACCCGGGGACAGGTCGGACGTGCTTTTGGCATGTTTATCCACCCGGCAGTCCCACGCCTACCCTGAAGTGGCCGGGATCGTACTCACCGGGGGCATGCATCCCCCTGATTCCATAATGAAGTTAATGCGGGGCTGGGCAGGTGTGCCTATGCCTATTCTGGTGGTGGAAGGACATACCTTCAAGGTTGCCCGGATTCTTACGGAGCTTTACGGACGCATAGACCCTGAGGATGACAAAAAGGTGGCCACGGCCCTGGGTACATTCGAGGAAAATGTTGATACCAACGCCCTGCTCACCCGGCTGGAAGCCAAGAAATCCACCAGGGTCACCCCCATAATGTTTGAGTTCAGCCTGCTGGAAAAAGCAAAGGCCCAAAAAAAACATATTGTTTTACCTGAAGGCACTTCCGACCGCATTCTTCATGCCGCGGACATATTGCTGCGCCGGGGAATCGTGGACCTGACCATCCTTGGAGAGCCGGACAAGGTAAAGACCAGGGCCGCCCAGATGGGACTGTACCTGAACAGCGCCCGGCTTTTAAATCCGGTGGACTCTGAATTTTTCGAGGATTATGTCAACACCTACCTTGAACATCGCAAAAACAAAGGGGTAACCCCGGAAGTAGCCAGGGACAACATGTCTGATCCCACCTTTTTCGGGACCATGATGGTCTATAAGGATCATGCCCAGGGCATGGTTTCCGGGTCCATAACCACCACCCAGCAGACCATTCGTCCGGCTCTGCAGATAATCAAAACCAGACCGGGGATTTCCCTTGTTTCTTCAGTTTTTTTTATGTGCCTGCCCGACAGGGTCCTGGTTTTCGGGGACTGTGCGGTCAACCCCAATCCCACGTCTGACCAGCTGGCCGAAATCGCCATTTCCTCTGCTGAGACCGCTGTCCAATTCGGGGTTGAACCACGGGTCGCCATGCTGTCCTACTCCACGGGAGAATCAGGAGCTGGGGAAGAAGTGGAAAAAGTACGCCGGGCAACGGAAATCGCGCGCAAAAAGGCTCCGGATCTTATGCTCGAAGGGCCTCTGCAATACGACGCAGCCTATGACCCTCAAGTGGCCAGGACCAAGATGCCGGATTCAAAAGTGGCAGGAAGGGCCACAGTGTTTATCTTTCCGGACCTGAACACAGGCAACAATACCTACAAGGCTGTGCAGCGCGCCGCCAACGCCGTGGCCATAGGTCCTGTGCTGCAGGGCCTTAACAAACCGGTCAACGACCTTTCCAGGGGCTGCACCGTCCCTGATATCCTGAATACGGTGGCCATCACCGCCATTCAGGCGCAGCATTCACAGGGCACAGAGACAAGTTATGTCACTTCTGGGCATACAAAGAGTAAAGGACCTTTATAATGATCATACTGGTATTAAACACTGGCAGCTCATCCGTTAAATATCAGCTCCTGCAAATGCGGGATAAGACCATTCTGGCCTCAGGGCTGGTGGAGCGTATCGGGGAGTCCACTGGAAAAGTAACTCACCTGCGCATGCCCGGTACTGCCGGGGAGCAGACTTATTCAAGGATGCAGGAAATCCCCGACCACTCCACAGCCCTGGACCTGGTGATAAAAATCATCACTGCAAAAGAGACCGGGGTGATAAAAGACGTTTCAGCCATCCAGGGTGTGGGACACCG
The DNA here is from genome assembly GCA_003566455.1 of Desulfonatronovibrio sp. Lineage (GTDB taxonomy): Bacteria > Desulfobacterota > Desulfovibrionia > Desulfovibrionales > Desulfonatronovibrionaceae > Desulfonatronovibrio. The sequence goes on from PXDF01000188.1 coordinate 2,177, forward strand.
CATAGTCCATGGCGGAGAGGCCTTCAGCGCCCCCACCCTGGTGGACCATGCCGTGATCCAAAACATCAGGAACCAGATTCCCCTGGCCCCGCTGCACAATCCCGGAGGCCTGGCCGGCATTGAAACAGCCCAGCGGCTCTTGCCTGGCATACCCAATGTGGCGGTCTTTGATACCGCATTTCATCAGACCATGCCCCCGGAAGCCTATCATTACGCCATTCCCGCGGAGCTTTACAAAGAACTGAAGGTCCGGCGCTATGGGTTTCACGGCACCTCACATCTGTATGTGGCCAGGCAGTGCGCCGGGACCCTGAAGCAAAAACTTGAAGAAACCACATGCATTACAGTACATCTGGGCAACGGCTGTTCCATGGCCGCCATAAAAAACGGACGCTGCGTGGACACCAGCATGGGCCTGACTCCTCTGGCCGGACTGGTCATGGGCACCCGCAGCGGGGATGTTGACCCTGCTCTGCACGCTTTTCTGGCCGACCATAAAAAACTCTCCATCCGTGATATCGACAACCTGCTCAACAAACAAAGCGGCCTTTTGGGCCTTTGTGGTAAAAGCGACATGCGCGATATTCACGATCAGATAGCCATGGGTAATGAAGACGCGGACCTGGCCCTGAAAATTTTCTGCCGCAGGGTTACCCAGTATATCGGCCAGTACATGGCCATTCTGGAAAATATCCAGGCCATCTGTTTCACCGCGGGCATAGGAGAGAATGACGCCAGGGTCCGTCAAATGTCCTGCGCCACCCTGTCCGGACTGGGCGTGATTCTGGACAGCGGACGCAACCGGCAGACCCCGGGCGGGCAAATTCATGAAATCAGCTCCCCGGAAAGCCCGGTGAAACTACTGGTCATACCCACCAATGAAGAACTGGAAATCGCGACTCAGACCGTGGGAGTACTGACCGGAAAATCAAACCCTGAACCTTAAACATCTTCAGAACTTGACAGTCAAAAATTCTTTGGCAACACCTTGATTAAATTGTCATCTGTAAGGTTCTAAATGTCCGTAGCCATAACGAATTCAACCTCTTGATTTCTTTATTTTTACTTTTAACCTTTAACTTTTTACTCTCAAGTTCAATAGAGGCCTGACATGCAGATAAATATGGTTGATACATTTACCGCAAAGGCCCAGGCGGTCTCGGCCGTGGTCAAAAAAATCAAAAACATGCGGGAGGCATTTGAATATACTGTGAGTATCTGCGCGGACAAAGAGGCATGCCAGATGCTCATGTCCGGCTGTGATCTGCCTGTTTCAGATTCAGCAAGCAAACTTTGTGAACTCAAGCCAGGGGAAAAAATAATCGCGGCTCCGGACCTTGATGATAAAAATATGGAGCAACTGAAGGCTCTGGCCGAAAAACAGGGCATAACAGTTATATCCCATGGATTGCGGGGGTACGCGGCAGGAATAGATATAGGACTGGCCATAGCTGATCTGGGACTGGCCGAAACAGGCACCCTGGTCCTTATCTCCTCATCC
>PXDF01000014.1 GCA_003566455.1 Desulfonatronovibrio sp.
CTTTTTACGTTGGATTCCTTCTTCTTTCCGGCGCAGATCAAGCGGTCGCAGCTTCAGTTTCAGCGCTATGCTTATGAACGTTACTGTTTATCCTCTTCTTATTCTGCAAATTATATTCTTTGTTTTGTTGGCGCCCGTAGTCCTTCCGTTGGCCAGACTTGTTACAGGACGTTCCCTGGATAACATAGTAAGGTATTTTATCTGGGTTTACGGCCGGGTCTGGATGATTATCATGTCCCCGTTTGTGATTTTTGAAAGACGTGGATTAAACAGAGATAAATTTCCAACACCCTGCATTATCGTGCTGAATCATGCCTCTTTTTATGATATATTTTGCATGGGAGCTTTGCCTTTCAGTAATATTGTATTTACTGTACGCTCATGGCCTTTTCGCATGTTCTGGTATGCTCCTTTCATGCGTCTGGCTGGATATGTGGATATGGAAGTCCATCAGATGGACAGGGCTCTGGCTCGTTGCAGTGAACATCTGATGAACAAGACATCTCTGGTGTTTTTTCCTGAGGGGCACCGCAGCAGGGATGGAAAATTGGCTCGATTTTATTCAGGTGCATTCAAGCTTGCAGTTCAAACTGGCACACCGATTGTTCCTATATGCATCACAGGCACTGATCAACTGCTGCCGGCCGGCAGTTTTTTCATGGCCCCGGCCAAAATCAGTTTGCAAGCCCTTCCAATGATTGACCCCAATGATTTTTCCGGGGAATCGGCCCATGTGGACCTTCGAAAGCACGTTAAAAAGTCCATGAGCCGGGTCATGGAACAGTCAAACAAATGAATCCTTTATAAAATTAAAAATAATCCAATGACTGACCATACATTCAACCATAACCTTGAGTTTGCTTCTTCTGATAAGATAAAAATGGTTCAGGACAGACTGCTGGTGGCACATATTCGTTTTTTGGCAGACACATCCGGGTTTTATCAAAAACAATTCACTCACATGGGCATTGATGTGGCTTCAATTACAGGGTTACAGGATCTGAAACGGCTGCCCCTGACCAGTAAGCCCGACCTGGAGCAGCACTCAAAGGATTTTTTGTGCGTGTCCCAGGAAGAAATTGTGGATATCTGTCTGACTTCCGGCACCACTGGCCGGCCAACAGCCCTGATGCAGACAAAAAGTGATTTGGAACGGCTGGGATATAACGAGGAATTATCTTTTTTATCCACAGGTATCACCCCGAGAGACAAGGTAATGATAGCCGCAGCCATTGACCGTTGTTTCATGGCCGGAATGGCGTATTTTTTGGGTCTGCTGCGTATCGGAGCAACTATTATCAGGGCCGGGTCCAGCAGTATGCCTGTCCTGACGAATCTTGTGCTTGAACAAAAACCTACCGCGATAGTCGGCGTCCCAACACTGATGCTGGCCATTGGCCGGCGACTGGCAGAGGATGGGACCGATCCCGGAGGTTTGGGTGTAACGCGCTTGGTTTGTATCGGAGAGCCAGTCCGGGAGCAGGACTTTTCCCTTTCTTCCCTGGGGCGAAAATTGGAAGAACTCTGGGGTGCACAAGTATTCGGTACTTATGCCAGTACTGAAATGGCCACGACTTTTTGTGAGTGTCCTGAGCATACTGGCGGGCATGTCCATCCGGATCTTATTCTGGTTGAGATCCTTGACGACAATGGTCAGCCGGTCCAACCCGGGACTCCCGGAGATGTGGTGGTCACCCCCCTTGGAGTTCGGGGCATGCCATTGCTTCGTTTCAGGACGGGAGACGTGGCTGTTTTGCATGATCAACCCTGCAAGTGCGGCCGAAATTCTGCCCGGCTGGGGTCCATCATGGGAAGAAAGTCTCAACTTTTGAAGATCAGGGGAACTACGGTTTTCCCTGCGGCCATTTTTTCCGCACTTCAGGAAATCCCTGGAGTGGTTAATTTTTATATTGAGGTCAGGGGACAGTATGCCCTGTCCGATGAAGTCAGGGTGGTGGCCGGAGTACGGGATCCAGATCTTACTCCCTTTATGCTTTCTGAGCAAATTTCCGCAAAAACCCGGATCAAGCCGGAGGTGGTCCTGGCTGATCCGGATACTGTTCAGGCCAGAACATTGGTCCAGGGCAAAAGAAAGCCTGTGCAATTTTTTGATTACCGGGATAAATTTGATGAATGAATGCAAACCGTCATGGGGGACTCACTTTTCAGTTGATGATATTGAGCAGGCAAGGCTTTCCGGCCGTCTTCTTTCAATGGAGCTGGAACTGTCCAGGGCGTGCAATCTTCGTTGTATCTATTGCTACGCAGAGTCAGGAACTGCCATGGAAAACGAGCTGAATATCACTGAAATAACCGGAGTTGTTGACCAGGCGCTGGAACTGGGTGCCAGGCGGATTATTGTCCTTGGAGGAGGTGAGCCCCTGGCCTATCCGCAAATTATGCCCATCTTGCGATATATTCATAAGAAAGGAGCAGCCATTGATTTGTTTACCAATGGAACGCTGCTTACTCCGGAGATTGCCGATGAATTTATGGCCCTTGGTGTAAATCCTGTCATAAAAATGAACAGCATGCGCCCTGATGTCCAGGATTTGCTTGCAGACAAGCAAGGGGCTTTTGACATGATCAGGCAGGGCCTGGGACATCTGCTTCATGCAGGTTACCCGTCAGGGCGCTTATCTTTGGGGGTTCAAACCATAATCTGTCGCCAGAATATTGATGAACTGCCCGATATGTGGACCTGGATACGCCAGGAGAATATGGTTCCCTATTTTGAGACAATTACGCTTCAGGGACGAGCCTTAAAGAACCCCGGGCTTCAGGTGACTCCCAACGAACTTCACGTTCTTTTTCAGACCCTGTCCGGTATTGACCGAAAGAACTTCGGCATTGAATGGGAGCCTCACCCTCCTGTGGCCGGGCTGACCTGTACCCGCCATCTGTATACATGCACCATAACCGTACAGGGAGACGTCTATCCCTGCCCGGGAGTGGATATTGCCGTGGGCAATATCCGCAGGCAGAAACTGGCACAGATTCTGCGTGAAAGTCCTGTGATTCAGGAACTGCGAAATATCCGTCAAAATATCAAAGGCGCCTGCCGGAATTGTGAGCTGCATAAATCCTGTTATGGTTGCAGGGGCATGGCCTACCAGCATACAGGAGATTATCTGGCTTCCGACCCCCTGTGCTGGAAAAATCCCGACCGGATAATTATATGAGTATGCAATATCCCATTTCCGCCAGAGGCATCATACCTCACCGGCGTCCCATGCGTCTGGTGGACAGGGTTGTGAAGGCAGGAAAAGATTTGTCTGGAACTGTTGAAGCACTGATCAGCAGGGATGGTATTTTTGTGGATGAAACCGGATTTCTCGCTTCCGAAGCCCTGATAGAGCTCATGGCCCAGGCCTTTGCCGCGGTCAGCGGAAGCATTGGCATGCAAAAGGGTTCCCATTCAGTCACGGGCTACCTGGTGGGAGTAAAGCGGTTTGAGATGTCTGCCAGGGCCAGAGAGGGCGACAACCTGGTCATAGAGGTGCGCCCTACAGGCGAATTTGCAGGCTTTGTAATCATTGACGCCCTGGTGCGTCGGCAAGGCCAGGTACTGGCCACTGGGGAGCTTAAGATCTGGCAGGCTCCAGGCAATGATCCGGAGTATGACATATGATCATTTCAAAATCAGCCATAATGGGCATTGTTTTGCTTTGCA
>PXDF01000187.1 GCA_003566455.1 Desulfonatronovibrio sp.
GACCAGACCGTGGAAGAGGGAAAACATGTACATCTGGACGCGTCAGCAAGTTTTGGCAGCAACAGCGGGCATTTGACCTATGAATGGTCGCAAACCGCGGGAACCGCTGTTGAGCTTTCAGATCCTTATGCAGCCAATCCTGGCTTTACGGCTCCTGCCGGACTGAATCATGACGAACTTCTGGTTTTTCAGCTGATGGTGTCAGACGGAGTATCAACCAGTATCTCTGACTTTGTTCATGTCAAAGTCAAGGCTGCCAGTCCCTATGAAAACATAGCCCAGCTGGCTGACGTGAGCGCGTCTTCTGAAAGTATCGATTCAGAGCAGTCCGCTGAAAAAGCCCTGGACGGTATTGTTGATGGATGGCCTGGAGATCACACCCGGGAATGGGCCACGCAGGGAGAAGGCGCTGGAGCGTGGCTGTGTCTGGAATGGCCTGATTACCATGAATCTGACAGGGTCATTGTATATGACCGGCCCAATGAAGATGACCATATACTGGGAGCGGCCCTGGCTTTTAACAGTGGAGCAGAGGTTATTGAGCTTGACGCTCTGGATGTAATCGCGGGCAAAACCGAGTTTAAATTTAAGTCCGTAAAATTCAAAAACATGTGTTTCATAGTGGATAAAGTCAGCAACAGAACACAAAACACGGGCCTGGCTGAAATTGAAGTTTTTGGAATATCGTCAGTAACAGAGGATATACCCGATCCAATAGAAAAAAGCCCGGAACCAGCCCTTGGGAACCTATCGGTTACACCTGATGATACTGCTGTTTTCCAGGGAAGATCGGGAGGTCCGTTCAGACCTAACCGGATAACCTATACCCTGACCAACACAGGCGAGTCAGATATCAGCTGGGAAGCAAGCAACAAAGAACCCTGGCTGAGAGTATCATCAGAAAGCGGAACCCTGGGGCCTGGTCAGTCCGTGGACATAGCCCTGTCAATATTCAACAGGGACACCAGAAATCTCGGACCAGGGACACATTCTGACACAGTGACTCTTAGGAACGTTACGAACGGTAATGAAGATACAGAAATAAATGTTGTTCTTGAAATTCACTATCAGAGATGATGAATTAGTCGGGCTGGGCTTTGAAAGGATTGTCCGGCACCTGCTTGAGTTCTTTAGATTCTGACCTTCGCGCGAATTGACATCTCAAGTGGGTGCCGGACTACGCCTTAAAACCGCTAAAGATTGCTTCGGTCGCTAACGCTCCCTCGTAATGACAGGTTGAGGCGGAAAGTTGATTTTTGCCAAGCCTGTCATTGCGAGCGAGTCTTGGAGCGCGGCAATCTTATGACAACTGACTGAGATTGCTTCGGTCGCTAACGCTCCCTCGCAATGACAGGTAAAAGTTCCTCAATTCCAGTTACGCCAGTGCGTGATCTCCGCTTCGCTCCAACATTCCAGCATTCCAGCGCTCACTGTCTCTGAGTCTCTGAGTCTCTCAGTCTTTCTTCACTTAATCCCTATTTCCTCCTTGGCGGGGAGAGCTCCAAATCTTTAATCTTGTATAAAAGGGCTCTATAGCTGATCTTGAGTATCCTGGCTGTTTCCTTGCGATTCCAATTGCACTTTAACAGGACTTTTTCAATAACTTCCCGCTCCACTTTATTAACAGCCTCATCCCGGACTTCTTTCAGAGAGGGAAAAGATTCCAGATCATCTGTGGCCAGTGAGACGGGGTTATCTGATTTAACCTCTGATTTTACCTCAGATTTTACCGTCTGGTCTTTGCTCACACTCTTAGGGCGTGAACTGGCAACGATTTCTTCTTCAAGTTCACGAAAATTTTCCAGAATACTCAGCCTGTTCAGATAATTTTCCAGCTCTCTGATATTTCCGGGCCAGTGATATTCAGAAAATATATCTATGAGACTTGCTGGTATGGTGATTGGAGGTTTTTTGTGATTCATCCTGATCTTTTGCAGAAAATATCCAACCAGCTCGGGAATGTCTTCTGTTCTCTCGCGCAGAGGGGGTATGTGGATGCAAATGGTGCTCAGCCGGTAAAACAGGTCATCCCTGAAGATTCCCTGCCTGACCTGTTTGTCCAGATTCTGATTGGTGGCGGCAATTACCCTGGCCTTGACCTGGACTTCCCTTTGGCCGCCAATCCGATAATAGCTCCTGTCCTGAAGCACCTGCAGAAGTTTAGCCTGCAGCTGCAGGGGCAGCTCGCCAATTTCGTCCAGAAAAATGGATCCGTCTTCCGCCAGTTCGAATTTGCCGGTTTTTCGCTTGTCAGCTCCGGTAAACGATCCTCTTTCATATCCGAACAGTTCTGCTTCCACCAGTTCAGACGGCAGGTTGGCGCAGTTGACCTTGATAAAGGGCTTTTCAGAACGGGAAGAATAATAGTGAAGGGATCTTGCAACCAGCTCCTTGCCTACCCCGCTCTCGCCGGTGATGAGCACGTTAAAATCCACATCACCAACTTTCTGGGTAAGCTCAATAATTTTTTTAATGACCCGACTCTGGCCAATGATAAGCGGCTTAGGAAAAGACATATGCATTAAAGTTAATTTTATTCCCAGGTGATTCAGGGAAAAGATAGATTGTTTAGTTACCAACTGTAAAAATAACCGACAGTCATGTCTTACCTGATATATCGCAAATATGGTATCACCAGAATCATGCGATCTTCCTGCAACTGTCTGATATTTTGTCATTGCGAGGGAACCGAAGCAATCTCTGACAGTTCAAATGATATTGCCCTCACCCTCTGGTTCTCGTAATGACAGGCTTATAGAACAGTTACAATAAAATCGCCTGATTCAGGTTCAATGAGTTAATTACTTCCCAACCGCCTTTATTTAAGCAGATCACTGATGGCTCCAAGCAGCTCCTGGGTTTTGAAAGGCTTGCTGATCACCACTGCCCCGCATTCATCCTCAACGATTGATTCCGGAGAAGAACCGTAACTGTTCATACAGATTACAGGAAGCCCGGGCCTGCGCTGTTTAGCCATTTTAACCATGCCGATCCCGCTGACATAGGGCAGTCTGATATCAACCAGAAGCAGATCTATGAGCTCATCCTCCAGCTTTTGGATGCCTTCAAGACCGTCCTGGGCCAGTATGACCTGATAACCGCTGGATTCCAGAAGATCCTTAAGAAGTAAACGTGTGTGCTCGTCATCTTCAGCAACCAATATTGTTCTGGTATTGCTCACTATTTTTCTACTCCAATAAATATATACATATGCTCAAAGTTTGTCGAATAAATCATCAAGCAGGACCCCTGATGGTTGAGGTGTGCAATCTTGTTCCACAAAACATAGCCCATCTGGAATTAAATTGCAAAGAAATTATTATTATGCTCAAAATTTGCGGGGTCCAAATGGTTGCCCAGACCTGGGTTTTACTGAATAAACTTTTATCCGCAGCGACAGGCCTGGAAATAAAATCCGCTTTTAGATGAATGTCATCTTTCCAAAATCCATGGCATAAATATTGTATTTAATCATGCGAATAAAGATTTCCTGAAGAAGAAATTTTGGCTCTACCGGCTAAAGCGTACTTATGAAAATTGAGATATCCCTAGCGTAAAGAATTAAGAATATCTCACGCCCGGCCTAAAGCAGGCCTTGAGTCGCTGAGCAAGGCAGGAGGAAGAAAATCTAATATTCATATCCCCCGAGCCGGTGTATATGAATAACA
>PXDF01000215.1 GCA_003566455.1 Desulfonatronovibrio sp.
TTATTAAAGATCAAGGCGAGAGGGGTGGATTCCATCCGGTCCCGGGTGGTAAATCTGCGCTCACTGAATGATACGATTACCACTGAGGACCTGTCCTCTAAAATTATTGAAGCATTCAAAGAGGAATACTCCTTTACCGGAGAAATCCAGGAGATCGGTCCGGACAATGTGGACGGGGATGTCCTGAAAGAGGCCAAAGCCTACGAGGAGTGGACCTGGAATTACGGAAAAGCCCCTTCCTTTGATCTGACCCTGGAAGAGAAATTCCCCTGGGGAGTTTTTGAAATGGATCTGTCGACGAAAAACGGAAGGATTCAAGAGGCTGCCATTAATACCGACTGCATACTGAAAGAGGATTTTCAGCCATTGACAAAAGATTTGGTCGGGACACCTTTAACGGCGAAGGACATTGAAGAGGTATTGCAGAATTCTTTGACGAATCCGGAAATCATCCGGGATCTCCAATCCTTAGTGCGAGAGAAGCTGTAAAGGGAACAACAAGAACCCATTTTAGGGTAAAATGGTGAAGTCATCATACTGTATGATATAATTATGAGATGGAAATAATCGTAAGGAATACATACAAGGAGGATGACAATGGAGAAAGAAAAAAACCATGTGCCGAAATTTGTTTGGGTCGTACTGATTGTCCTTGGGGTGATCGATCTTGTCCGCGGCTTTATGCACACAGTAGCCCTGGAGTATGCAGCCCTGAACATCGCAGGCCTTGATCTGACAACCTCTACTGCAGCAGATCAATTGCGGTTGCTTGGCACATTTGGAATATCCAACTGGATCACCGGTGTGACGTTTATATTAATTGGTTTAAAAGCAAAGCAGATCTCACTTCACATCATGGGATTGATCCCTGTGGCATATGTTCTTAGCATGATTGCCATAAGAGTGAACAGTTCAGGTTATACAGAAACCACTGCAGATTGGGACGGAATCTATATGATGATTCCATACCTTCTGGTTTCCGGAATTACATTTATCGCCGGGCTTCTTGTGATGAGGGCTGAAGGCAGGAAACTGAAGAAATAATCGCATGTTGTATGCTAAAAATTTGTGGGCTGATCGACTCTAACTGCAATTCGATTAGTAGTGTGAATTCAATGAAATAAATGCTATAATAAAACTGGTGTATAAATAGATCACTGGGTGAAATCCGCAGAAAAGTCAGGAAAGAAGGTTTTTTGAATGAGCACGATTTACGACATTGCAAAAAAAGTGGGCTGTGCCTCAAGCACGGTTTCAAAAGCATTAAATAACTCCAAGGAAATCAGTGAAAAACGGAAGGCTGAGATCCTGGCTGCTGCAAAGGAACTGGGCTATGTGCCGAATTCCAGTGCCAGGAGATTAACCACGAAAAAAAGCTGGTCCATCGGGATTATTTTCAGTGAGGATTTGCACATTGGCCTCGAGCACCACTTTTTCAGCGGGATCATCCAGGAGTTTAAGAAATATGTGGAGGGTCTTGGCTATGAGATCAACTTCTATTCGAAGAAAATCGGCAATCAAACCATGACCTACCTGGAGTGGTTTAAGTATAGAGACTTGGATGGAATTTTAATCGTAACAGTTGATGTGAACGATGATAATTTAGAGGAGCTGCGACAGAGTAAAATTCCTGTGGTCACCGTGGATAGCGGGCTCATTAATGTTCCCACGGTGATTTCCGATAACTTTCAGGGGACGAGAATGGCTTTGGAATATCTGATGTCAAGGGGAGCAAAAACCATTGCCCACATTGCAGGACCTCTGAGATCCTTTGCTGCAGCGGAACGACTGGATGCATTTCAATCGGTTCTTTCGAAATACGGTATGCAGAAAGACGTATTTGTGGAAGCAAGCAACTATGACTTCAAAAGCGGGAAAGAGGCTTTGTACAAGCTTTTACAATTGACAAAGGAACTGCCTGATGCAGTTTATGCAGCCAATGACGATATCGCCCTTGGGGCAATTATGGCGTTGAAGGAGTTGGGATACAAAATTCCCCGGGATGTTTCGGTCATTGGTTTCGACAACATTGAATTGACAAGATTTACATCCCCTTCCCTGACAACAGTAAAACAGGACAGAGCGAGAATCGGCACTGAAGCCGCCAAGCTTCTGATTGCACAAATCGATAAAAAAGCGGAGATCACGCAAACCTTCATCCATCGCATACCCGTTGAATTGATTATAAGAGAAAGTACAAAATAATGTACTTTTTTTTTATTCCAATTCTTTAACTTCTATGGTAGGATAGACTTAGCGAAACCGGATTCGTAACAATGAATCCATAAAGGAGAAAAGGATGAGGGATTTTTTTGAGAACAATCAGTTTGTCATTGAAGACTATGATCGAAAAAGGACATTTTCCAGCTTTTTACCGGGGATTGCCGGGAAAAAAGGAATTCCTGTCTGGGCATTTTATGCAAATCGGGGACAGGGAATCACAAGCTTCGGGATCAGGGACAAGGATGAGCCGATCCTGGAGTTTTTTCCTGCCAATACAAGCTATCAATATGTGGATAAATATGGCTTTCGAAGCTTTGTCCGTGTGGGGAAAGAATTTTTTGAGCCCTTCGGGGTGCAAACAGCAGACGCTGTAAAACGGATCATGAGGATTTCCAGAGGCCATTTTTCCATTGAGGAAATTAACGAAACCCGAAAAATACACTACAAAGTGACGTATTTTGGCATGGCCAATGAGCCGATTGCCGGCTTAGTGAGAAAGGTCAGTGTAACAAACCTCGGGGATGAGAGAACAATCGAGGCTGTGGACGGAATCGCCAATATCCTTGCATCGGGAGCAACAACGGAAGGCTATAAGAGCATGTCCAATCTTATGGTCTCATGGATGAATGTGGAAAATCTTGAAAACAATCTTCCTTTTTATAAGTTCAGAGCATCAAGCTGTGACCGGCCGGAGGTATCCATGACGAAGAAGGGACATTTTTATCTGTCCTTTGTCGATGATTATCAGCTGATCAAGCCCATCGTGGACCCGGAGGTGATTTTTGGTCATGACACATCCCTTACAGTCCCCTTTCAATTACAGGAAAAGGGAATTGAGGGGTTGGATCGTTCAAATCAGATTGTGGTGAATAAGGTGCCATGCGGATTTACTCCCTATTCAAAAAAACTGGGAAGGAATCAGGGCTTTGAAATCCATACGATCATAGGAAGCACCGCTGAGCTTGATGTCATTCATAAAAAGGGAAAAACCTATAGCACAGGGGAGTTTATCAATCGAAAGCTGAGAGAAGCGGAGGCTGTCATCGATGAGCTGGTAAATTCCGTGGAAAGTAAAACGAACTTTGAACTCTTTGATGCCTACCTTCAGCAAAACTTTCTGGATAATGCATTAAGAGGGGGATATCCCCTGGTCTATGGAAAAAATAAAAACAAAAAGATTTATCATATCTATTCCAGAAAGCACGGAGATCCGGAACGGGACTATAACTTTTTCAAGCTCTCCCCGGAGTTCTATTCCCAGGGAAACGGCAACTTCAGAGACGTCAATCAAAACAGAAGAAACGATGTTTTTTTTGTGCCCGAGGCCGGTCTGTTTAATCTGAAGATGTTCATGAACTTAATCCAGCTTGACGGCTATAACCCCCTGGTGGTGGAAGGTACAACCTTCACCCTTAAGAAAGAGAAAGCAGAGGAAATCACCAATCAGTTTGTCAGTGATCACAGGGAAGAGCATAAGGAAGAGCATAAGGAAAATAAGGAGAGGATCATCGGGATTCTCTCTGAAAAGTTCACTCCCGGGAAGATCAGTATGGAAATCTCATCCCGAAGGATCGAACTGAAGAGTGGTGAAGAGCAGTTTACTGAAAGGATTTTAGACGCTTCAGAACAGCACATTGAGGCAAGCTTTGGCGAAGGATTCTGGACGGATCACTGGACCTACAATATGGATCTGATCGAAAGCTATCTCAGTATTTTTCCTGACCAGCTGGAAGATTTGCTCCATGATGATGAAACCTACTGTTATTATGAAAGTCCGGCTTCTGTACGTCCAAGAAGTCAAAAATATGCAATCACGCCGGAGGGAAAAATACGACAGTACGGGGCAATCGAAGAGGAACCTCATTCCCGGCGATTCAATCAGTCAAACTGGGTGAAGGATGCCTCGGGGAGAATCTATCAAACCAATCTGGCACAAAAATTACTGACCCTGGTGCTCACAAAGCTATCCTCCCTGGATCCCTCGGGAATGGGAATTGAAATGGAAGGGAATAAGCCCGGATGGAATGATGCAATGAACGGACTGCCGGGACTTTTCGGCTCGGGGATGAGTGAGACTCTGGAACTGGTGAGACTCCTGGGCTTTTTAAAGAACCATTTGATGAAGGATGTGGTGTTGTGTGAAGAAAATTATCGCTTGTATGAGGGGATAAAAAAGGGACTGAAAGAGGATCTTTCCCACTTCCGGCGATGGGATTCCTTCACAGCCTCCCGGGAAGCCTTCCGGGCTGAAATCAAACAGGGAGTGAAGGGTGCAGAAAAGGTCGTTTCGAAACAGGAGATGCTGGGATTTTTGAGGGAGGCTGAAGATCTTCTTCTTGATGGGATCGAAAGAGCAAAGACACTGAAGGGCGGCATCATGCCAACCTATTTGATCCATACTCCTAAGGAATTTGAACCCCTGCAGGAAAAAACCCCCTATGGCCTTCAGGGTGTGAGGATTATCTCATTCGATGTCACAGTTTTACCGAGTTTCCTTCAGGGTCCCGCCAGAAGCATGAAAATCGGAACCCCCGAGAAGAATCGGGAGCAGCACCAAAAAGTGAAAGCCTCAGGGATCTATGATCATCAGCTGAAGATGTACAAAACCAGTGAGCCTCTGGATGATCTCAGCTATGAAGTCGGGAGAATCAGAGCGTTCACTCCCGGATGGCTCGAGAGGGAAAGCAACTTTCTTCATATGACCTACAAATATCTTTTGTCCCTGCTGAAGGGCGGCCTCTATGACAGCTTCTATGAGGAGATCAAAACGAACCTGGTCTGCTTTATGAATCCCGAGGTCTATGGGAGGTCAACTTTGGAAAATTCAAGCTTTATTGCAAGCAGTCTGAATCCTGACCCGAAGCTCCATGGCAGAGGATTTGTGGCAAGGCTCAGCGGCTCCACTGCTGAAATGCTGAGCATGTGGAGGATGATGTTTTTCGGGGAAGCACTGTTTACCTTTGAGGAGGAACTGATATTTTCTCCGAAACCTTTGATCCATTCAAGCTTTTTCCTGGAGGGAAAAGTAAAAACCATGCTGTTTTCAAGAATCCGGTACATCATCGAGAACAACACCGGTGAATCCACCTATTCAGAGAAAGTTCACATTGACCACTACCTGGTGGACGGCAGGGTATTTAAGGAAATAAAAGGGAAACTGGCAGAACGCATTAGGGCCAGGGACGTTGATCAAGTGGTGATTGTCTACAAAGCAAACCGATCATACGAAACAATCGTATAAATCGATTGTACCAATTAATAATATAAAGGGGTGACGTTATGAAGGTAACAGCAGTCCGATCTCAAAAAGAAGGGCTCAAATATTGGGAAGATTTACCCGGAGAAAAAACCGGCAGCTATGATCCTGAAAGACCGGTCATCGCAGTGAATAAAGAGCTGAAATACCAGGAATTCATGGGATTCGGCGGTGCCTTTACCGAGGCGGCGGCCTATACCCTGGCAAAGGCCCCAAAGGATCTTCGGGAGGAGGCCCTGCAATCCTATTTTTCAAAGGAGGAGGGTCTGGGCTATGTGTTGGGAAGAGTGCATATCAATTCCTGCGATTTCTCCTTATCCAACTACACCTATGTCCGGGAGGGTGACAAGGAGCTGTCGTCCTTTGACCTGTCCAGAGAGGACAAATGGGTGATTCCTATGGTGAAGGATGCAGCAGGCTATGCAAAGTCAGAGATCAGGCTCCTGGCTTCACCCTGGAGTCCCCCGGGATTTATGAAGGATACCGGGGAAATGAATCATGGCGGGAGGCTGCTTCCGGAATATTATCAGTCCTGGGCCAATTACTATGTGAAGTATATAAAGGAAATGGAAAAAAGGGGAGTTCCCATTTGGGCGGTGAGTGTTCAAAATGAGCCTCTAGCCAAACAGGTATGGGATTCCTGCATCTATACTGCGGAGGAAGAGCGGGATTTTATCAGGGAGTATCTTGGTCCGACCCTTAAAAAACGCTGTCCCGGCACGGAAATCATTATCTGGGATCATAACAGGGATGTGATTGTTGAACGGGGGGCAGTTGTTCTTTCCGACAAGGAGGCTGCCGGGTATGTATGGGGAACGGGAAACCACTGGTACATCAGCGAAGACTTCCAAAACCTCACAACCCTTCATAATTTGTTCCCAAAAAAGCACATTCTTTTTACCGAGGGCTGTGTGGAGCTGACGGAAACCGCCGAAAATGCTGTTCATAACGGGTATCTGGGATCCTGGTCCAATGGTGAGCGCTATGGAAGAAACATCATCGGAGACTTTAACAACTGGAGTCGCGGATGGATCGACTGGAACCTGGTTCTTGATGAGAAGGGCGGACCAAACCACGTGGAAAATTACTGCGAAGCCCCAATAATGTATGACACGAAGGAAAACAGGCTGATCTACAACAATTCCTATTATTATATCGGCCATTTTTCAAAGCATATCGAAGTGGGAGCAAGACGATTGGAAATCAGCGTATCAAAAGAACAGGTCTATGCTGTTGCATTCGAAAATCCCGGCGGGGACGTAGTGGTTGTGGCTCAAAATGAAGGAAGTCAGAGGGATATGGCCCTTGTGATTCATCAGGAGGGGATCAATATCACCTTGCCGGAGCATTCGATGACGACCTATAGGATTTGTAAATAAAAGCAGAGAATAATAAAAATACAGAATATTTTTAATAAAACTATTGAAACCGGTTTCGTAAATATGGTATAGTAGATTCGTAAAAAGCTTTTCAAAAAAAATAATGGGGAGGATACTATGAAAAATTTTAAAAAGATTGCTCTGATTTTGCTCGTGTCGTTATTAGTGTTAACAGGCTGCGGCGGAGGTTCAGATGATGAACCTGAAGTGGACGCTGACGAATCAAAGGATTACTCACAGGAAACACTGGTGATCTGGTCATTTACCGATGAGCTTCAGACAGCCGGTGATCTTGATCGTTTCGAAGAGATGTACACTGCACCGGGAATGCCTTTCGAGGGCTTACAGATTGAATTTTCAGCAATTCCCATCCAAGACGGGTACATGGACAGTGTCCTTCCCGCTCTAAGCGCAGGAACAGGTCCCGATGTGTTCACCGGTGAACTGGATCATATCAAGCTCTTTATTGAAGCCGGGTACTATGCAAACCTTGAAGCAATGATGGAAGCGGATCCTGATGTGGATGTCGCTGCTGAAAGAGCGGATTATCTGGAATATATCTGGCAATCAGGAGTTGACCCAGCCACGGATCAGTTAGCTGCATTATCCTGGCAGCAGACACCGGGAGCGATCTTTTTTAAAGTCGATATGGCTGCCGAAATCTGGGGCAGCGAAACCGGATTCCCTGAAGAGGGTTCAGACAATTACAACGGAGAAGTTTCTGAATGGGTGAGCCAAAACAAGTTTAATACAATTGAAAATTTATTAGCTGCACAGGAAGAAGTAAAAGCTGCAAATGCACAATGGAGATTATTCCCTGATGATCAGGCAGTTCGATTCTTTGCTGCAGGAACAAACAATCCTGTGAAATGGATTGACGACGATGGGAAATTAAATCCTGAAAAAATCACAGAGCAAATTCCATATATTGAAATGGTTGAAGCAATGTACGGCGATACAATCAGAGAATCTCTTACAGCTAATGCGGCTGAGTGGAGTGGACCTTGGTTTGAAGCCATGGGTCAGGATTTAACCGACGCTCAGGGAGAAAAATGGCAGGTAATGGCGTACTCCATGCCAACATGGGGACTGCGATACATTATCGAGCCCAACATGGTAAAAGTTGATGAAAACGGAGATCTGTTGCCGAAGCCCGCTGAAGATGCAGATCAGGCAACGAAGGATGCGTATGAGGAAGCGGAATATAAAGGAAACTGGGGAATGGCAGTAGGACCCAACTCTTATTTCTGGGGTGGAACCTAT
This sequence comes from Desulfonatronovibrio sp., assembly GCA_003566455.1. GTDB lineage: Bacteria > Desulfobacterota > Desulfovibrionia > Desulfovibrionales > Desulfonatronovibrionaceae > Desulfonatronovibrio. The sequence continues at coordinate 8,122 of PXDF01000215.1, forward strand.
CTTGGAGTTAATGCAGACACAGACAATTCAGAAGTCGCTTATGCATTTATAAAGTCCATGCTGTTTGACAAAGAACGACTTGCAGAGCGTCAAAGCATCGATGGAGATATGTATTCAGTAAGTTCAGTCATGACACCGGTCATCGAAAGCTATGAGGGACGTCCGGCATTAGGCGGAATGAACCACCTGGAGGTTTTCAATCAGGAAGCGGAGAAAATTGATTTATCCAATATTACAACCTATGATCGAGGTCTGAATGATCTCCTGGGAGCTCATATTACAAATTTCAAAGAAGGAGCAAGCGGATACGACTCAATCTCAGATGTGTTAAGCAAGTTCTACGATGACGTTCAGGTAACCTATCCGGAAATCTATGTTGAAGGACTACCGACAAACTAAAACAGTTTTATAAAAAACAGTGTACGAAAACGGTTTTAGAATGTACAATTTAAATCAAATCTATAATTTAAATCATAGGGCTGTGGGAAAAGGACATTGAGAAAAATTCCAGCAGCCCTGTGGTTTTCATCAACGATAACCTTAGAAAACTCTCATCCTCTACTTGCTGAAAGGAAAGGGATTTTTATGAAAAATATAAATGATAAAGCAGGATATTTCTTTATCACACCATTTTTTCTGGTCTTCCTGCTTTTTAATCTCTACCCCATACTCTTTACCATCTATCTTTCCATGACCCGTTATAGAGGATTTGGAAACATGGTGTTTATCGGTGCGGACAATTTCAAGCTTATTTTCAGAGACCCTAATGTTGTTAATGCCTTTATGAATACCATACGAATATGGGGAGTCAATATCTTTTTTCAAATCTTTCTTGCACTGCTCCTTGTGATGGTATTTTCCGATCTTGAATACAAGATCAAAGGGCTGAAATTTTTCAGGGTCATTTTTTATCTTCCCAACTTAATTGCCGCAGCCACCATCGCATTAATTTTTGCGAAGCTTCTGGATCGGGATTATGGGGTTGTCAATCAGCTGCTTTTCAGCGTTGGCTGGATTGACCGGTCAATCGGGTGGTTGACACGGCCGCTTCTTGCTCAGATGAGTGTCTCGGGAATCCAGACATGGATGTGGTTCGGAAATTCCTTTATTTTATTTATGGCATCGGTTCAAGCGGTGAATAAGGAAATCTTCGAAGCTGCAAGAATTGACGGAGCGGGAAGACTGCAAATTTTAAGACATATCACACTTCCTTCCATCAAGCCGATTTTGATGTATGTCATCATCACCGGGCTCATCGGAGGATTGCAGCTCTTTGATATCCCCTTTCTCATCACCGACGGAAGAGGATTTCCTGCAGGCAGCTTGAATACAATGATCGTTTACATTTATAATATGGCCTTTACCTATAATAATTACGGCTACGCATCGGCATTGTCCTTTGCATTGTTTTTGCTGATTTTCATGTTTACAATTATTTTCGCACTGGTGACAAATCGCGTAGAAATAAAAGAATACTTCAGGGACAGGAATGAAAGAAAAGCCATGAATAAAACAATGAATAAAGCGATGGAAAAAGCCATGCCTGGAGGGGCGCCCGGAATGAAGGGGAGTGAAAAATAATGGATCAGGTCATCATAAGAAAAGAAAAGGCAGAGGACGTTGAGTCCAATGCAAAAGTCAGTAAATGGAAGATCAATATTAAAAAGAGGAAGCTTCTGGTATACACACTGATCTATGCCTTTTTAGGGCTGCTTCTTCTGTTATCAGTGATTCCTTTTTGGATTGTTTTAATCAACTCCACGAGAGACGGTTTTGCGATTTCCACTCAGGGATTGACCATACGACCGGGAAGAAGCTTAGCGGAAAACTATCGAATTCTTACCACGAACGCGAATATCATACCGGCGTTTTTCAACTCGTTAAAAATTTCCACACTGGTAACGATCCTGTCCGGATATTTTTCTGCGTTAACCGCGTACGGTTTTCACGTATACAAATTTAAAGGGAAAAATTTTCTCTTTGGTGTTATTCTGCTTTTCATGATGGTTCCAAGCCAGATGGCCTTTTTAGGGTATGTACAATGGATGACCCGGCTTGGGCTTATGGACACCCATACAGCATTGATTATTCCCTCAGTTGCAGCCATTGGCACCGTGTTTTTTCTTCGTGCCTACATCAGCTCATCCTTAAGCAGAGACCTGATCGAATCAGCGAGAATCGATGGTGCGGGAGAGCTGCATATTTTTCACAGAATCGCACTGCCCCTGATGGGACCGGGAGTGGCGACAATGTCAATCTTTGCGTTTATCGGCTCGTGGAACAACTATTTAAGTGCAAGAATCATCTTAAGCTCAAAAAGCCAGGAAACTCTTCCAATGGTCATTGCATCCTTAAGAGCAATGCGAATTTGGCATCAGAATCAGGGAGCGATCTATTTGGGATTTGCGATTTCTATCGTCCCCATCGTAGTGGTATTTATATTTGCTTCTAAATATCTGATTGAAAATATATCTGCAGGTGCGATAAAAGGATAATTCACTGAAGGAGTGTACCTGAAAAAGTGTGCCTGAATCAGAGTATAAGGAAGGGATCATAGATGAACGAGGATAACCTTTATTTAGGGAAAGCGAAACTAGCGAAAAACGAAAAAGCCGTTCGATTTGAGACGGTTGACTTAAAGGACGATAACTACTTGAAAATCGACAACTATGACAGTATGGATCCGTTTTTTATGACGGTGGTCAGTGATGTGGATTTCTGGCTTTTTGTTTCCAGTACGGGAGGGCTGACAGCGGGCAGGAAGAACCCTGAAACTGCTTTGTTTCCCTATTACACCGATGATAAAATTCATGACAGCAGCGGAACCACAGGCTCGGATACCCATCTGCTGGTCTATAAAGATGACAGGATCTATCTCTGGCATCCATTTACCAGACATCATTCGAATGTTTACAATATTTCAAGAAGCCTGTACAAAAATACAATTGGAAATAAGATTGTTTTCGAAGAGAGAAATCATGATTTGCGCTTAACCTTTCGATACGCCTGGAACACAAGCAATCTTTACGGGATCGTAAAGGAAAATGAGCTGATCAACAATTCCGGGGAAGAAATCGATGTCCGGGTCCTGGATGGAATCAGAAACATCCTGCCCTATGGCGTAAACACAACACTTCAAAGCTCAAGCAGCACCCTGGTGGACGGATACAAACGATCCGAACTGCTGGAGGATTATGGATTGGGGATTTATACCCTGAGCTCGATTATTTCAGACAGAGCAGAGCCCAGTGAATGTTTAAAAGCAACAACCGTATGGTCAAAGGGGTTTGAAAAGCCGAAGTATTTGTTAAGCGAGCTGCAGGTTGAAAAGTTCCTGAACAATCATCCCGTTGAAACGGAAACCGATATAAAGGGACGAAGAGGAGCCTGCTATGTGTCCGACGATCTGACACTGAAAAGCGGAGGGACGAAAACCTGGTACTTTGCAGCTGAAATCAATCAAACCTCTTCGAAAATCCAAGAGCTGATTGAAGACATCAAGACGGGAGACACCATTGTGGAAAAGCTCTTGAAGGATATAGAAAAAGGGAGCGAAAACCTTAAAAAGCTTGTCTTTAATGCAGACGGATTTCAAATGTCCGCAAAGGAAAAGCTGAGCTACAGACATTTTTCAAATACCCTGTACAACATCATGCGGGGCGGAATTTATGAAGACGGCTACAAAATTAACACCGGTGATTTAAAAGACTCGATCAAAAAATGGAATCAGAGAGTGTATACAGAGCATGAGGAGTTTCTGGAAGGATTGGATGAAACCGTCAATTACTTTCATATGATTGAAAAAGCGGAGAAAATCAAAAATCCTGATCTGGAACGGCTGGTCAGAGAATATTTGCCCCTGACCTATTCACGGCGTCACGGAGATCCCAGTCGTCCCTGGAATAAATTCAGTATAGAAATTACGAAAGAAAACGGGGAGAAAAACCTGAACTTTGAAGGGAACTGGAGAGATATTTTTCAAAACTGGGAAGCACTGTCTCTTTCCTATCCCGGATATATCGAAAGCATCATCGCAAAGTTTGTGAATGCCTCCACCGTCGACGGATATAATCCCTATCGGATTACGAAGGAGGGAATCGACTGGGAAATCATTGATCCTGCAGATCCCTGGTCGAATATCGGATATTGGGGTGATCATCAGGTCATCTATCTTCTGAAGCTCCTGGAAATCTCAAACAACTATCATCCCCACAGGCTCTCTCAATTATTGAATAAAGAGATCTTTGTCTATGGAGACGTGCCCTATCGAATAAAGGGCTTTGATGATCTTGTGAAGGATCCCAGAAATACCATTGTGTTTGATCATGAATCGGAAGCGGTGATCAATGAACGGGTTGAAAAAATTGGGTCCGACGGAAAACTGGCATGGAAGGATGAAGAGATTTACTATGTGAATTTAACGGAAAAACTTCTGCTGCCGGCCTTAATTAAATTAACAAACTTCATTCCTGAAGGGGGGATTTGGATGAACACCCAAAGACCTGAATGGAATGATGCAAACAATGCTCTGGTTGGAAACGGGGTTTCCATGGTCACCCTCTACTACTTATACCGCTATCTGAACTTTATGGAAAAACTCCTGGAGGAGCTTCCCGGCAAAGTGATGATTTCCATGGAAGTAGGGAAGATGTTTTTCAGAATGAGTGATGTGTTCAAGGAGGCGGAAGGTTTCCTTGGGAAAAGGATTTCCGACAAAGAGCGATTTACTATGATTTCTCAGCTTGGGAGAATCGGCGAGGAATACCGCTTTTCCATTTACGAGAATGGATTTTCAGGGAGAAAACTGGAGGTTTGCCAACAGGAGCTGAAGGAGTTTATCCGGCTGGCAAAGGCACAGTTAAAGGAGACAATCGATGGAAACAAACGGCAGGATGGGCTTTATCATTCATACAACCTGTTAAAATTCGGTGATCATCAGTGCAGTGTTTCCCATTTGCAGGAAATGCTGGAGGGTCAGGTTGCTGTTTTAAGTTCAGACGCCCTGGATTCCAAAGAGGCGATCGAATTATTGGCAGCCTTGAAAAAAAGCAGTCTCTACAGAGACGATCAAAACAGCTATATGCTTTATCCCGACAGAGAGCTGCCGAAGTTTTTAGAGAAAAATCGGATCCCTGAAGAAGCAGTGAAAAACTCAGCCGTTTTATCTGCTGAAGGGGAAAAAGGGCTTGCCCGTTTTGCAGAAAAAAGCATGAATGGGCACTATCATTTCAATGGAAAATACAGAAATGCAGATGAATTGGTTCAGGATATACGGGTTACCGGTGAATACAGTGAGGAAGAAGCGATCCAGGCAGGAGAGGTCTTTACGGAAATCTTCAACCATCACGCCTTTACCGGAAGATCCGGAACATTTTACAAATATGAGGGTCTTGGCTGTATTTATTGGCATATGGTGTCAAAGCTTGTGCTTGCAGTTGAGGAAAGCTATATGAAGTGCTTGAGGAATGATCCCTTCAGTGAGGATGCAAAGACGCTGAGGGAGTATTATTATGATTTTAAGGATGGGATCGGCATTGATAAGTCTCCTGTTGTTTACGGGGCTTTTCCCACCGATGCATATTCTCATACCCCCGGCTTTGCAGGAGTGCAGCAGCCCGGAATGACCGGTCAGGTAAAAGAGGACATCATCTCCAGATTCGGAGAGCTTGGAGTGTCTGTCGCCGAGGGCGGGATTCATTTCAACCCCAAACTGGTCCATGAGGATGAATTGTTAGAGAAGGAAACCCCTTGGAAGCTTCCGAATAAAACCATCAACCTGAAAAAGAATCAGATGGGATTTACCTTCTGTACAGTTCCAATCATCTATGAGAAGGCAGATTTTGGGGAAATCTCAGTGTTTTACAATAATGGAGACCGATACACCTTTGAAAATGCCATCAGGATCAATGGGGATATCAGCAAGAGCATTTTTGAGCGTGAATCGGAAATTGATAAAATTATCGTGAAAGTTGTATTCTGATACTAACCGGTTCTTAGAAGAGAAAGCTGAAAGCGAGGAGGAGCTATGGCGAAAGTTACTTTAAAAAATATCGCAAAAATTTATGATAACGGATTTCAGGCAGTGAAAAATATTAATCTGGAAATTCTGGATAAGGAGTTTATGGTTCTGGTTGGTCCTTCCGGCTGCGGAAAAACCACCACATTGCGGATGATTGCAGGTCTTGAAAAAATCACTCTTGGAGAATCCTATATCGGGGAGACCCTTGTCAATGACGTTGAACCGAAAAACCGGAACATCGCAATGGTTTTTCAGAATTATGCCCTGTATCCCCATATGACGGTCTATGATAATCTGGCCTTTGGGCTGAAGATCAAAAAAACCCCAAAGGATGAAATTAAAGAAAGAATCGAAAGAACTGCAAAAATTCTGGGGATTGAGCCTCTTTTGAAAAACAGGCCCAAGCAGCTTTCCGGAGGGCAAAGACAGCGGGTTGCATTAGGCCGGGCAATTGTTCGGAAGCCCGGAGTTTTTCTGATGGATGAGCCCTTGTCCAATCTGGATGCCAAGCTGAGAGTTCAAATGAGAGCGGAATTAATCAAGCTCCATAATGAACTGCAGACCACATTCATTTATGTCACCCACGACCAGACCGAAGCTATGACCATGGGCAGCAGAATTTGTGTGATGCATGATGGCGTGATTCAACAGGTTGCAGAACCGAAAACCATTTACAATCACCCCGCAAACATTTTTGTTGCAAGCTTTATCGGCTCCCCCCAGATGAATTTCCTGCAAGGGAGATTATCGGAAAAACAGGGGAAGATCTTTGCTACCATCGAGGGGCTCGAGCTTGAGCTGAATGAAGAGGCATCAGGAAAAGTAAAAGAAAAGAACTATGCAGGGAAGGAAGTTATGGTTGGAATTCGTCCTGAGGATGTCTATCTTGTGAACGACAATGAAGGAATCCAGTCAAAAGCGGAAGTCTCCGAGCTGTTAGGCTGTAATCTGCATATCTACTTCAAGATCAATGAAAAGCAATATACCTTAAGTACCAGTCCAAAGGTGGAAGTGGGCTTTAACGAAAGGATCTTTGTCTCCTTTGATCGGGATAAACTTCATCTCTTTGATAAAGAAACCGAGGAAACGATTCTATGATGACTTTGGCGCAATCACTTGCGCCATTTTCTTATTTATCATGGAGAGAGGCTGTGAGCAAGGGGTTAATTAACAGGATCGTGGGTATAGGAAACAATGTATCAAAATTTATGCTCAGTACAATGGCTGAGCTTCAGGCTCGGAGGAGTCATATATTCCTTTAGAAAACCAGATGAAAGGAAGGGATGAATCATGGGAAAAGTTGTGTTTTTTGCGTTTAAAGGGGATATTCTGTGCTTTACACATATCTTGATCAATGCCCTGGATATGAACAGGAAAGAGGTGGATGTAAA
>PXDF01000171.1 GCA_003566455.1 Desulfonatronovibrio sp.
ACAAAATTCTTGAAATCATTGAACCCAGTATTTGCTGGACTGAATGAGTGCACCAACATAGCTGCCTGGCATGCGCCAAACCTCTGAGCTTCAATTACTGCTGAAGCTGACCTGTGCAGCAATTGATAGCGGATGATGCCTGGTATTTCTTCAGGGATTCCCAATATCTCACTTAAGTATTTCAGCCGAATTCCTTTACCTTCTGATGCACCTGTTTTCCATCCTTCGACCGTTTTGTTAAAAGACTCATTAACTTTGCCCTCAACTGCTATAGAGACAAGCCCAGCCTGACATTTAGCCAGTATCCAGACATCACTATATGATGACCTGTTGCCACCAGGCAAAGGAACTTCCCATTCAGGAAAGATTAGGAGCGGTTCTATGTCTTTAAGTTCTTGATTCTGCCTCAACACTTCAGCAATTTCTGGAGGAAAGCCCCTTGCATTCTCCCAGCAATGGGCAAGGGTTCGAGCTGAATAGCCCTTAGCCCAGTGCTTTTCCGGGTCTGCTAGAAATCGTCTCCAGTCATTTGGCCCTGATGATGGGACAAATATTTTTTTTCCATTCATCTCCTTCTCCTCCACTCCCACGGCGGCACTGGCTCCTTATCAGCCCAAAGCCCAACCTTGTTCTCCCTGGCCTCCTGCTGAAGCTTGTCCCATCTTGAGCACATAGGCTGTTCATCACAGTACCTGGTATAAACCCAGGCCAGTCCTACACGGACAAGCTCCTCATTCAGGTTGGTCCCATCAGGCAGGAACACTGTGGCAATAGTCCGGCCATATCTGTCCAGGTATTTCTCATCTATTTCCACAATCTCCAAGGCGGCAATGTCCCGGACATACCTTGTGGCCTTGGAGCCAAAGGGCTGCCTGGATTCAGGGGTGTCTATACCGTAGAGCCTGATCCTTACCTGCTCTCTGTCCTCATTCAGGACGACTATTGTGTCACCGTCTGTGACGCGGATAACCTCTCCCGGCCAAGCCCAGAGCAGGGTGGGGAGGAGGAGCATAATTAGTATAATAACGTACTTTTTAGGCATTTTAAAAATAGCAGATAGTTAAAAAAGCGGAATTACTATCACCTTATTTTGACATTCGTTGTCATTGTTGCCTTCATCAATTGGAGATATCACAGCTTGAATGTAGTATGGATTGGTTCTGTTCAGTTCGCATCTTGATCCACTCTGACATCCAGACACTTTAACATAATAACTCCCAGCATCACCAACGCTAACGCCAAATCCGGTCCGTGTATCCGGTGCATAAATATCAGTTGAGTTTAACAGTTCACTAGACGAATTTAATACGTCAACATGATACAAGTTATATTGGTAGTTATCTCCACTATGAAGGAAATCAATCCTTATATCAGACGCAGATTCAGTAGTTATTTCGTAATAATCGACGTCAGATTGGCTTGATATTTGACCGTAAGCAATACCTCCATTCTTAAAGTTTGTAGCCTGTTCCATGGTATTGTTGGGTTCTGATTCAACAACAAATAAATTTGTAGAAAAAGTTGATACGGAAATTCGATATTCATTTGTTAGCATATATTGGCACCTGCCACTTAAAGCAGTGCAAGCAGTTTCAACAACAACATAGTAAGATCCTGAGAGAGATAAGTTTGTAGTTAATAAGGTTTTATGATCAGGAGCGTATACCATCGAAGAAGCTAAAACATCTTCGTTTTCATTTAAAATTGAAACCTGGAATAAATTGTATTGGTAGTTATCAGCGACGTGATAAAATTCAATATTTAGCGTTGTATTTGCTTCTACATCTATCCTATACCAGTCAATATCATCTAGAGAAGATATATTTCCATACTTTATGTTCCAATTGTATGGTAAAAGGTTAGCCTGATCCCTAGTGTTATTTGGTTCTTCTTCGTGTATTGGTATAGTATAGGAATAAAGAGGAGAAGAAATAAAAATTATTAATAAAATAGTGTAAGTAGCAAGAAAAAACCATCCTTGATGTTGAACTTTAAATTTTTGCATTTGTTCTCCTTCGTAAGTTATGGACATTGCATCATGCCACCGATCATCTGACAAGCACCTGACGGCCCAAAGTATGTGTTACCTGCGCCCTTGTTGTATCTGTTTCCAAGATTGTCCCAACACCCTGAAGGGTCGCAACTGGTTATTATTGAGGGGGTTTGTGGTGCAGGCATAGATGATGGCCTGCTGCGGGTTGAACTATCAGTACCCTTATGCGAGTCTGCCGTGGCGGTTGATGCCTTAGGTGAATCATCAGCAAAGCCATACAGCGCAGCATCCCTTTCTGCCTCTATCTTTATCAACCGGCGCGCTGCGTTTCGTCTGTCCCATTTGGAACTGTAAGTTTTTATTGATGATTTTGTTTCACGAGCAAGTGTGTTAAACCTTATGTTAATGTCTGTGGCATGAGAAGACAATGTTTGTGCGCTGTGAGCTCTTGATCGCTTAGCTTCTATTTCAGTTAACATTTTTTTGAGTAAAAGTTCGTTCTCGGTATCTTCTCTTGTTGAGCTCATCAAGTTTTTAACATCTCTTACAAGGGTGTTGTAACGAATGTCGATATGATTACGATTGGGCCTGAGGGATGAGTGTTGCGCTTTCCTGGGATCAATTTCTTGGTATTGTTGTAATGGTTTAATATCTTGCCTAACATCCAAATCTGATCGTTCTCCGGATGGTGGGCTTTTAAATATATTAACTTGATGTTCACTTTCTTTTATCGTCGTAGCATCATCGGAACATGGATAGTCTGAAAAAAAGACTGCACCTGATTCAACCTCACACCTGTAGAATTGAGCAAAGGACATGCTGGGGAGAGTGATAAATATTATTAAGAGAAGAAGATTCCGCATATTTTTCTCCAGGATTATTGTTATCAAAACCCTTTGTTCCAATGAAAATGTCTTGTCAGACCGACAGGGTAAAAAGCGTAACGGTAAACTCATTTTTTGATCCTACTAGTATTGGCCCTTAAATAAATTATTCACTCAAATCAACAATAATCTGTCTAAAAAGCATTTTCTCATTATACCCCTACAAAATCAGCTGGTTATTTGCAGCCCGGACCAGAACAGCCCGGGCCTCCTATTTACTCTGTTTACGCAGCCTTCTTCAAGCCATCCAGATAATTGACGAACCTCTGGAACAACTCTTTGTCATGCTTACATCTGCCAAGATTGAAGTATTGTTCTTGAATCTGCTCCGGAGTCAGGTCTCTGGCCCCATGGCCGTATTTGCCAGCCAGGTGCGACTCATAAGCGTCAACCTTATCTCCCAGTCCCAACTGGCGCAGGGCATTGAAAAGGTCAATTACTGTCGTGCCGCACCTGGTAGCAGCCATGGCCTTCTTGGGGGCTGGAGTAGGTTCGGGTTTCTGAGTAACCGGCTGTTCCTTACCTTTGTCGTTTTCAGGCTTGCTGCCGCTGAGCCAGGCGCTTAGTGTCTCACCAGTTTCAATGCCAGGGACAAAGTACTTTCCATCAAAAAGCCCTGTGCGATCTTTACTGGCTGTGCAGACATGCTTCTCAACTGCCAGTTCTAAAACGCAACTGAATTCATATTCCAAGCCTTCCCTTTGTACAGGGGCCAGGCCGATCTTGACAGGCTTGGTCTTGCCGGTTTGCTCATCCTTCTGGAGCT
>PXDF01000009.1 GCA_003566455.1 Desulfonatronovibrio sp.
AGAAACAGTCGATAATTTTTGATGGTTTTTTTCCGGCGTTGATTCGTTGAAAGGCCATAAAAACATCAATTGCCTGGGATACGTTTTTCATGGGAAACCTCCTTTGTTAAAGTGTTATGTGAAATAAACAGACAATGTCTTTTTGCAGCCAGTAAGGCCAAGAAGAATATAGTCAAATTCGGAAATATTCCCAAGCTGATTATGAACCATATCGTTTGCAGGCTTCATTCAATTTGGCAGGTTGGACTCCTGTCTGTCTTGGCAAGTATGGTGCAATTTTGGCCTCACATAGACTGAAGCACATAGACTGCAAGTGGAGGGTCTAAAACCTATGGCAAGCTAATTTAAGATCTTCCCGGTTTTTCAAATTTCTGAGCTATCACATCTAATAAGTTGATGGCTTTTCCTTTTCCCTGCTTTTTTAGATTACAACCAGCCGGATTTTAAATTCATCCCGCCTTGCTCTCAATAATGTCCACAAAGACATTTTTTGGTAAACAAGCTGGACTTTTTTAAATAAATAACATACCGAACTGGTAGCAAATATTTTTATAATAGATAAAATAAGGAGGTATTATGGACTTTTATGCTTTTGTGGAAGGCCCCCTGACATGGGTGGCCATTCTAACATTTCTTATCGGCATAGTGGTCAGAGGTATTCTCTACTACAATGCCTCAAAAAAGACTGACAAGATGATCCACAAGTATTTCAGCTGGAAATGGGTATTTTCCACATATGCAAAGTGGCTTCTGCCCAACAACGTCACCTTCAAGAAGCAACCCCTTTACTATCTGACCGTATACCTGTTTCATATTTGTATCGTAATGCTTCCTGTCTTTGCCTACCAGCATATTGTGATGTGGGAGATGTCCAGATTTGGATGGTCCTGGATTTCTCTTCCAGCCGGCCTGGCCAAATGGATGACCCTGGCAGTAGTGTTCATTGGTCTTTTTCTTATCGGGCGCCGTGCCATTCATCCCGACCTGAAACTTTTGACAAAATCTTCTGATTATCTGCTTCTGGCATTAACCATCCTTCCCTTTCTTACGGGATACCTGGCCGCCCATGCAACTCTAGGCACCACTGGCTTTCTGGCTGAGAACATGCAGCTTTTTCACATGCTTTCGGGACAACTTATGCTCATTCTGATTCCATTCACAAAATTGTCTCACGCGGTTCTGTTTTTCTTCTCCAGGGGGGCTACAGCGGTTGAATTCGGCAGAAGAGGCTACTCAATGTAAGACGTCCTGGTTTAATTTATTTCAAAGATATGCAGGAGGAACAAGATGAGTGATAAGGCAGATCCACAGACCATGGCGGATTTTTTTAAACCCAGACTGAATGCCAGGTTCAAGACCTGGCTTAAAATCTGCGCCAATTGCGCGCTGTGCGCTGATACATGTCATTTTTACCTGGCCAACGACCGCAAACCCGAGATGATCCCAGCTTATAAGGTGCGCTTTATCAATGAGATACTCAAGGGCAAGGTCACAATAGACGATGACTATCTGAAAAAAATGTATGAAACCGTATATTATGAATGCAATATGTGCAGAAGATGCGCTCTGTACTGCCCTTTTGGAATTGACATAGGCCTTATGGTTGGTCTGCAGAGGGCCATGCTGCATAACGTGGCCGATATCCAGCCGGCTGGCCTTAAATCCGCCATAGAAAGCTATAAGCAGTTCGGCAACCAGATGTCTCTGACGCAGGAAGACTGGGTGGATACCATTGAATGGACCCTTGAAGAAATGGAAGATTATTATCCAACACTTGATATCCCCATTGACAAGGAAAACGTGGACCTTCTGTACACGGTTAACGCCCGGGAGCCCAAATTCTATCCTCAGGATATACAGGAGGCCGCAATAATCTTCAATGCCGTGGGAGAAAGCTGGACCGTACCCAGCGTTGATGGCTGGGATGATACCAACCTGGCCATGTTTTGCGGGGACCTGGGTACATCCAAAATGCTGGTGGAAAAAACTTTCAAACAGGCGGAAAAACTGAAAGCCAAAAGGGTAGCCATTACCGAGTGAGGCCACGCGTATCGAGCGCTTCGGTACGAAGCGCAGGTATGGCTGGGGTACGAACCAAAACAGGAAGTGGTCCATGCCGTGGAACTCTACCACGACTATCTGGCTTCAAGCAGGATCAAACTCAAGGAAAAGGTCAAGGTTCCAACCACTCTGCAGGATCCATGCAACGTCATTCGCAGTGGAGGCCTGGCAGAAAAAAACCAGAAACTGGCTGAAATGCTTTCTGAAGATTTCAGGCCAATGGAATACCAGGGCAATTACAACTACTGCTGCGGGGGAGGAGGTGGAGCTATTCCCATGGGTCCTGAAATGCGTCCCTATCGGGTCAAATGCGGTAAGGTCAAAGCCGATCAGATACGGGCAACAGGGGCCAAACTGGTCTTTGTGCCCTGTCACAATTGTATTGATGCCATAAGGGATCTTAACAAGGTGTATGATCTAGGCATCAAGGCGGTGCACTTCAAGGAGGTTATAGCCCACAACATGATAATCCCGGATCACATGCTTCCCAAGAATGACCAGGACCAGGATAAGGAGGGATAGCCATGCTTAAAAAAAAGGATTGCTCCATCAAGTTATTAATGGGCGCACTTTTGGTTACCGTCCTGATGCTGGCCCCGCATTTTATTGGCGCCCAAATGCCGGCATTCCCCATTGACAATACAGATGTGTACACAAATAAAAACAAACCCTCTGTACTTTTTGATCACGATTTACACACAACTGTTGCCGAATGCATGGACTGTCACCATCAATACAAGAACGGACAAAATGTGCTGGAGCACTATGACCTTTTTGAAGGTGCCCCCGGGGTGATGTGCAGGGACTGCCATGCCCTGCCCGGCACAAGATTCCAGGATGATTATGATCCCTCAATTAAACGCCTGGAACAGGCTTATCATTCTCAATGTATTACTTGTCACCGGGAAACTGCCGGTCAAGATGCTGCTGGTCCCCGGACCTGCATGGGGTGTCACCAGGATTAGAAAAATTGAACCCTCAAATCAATAGTCTGGGACCGTCCGTAAAAGGACTGTCCCAGACTGAAATTGGATGATCATTATTGGATTATGACCTTAATGCTCTTTTTGCCAATATGTTTTAATTGTTATGCCTCGATTAAATCAGACTGACATAAATGCTGCACTTATGACAGCTTTTGTACATAACGGCTATCATCTGAGGTAGTCCTTTCCAATTATTCTGAAGACTTGCGATAGAAACTTGATTATTCAGGCAGGACTAAACTTCCCTCTGAGCTAGAGCAAAAGCACTAGACCAATTAGCAAAATAAATTATGTCCTAACCACAGGCTCAACCAGACTCCGGACATTATGCGGCTTTTGCCAACGACTTTGGCGGTGCTGGTTAGCCGGGATGCTATGGAACAAAAAAGCCATATAAAAAGCCATACTTTTATATTGACACATTTTCTCCTCCTATCTATTATAATCTCATGGGCAAACGATCTGATTTCGAGTGGGACTCCAAAAAAGACAAACAGAACCAGGAAAAACATGGAGTTTCTTTCGCCCTGGCACAGCTTGCTTTTCTGGACACTGATCGTGTTATCCTTGAAGA
>PXDF01000074.1 GCA_003566455.1 Desulfonatronovibrio sp.
ACTCCAATAGCTTGAAAAGTCGCTGTTTTCCCTTCTTCCCCGGTAACCGTGCACTCTTGAGCTTCACCCTCGGCTACTTCGGCACCCGTAATTGCGTAGCCATCCGGCAATCCTCCTGTGAGCAAGTCTGCCACATCAGTACAATTTTCTACATCTGAAGCATCATCGCTTCCAGCCATTGCAGCAGCATAATTTATTGCAGATGCAGAAGACAGGCTGCCTGCAACACCTTCGACCGCAGCTTCAGCTGCTTCTTCCCTCAGATCAATAAACCTCGGAATAGCCACTGCCGCCAGAATACCCAGGATTACGATGACCGCGATAAGTTCGATAAGGGTGAAACCGCCCTGGCCTTTGAAATTGGTTGTCTGCATGATAAACTCCTTGTGAGACAGGTAAAAAATTAAAGATAAAAAGCAAGAAGTGACAAGTTATAAAACAAAAAAGTATTATATACAATCCATACTCCAGCGCGTTTACACCATATCCACCATGCTCCACATGGGCAGGAAAATTGCCAGGACGATGAATCCCACAGCAACTGCCAGGATAACAGTCAGGATCGGAGTTATGGTTTCCGATAAGCGTCCAACAATATATGTCACCTCGTCATCATAGTGCACTGAGGTCTCATAAAGCATTTCGTCCAGGTTTCCGGATTCTTCACCGATAGCCACCATATTTACCACCATGGGTGGAAAAAATTTCGCGTTTTTTAAAGGACCTGCAATGCCCCGGCCTTCTTTAAGCTGATTCTGAAGACGGTCAAACTCACGTGAAATGGCTGCGTTGCCGATGGTTTCAGAGATAATGGACAAGGTGTTAAGCGTTGAAACCCCGCTGGCCTGGAATATTGCAAAAATACTTGTAAAGCGGGCCATGGCCCCCTTGCTGTAAACTTCTCCCAGGACGGGCAGGTTAAGCAGAAGCAGGTCCTTGTGATATTGCCCATGATTTGTTTTCAGATAAAGTCTCAGGGATATGAACAGGGCGAGAAATGAGAGCAGGGAGACCGGCCAGTAAACAATGAGCGTCTGGTGTAAAATTATGAGGACTCTTGTTGGCAAGGGCAGGTCAATGCCCGCTTCCTCAAAGACAGATACAAACTGAGGCACAACAAAGGCCAGCAGGAAAAGAAAGGCCCCGATAAGGGTTATAAGGACCATTATCGGGTATTGCATTGCCTTTCTTATGTCGGATTTAACCTTGTGTTCATGCTGCAGAAGGTAAATCAGACGGTCCATGACTTCAGGCAGGCGTCCGCTGTTTTCTCCGGCCTGAATCATGCTGCAGTAAAGGGGGGAGAAGATCCTGGGGTGTTTTTTAAAGGTTTCGCTCAGGCCAATACCAGAATCAATATCCCTGGCCATTTTCCGGGAGACCTCTTTCAGCCTTGGGTTGTCAGTCTGTTCTTCCATCACATCCCATAGCCTGTTCATGGCCAATCCAGCCTTGAACAATGTTCTAAACTGCTTGGTGAACATTATCAGTTCAGGCAGCTTAACCTTTGCAAGCAGGAAGTTCAGGCGGCTGTTGATTGAATCAAGTCCGGACCGTTTTACAGCCTGGACTCTGGTGGGGATGAGGCCCTTGGCCGCAAGCATCTCCATGGCTTCTTCAGGCGATGGGGCCTGAATATCGCCAGTGACCGTGTCGCCGTTCTCGTTTATTGCCGTGTAGGTAAGTTCCATTGTTACTTTCTTGTAAGCATTCACCACAATTTATGCCTTAAATCAAAGGACTGGAGCCTGTCCGGGTTTCGAATTGTTGCAACGTTTGACCGGAGACGGCACTGTTAGGCAAAACCGACAATTGCTTCGTTAACCCCCGAATAGAATAGTTTTGTTTTACGGAGCCGCAACAGGGAGTTTGAAACAAAAGAAAGCCGGATTAGCTCCAGGATCAAAACACAACATGGTGAATACTTACATTTTTTAATATTGTTCTTCTGATCCAGTATGATCACTTTCAGGCTTGAAATGTATTTATGCTGCTTTTAAACCATAACTACTGACAGAGCTTCTTCCACCGTGGTTACTCCCCGGCAGACCTTGTCTGCCGCGTCGTTTTTCAGGGTGGAAAGTTTGCCGGAGTTGACGCAATGTCTGGTGATTTCGGCTGAAGAGGCCCTGCGCATGATCATATCCTGAATTTCGTCATCAATTTTCAATATCTCAAAAATGCCCGTCCTTCCTTTATAGCCTGTGTTCATACAGGAACGGCAACCCTTTCCCTTGAAAAAAGTACACTTGGATTTGTTATCAAGCCCTAGAGCCAGGATCCCGGTATCCGGCGGATCATAGGGTTCGGCGCATTCGGAGCATACCCTGCGGATCAGCCGCTGGGCAAATGAAACCAGCAGGACAGACGAGATGAGAAAGGGTTCTACACCCATTTCCACAAGCCTGGTCACCGCGCCCGCGGAGTCATTGGTATGTATAGTGGATAAAACCCTGTGACCGGTAAGAGCCGACTGCACTCCGATATTCGCTGTTTCAGCATCTCTCATTTCTCCCACCATTATCACGTCCGGATCCTGACGCATAATGGAGCGAAGTCCCGAGGCAAAGGTCATCCCGGCGCGGTGGTTCAGCTGGACCTGTCTTATTCCCTGAACCCGGAATTCCACTGGATCCTCCAGGGTGACAATGTTTACGTCCGGCTGGTTAACCTGCTGAAGTATGGCGTAGAGGCTGGTGCTTTTTCCGCTTCCGGTCGGCCCGGTGGACAGGATCATGCCGTAGGGCTTATTTATTACGGATTCAATTTTTTCAAGATCAGGCCTGCTCATGCCGAGCTGATCCAGGGTGTATATTCCCGAACTCATATCAAGAAGCCGCATGACTACGTTTTCCCCATAAATAGTGGGCATGCATGATACGCGCATGTTTATATCGCGTTTCTCCATGGATACCGTAAATCTGCCATCCTGGGGAACCCTTGAAATGGATATGTCCATATTGGCCAGGATTTTTATCCTGGAAACCATGGCCAGAAAAAGCTTCCTGGACGGAGCAGGCACGTCCCTGAGCTTGCCGTCCACCCTGAATCTGATCTGTATGCGGTTTTTTTCCGGACTGATATGGATGTCGCTGGCCTTTTCACTTGCTGCCTGGGCAATTATTGAATTAACCAGACGGATAACCGGCGCCTTGTCCGCCTGAATTTCCAGGAAGCCAACATCAAGGTCTTCAAGGCCTGGAGTTTCGTCTTCAGTACTTTCGGCAGAGGTGATTTTTTCCACGCTTTCCAGAACATCATCAAGGCCTTTGTATGCACCGTACAAGGAGGTAAACAACTTGGCAAACTCCGCTACAGTACACACTACGGGTTCGACTTCCCGGTCAGAGTATATTTCCAATGCTCCCATGGCGTCGATATCCAGGGGATCAGTCATGGCAGCTACCAGAACCCTGCCTCTGATAAACAGAGGCACCGCGCTATGCACTCTGGCTATCTCCACAGGGATAACCGTGGCCATTTCTACATCCAGGGGATGTCTGACAGAATCATACCTGGGTATTCGCAACTGTCTGCTCAATAAAGAAACAATGTCTTCTTCCGCGCAAATATGATTTCGCACAAGGTATTGG
>PXDF01000055.1 GCA_003566455.1 Desulfonatronovibrio sp.
ATATTCAGTCATGGGCCTGGTCACAGTGCCGGCGTCCTTGTATTTGCCCGTGTAAAGGGCCTGATCCTCAATACCGATTTTGCGCAGAAGTTCCTGCATGTTGGTCAGACTGGCCTTAACCCCGATGTTGGCGGTCAAGGTGCCTGGGTTGGAGACTATCTTATGAGCTGGACTGGCTACGTAATAACCCCCTGAAGTTGCCATGGACCCCATGGAACCGACAACCGTCCTGGTCTGGGCAAGATTACGCAAAGCAGAGTATATTTCCTGAGACGGTCCCACTACACCGCCCGGAGAGTTGATCCTTACAATCACCGCCCTGATTGAATCATTTTTTTCAAGTTCATTTATCCAGTCAACAATTTCCCGGGAATCAGTGATCACCCCTCGAATATTGACAACCCCCACTGGATCCCCTGCCCTGAGCCTGGCCTTTTCTCCCAGGAAATAATTAAAAACGGCCATGGCCATCATAAAGATGCCCACGGCCGCGAATATCAGCATAAAACCAAAAATAAGGGGATGCCTCTGGCTGAATTTACTCTGACTGCTCTCCATCCTCTGCTTCCAGTTTCTGTCTTATCAGGTCTCCAAGATTGCTTCCCGCAGGGGCGCCTGACTTAGCCCGCTGCTCGCCGCCTCTTTTCTTTTCTTCCTCTTCCTGCTGCTGTTTAATGGATAAACCCAGGCGTCTCTCATCAGCGCTCACGTGTATAACCTTGGCCTGGATTTCCTGGCCTTCCTCAAAAGACTCCTTGGGACTTTTTATCTTTTTGCGGCTCAGCTCGGAAACATGGACCAGCCCTTCAATGCCTTCTTCCACTTCCACAAAAAGACCGAAGTCGGTTATGTTGGTGATTTTCCCGTTAATATTCGTGCCCACCGGGTAGTGATTGGGCACTTCCAGCCAGGGATCTTCTGTAAGCTGCTTGATGCCCAGGGTGAATTTTTCATTTTCCTTATCCACGGTCAGGACCTTGGCCCTGACCAGTTCCCCGTTTTTAAACATTTCAGAAGGATGACGGACCTTCTTGGTCCATGACATGTCTGAGACGTGAATCAGACCGTCAATACCGTCCTCAATACCGATGAAAAGTCCAAACTCGGTAATATTTTTAATGGGGGCTTCAAGAATGGTGCCCTCGGGATATTTCTCAGCAACCACATCCCAGGGGTTGGGATTAACCTGTTTCATTCCAAGGGAAATCCGCTTGCGATCAGGATCTATTCCCAGGATTACAACTTCAACCTCATCCCCAGGCTTGACCATCTGAGAAGGATGCCTGAGTTTTCTGGTCCAGGACATCTCAGAGATATGCACCAGGCCTTCAACTCCCTCACCAAGTTCCACAAAGGCGCCATAATCCGCCAGGTTGGTGACCTTGCCGGTGAACTTTTCACCTTCAGGATACTTTTCATTAATATTTTCCCAAGGGTCCTCAACAAGCTGTTTAAGGCCCAGAGAAACCTTTTTTTCCTGAGCGTCAAAACCAAGCACCTTGAGCTGAAGTTCATCGCCCACCTGGACCATTTCCTTGGGATGCCTGATTCTCTTCCATGACATATCAGTAATGTGAAGAAGCCCGTCCAGTCCTCCCAGATCAATGAACACACCATACTCGGTTACGTTTTTGACTCTGCCCGTGACCACCTGCCCCTCTTTAATGGAGCTGAGAAGCTCTTCCCTCAGGGATTCCCTTTCCTCTTCCAGGAGAACCCTGCGGGAGATGATTACATTGCTGCGGCGACGGTTAATCTTCAGAATCCGAAAATCAAACTCCTGGTCCACCAGGGCGTCCATATCCGGAACAGGGCGAAGATCAACATGAGAACCCGGCAGAAATGCCTCAAGTCCGTCCAGGTCAACATTATAGCCACCCTTGATGCGCTTCATGATGCGCCCCCTGATGGTGGTCTCGTTTTCAAGGATATCCTCAAGGTCATCTAACAGTTTGACCCTTTTGGCTTTTTCCCTGGACAAGGTGATAATTCCTTCTTTCTCATTTTTGTTAATGACAAAGACTTCAATCTTGTCCCCTTCTTTAACAGTGACATTCCCATCACTGTCGGTAAATTCCGCCGCGGGAATCTGTCCCTCGGACTTGAAGCAGACATCGACCAGAATGTAGTCTTTTCCAATTTTGACCACCTCTCCCGTGATAATTCCCCCTTCCTGAACATCGCCGAAATCGGCGTTCATGTAGTCTTCCAGGGCGGACTCAAAGTCCAGTTCTGATTCCATGTTCTGGTCTTTCAAATTCTCGTTCACATCAGCCGCGTTGTTTGTGTTTTGCATAAAAAACCCCCTAACACACAGATAAATTTGTGCACAAGTATCAGATACGTTGCGTATTGACAATAAGAATAATGGTTATTTTAATTTTTTTTTAAGATATTCGGCCAAAGAATTATTCCTGCAGAGCTATTAGATCATAATCCTTTGTTTCCTTAACCCTGGCTCTGATCAGCTCTCCAGGCTGAACATCAGGACCGCTGATATAAGTGATCCCGTCTATTTCCGGGGCCTGAAACCAGGCCCTTCCCGCAAAAAGACCGGGCCACTCGGCGTGAGGTGAATCCACCAGTATATCCAGCAACGCATCTTCAAAGGATTTGAGGTAAGTTCGGCTTATCTTCTTCTGAGTCCTCATGATCTTCTGAGCCCGCGAGGTTCTGACCTGACCGGGAACCTGGCCTGAAAATCCGGATGCCCTGGCCCCTTCTTCAGGATAAAAGGGAAACACACCCAGATGCTGAAACCTGGATTTCCTGACAAATTCCAGCAAATGGTCAAAATATTCTTCAGTCTCCCCGGGGTAGCCCGTGATAAGTGTTGTTCTGACGGCAGCCTCAGGGAAAACATCCCGGATTATCTGGATGATTTTCCCTGGATCATCTCTGAATGGCCGGCCCATTTCTTTCAGCATATCAGGATGGGAATGCTGAAAGGGAACGTCAAAATATGGAACAAAGGGTCTTCCTGTTTCCGCCAGGCTTTCCAGCAGCCTGGTGTCCAGGCCTGAAGGATACATATACATGACCCTGAGGCGGGTTAATCCTTCCAGTGAAGCCAGCTCTCGCACCAGGGAGGCAAGCCCCTGTTTTATACCCAGATCCCGGCCATAAGCTGTGCTGTCCTGAGCTATAACAATCAGCTCCCTTATACCTCGCTCCAGAAGAAAGCCTGCTTCTTCGATTATCTGGTCAGGGAAACGCGACCTGAGCCGTCCCCGGATTGAAGGAATTGTGCAGAAAGAGCACTTATTGTTGCAGCCCTCGCTGATTTTCAGATAGGCAAAGCTCTTTGGCGTGCTTATCCTGCGAACAGGAAGTATTTTTTGAGGAACCCTTCCAAGTCTGCGTGAGATGACCCCGGACAATTCGCTTTGCTCATTTATGCCGGCGAATATGTCGACTTCAGGTATTTCAGCCCCTAGGCCCTTGCCGTACCTGGAAACCAGGCAGCCGGTGACTACAAGCAGAGGTCTGCTTTGCAGATCCTTGACCTCATCATGGGCTGAAAAAATCGCGTCCAGGGACTCTTCCACAGCCGGCCTGATAAAGGCGCAGGTGTTTATGAGGACAACA
>PXDF01000229.1 GCA_003566455.1 Desulfonatronovibrio sp.
TATCTTGTTTTCACCCAATCTTGCTGCTTCAAGACGCTTATGCGTGGAAAATATTATTGTGATACCCTTTTCATCGCGGATCTCTCTGATGACAGACTCGATTACAGCCTGGTTTTCCACATCCACGCTGGCGGTGGGCTCGTCAAAAAGCATGACCTCGGGCCGGCAGGCCATGGCCCTGGCAATGGCTATTCTCTGGGTTTCTCCTCCGGACAGAAGATGGCCAGGCCTCTGGGCGAAGTCCTTCATGCCCACCCGGTCCAGGCATTCCTGGGCGATTTTCCGGCGCTCAGCAGACCCAACACCGCGCATTTTCAGGCCGTATTCAACATTTTTTATGACTGAGGTTGAAAACATGATGGGGTGCTGATCCACCAGGACCACTTGCCGGCGTATTCTGCCAAGATGGTTTTCTTTCCAGTCCACTGGTCTGCCTCGGTACATGACCTGACCTGAAGCCGGTGGCCGCAGAAAGGCCAGGATATGCAGAAGCGTGGTCTTGCCGCAGCCATTGGGGCCAAGCAGGGCGTAGCTTCCTCCCTTTTCAAACTCCAGGTGTTCGATATCCAGGACAGTGCGCCCGTCAAAGACCTGTTTCAGGTTTTTTAACTGATAAAGGCTCACCGGTTTCCTCCGTAACGGCCCTGGACCAGCTGCAGGAAGATGTTCATAAGCAGGCTTACGGTTAACAGGACCACCCCCAGGGCCACGGCCAGCACAAACTCTCCCTTGTTATGCTCCAGGGCCATGGCCGTGGTCATGGTCCGGGTGAAGCCCTTGATATTGCCTCCCAGCATCATGGCTATGCCGATCTCCGCGATAACCCGTCCGAAGGCGGCGATTATGGCTGCCAGAATCCCGAAGCGGGCTTCCCTGGCAATGGCCAGAGATGTCTGGACCACATTGGCGCCCAGGGTCATGGCCGTGCGCCGGTAGCGCTGGTCAATCCTGCTCACAGCGGAAAGGGTGAAGGTGGCCACCCAGGGCAGAATCAGGATGACCTGGCCGATGATTATGGCCATGGGAGTGTACAAAAGCCCCCAGTGGCCGAGAATTCCCCTGCGGGAGAGAAAAGCGTAGACAAAAAGGCCGATAACAACCGTGGGCAGGGCCAGGAGGGTATTGAGAACGGTGATCACGGCCCTTTTGCCCTTGAATTCATTGACCGCGATGAAAAAGCCCAGAGGCACTCCCAGGATTGAGGCCACTATGGTGGAAAAAAAACTGACATAAAGGGAAATGTAAACGATAAAATAAAGCTCAGGGTCCAGGGACCAGAGCATGCGAAAGGCCTCGCCCAGGCTTTGAATCAGAAAGTCCATAATTTATTAAACTATATTCCTTATTCTTAACTCATCACTTACAACAGATCTCTGATTACTGGCTACTGACCTCTGAATTCTGATCCCTGATTACTGACATCCAGCTAATTACCTGGCGTCCGGGAAAAACAAAGGCTGACCGTGGAGCTGATATGATCCGATTACCTCCTGGCCTCTGTCTGACACAAGCCACTCAGCAAAGGTCCTGGCAAGATCATATTTGACATGGGGATGTTTTTCAGGATTAACAGGGAGCACTCCGTAGGGGTTCTGGAGCATGTCTCCGCCTTCATAAGCGATTCCCAGGTCATAAGTTTCCTGTCTGCCCAGCTTGTAATGAAGATACGTACCCCTGTCCGACAAGACATAGCCCTGCATTTCCTCGGCCATTAACAGGGCCGGGCCCATTCCCTGACCAATGGAAAAATACCAGCCCGATCCGTCAGCCGGGGACCTGGCATCGGTCAGAGTCAGGCCTGTGGCTTCCCAGAGCTGTTTTTCGCGGGCGTGGGTGCCGCTGTCATCCCCACGGGAAATAAACGGAGCCCTGGCTGAAGCTATGCGCATCATGGCCGATACAGCGTCAGGAGCGTCTTTTATTCCTGCCGGGTCGTTGTCCGGCCCGACAATGATAAAGTCGTTGTAAATGACATAGTAGCGCCTGGTACCGTAGCCTTCTTCCACGAACTGATGTTCTCTGGCCACGTCATGGACAAAGACAACGTCCGCGTTGCCGTCCATGCCGTCGCGCAGAGCCGCCCCGGTTCCCTTGGACATGACTCTCACAGTAATGCCGGTGTCCTTCTTGAATTCCGGCAGGAGATAGTCAAGAAGCCCTGATGCCTCAGTGCTGGTGGTGGTGCTCATGGTTATGACCTTGTCCTGGGCCTGGACAGGTCCGTATCCTGCTGCCAGCAGTGCCAGAACACACAAAAAGAACATAAACTTCCTCATCATCAACCTCCTTGATTTGTAAACGGCGGAGCTGGAGACCGCCCCCTGACAAAATTCCAGCTCTGTATAAGTTAAGTGTAGCAGATAAAGGAAGTTTGTAAATTTATGTTAAAAAAAACATAGCTTGGGAGTAACTGTTCAGCACAATCAGGCTTATGCCACGTTAGTCATTCCCCAGCTTGACTGGGGAATCCATGCATTCCTGATATAAGAAAAAAGATGGATTGCCGGGTCAAGCCCGGCAATGACGATTGAGGTACACTCGATTCAAGCTCAAAAATTTCTTCAGTATGGTGAACAATTACGTTTGGGAAAGACTGCTTTTCATGGAGACCGGGATTTGAGGAAGGACAGAAGTCAGAGGTCAGAGATCAGAAGTCAGGAGTCAGAGAATAAAAAACCAAATGGTTATGTGAAATGAATTATTGCGTTTCAACTTTTTTGAAACTTGTTGCAGGGAGATTTTATAAAGAATCAGGAGGGTTGAGAATTCTCATTAAAGTCCTGGCTTCTGATGCCGCATACTTTTCAACGTTTTCACGCCAAGACTCAAAAGCCTCTAGGATGTCTCGTCCATGTTCAGTCAATTTATATTTCTGGGGTCTTGAGCCGGTCAGAGTTATCAAATCGCAGCCCAGAATTTCCTGGGTCTGCTTGAGCTTTCCCCAGGCCGCCCGGTAGGACATGTTGATGCTCTTTGCGGCCTGGCGCAATGATCCGTGTTCTTTGATTCTCTCCAGAAGAAGGGCCCGGCCCTGGCAGAATATGGTTTCATCACCTGACTTGAGCCAGATATTCAGGCCCACTTGAGATTCATAAGTCTGTTTCATGGTGTCTTTGCCTTTTTTTTCTAATGCCTTGGCCCAAATAAACAATCAGCATGTGTTAAGCCTTTTTCCGGCTGCGTACGTTTGAATCGGACGAACCCTTTTTATTGGTGGCCACAAATCAGCCGCGGGGGTTTTTGCATGAGCTGCACAAGTTGAATCTGCTGAATGCCCTGCTTGGCCATTTACGAATTTTTCGGAAAATATTTCACTCTATTAAAATTTTTTAAACCTGAATCTTGAGTCCATATGGTTGCTTCATATTCTTTTGCAGTTCTTTAATGACTTTTTCCGGAATAAGTTCAATTCGACCATTGTATTCTAAAGCGGGCTATGCCCGCAACCCAAGAAATAAAGAAACCTTAACCGCCCGCTCGAAGACTCACTCAAGACGCAGAGGTCGCAAAGGAAGGCAGGAATATTTTTTTTCATTTGCCGCCTGCCCCGTTAAACAGGCTTCGTGTTTAACGGGGCAGGCGGCA
>PXDF01000234.1 GCA_003566455.1 Desulfonatronovibrio sp.
AATCTGTGAGGTAAGCTGTCTATTCATTGTAATTTCCGCCCCTGCGGGGGAGCTTGTTATTCATATACACCGGCTCGGTGGATATGAATATTAAACTCTTCCTCCTGCCTTGCTCTGCGACTCAAGGCCTGCTTCAGGCCGGGCGTGAGATATTCTTTTTCTTTTCGAGGAAGTACGCTTCAACCGGATGAACCAATTATTAGTGACTTACTCCTGAAATGCTGTCATAAAAAACAAGAAAAGTTTTGAACCGCAAAGCCGCTAAGTACGCAAAGTTTAAGACGCGAAATTTCCTGTCTTCCTTGGCGACCCTTGCGTCTTGAGTGACCACGCCAAGGCGTGGGAACGGGCGGTTCAGGTTTCTTCTTTCTTGGGTTGCGGGCATAGCCCGCCTTAGGTTAATGGAGAAGATTATCCCTGATAGTAGGAATAAAACTCTGGATGAATAAGAATCTGGACTTTATCCTTTTGCTCAACCTTAACCACTAATTCAGGCAAAAGCCCCACATCAAGAGCGATGTCCTCGATCCTGGCTTTTTCCTTATCAACCGCGTCGCTCATTTCATCAAAACTTGCCACCAATACCCAGTCATCCATTATCGTTCTCCTTTAAAATTAAGATATCCAAAAAAAGCATGCTCATCCGGTACATGCGGAATTTCGTAAGAGCATGGTTTAAGCTTATTTACATTCAAGATTATATCAACCGCCCGCTTCGCTCGACGAAGTCAGACTACTGACAGACAAAAATCGTTTTTCTGCTGGCGACCTGCCAGCAGAAAAGATGTCAGCACCTGCGGTGCAAAGATATTTTTACGTCACTCTTTAGTTTGGCTCCATGTCGAGCGAAGCGGGCGGTTAAAAAACTCTTCTTATTTCTCAGTTATGAGTTAACGGTCTGCAGAAGGCCAGGGAGTGCACCTGCGGCAGGGAGCGTATCCCTCATAAAAGGCTTCACCAAGAGAAGAAAACTCAACCCTGTTGGCATCTGAAATTCTTTGTCCGTATCCGCATTCCAGGACGTGAAAGCGTTTGCTCCGCATATTGCCGACATACGTCATGTCAGCCTCTTCCATGCTCAGTATTTCCGGCCAGAATCCAAGTTCTTCATGCATGGCCTTTTTCTGGGACTTTAGAATCCGGGCGGAAATACTTATGTTTTGATCCTGGTGCGGATAGTAAAAAGCATAACCCTCCCTGACCATGACAACGCTGACGTTTTGATTGTCAGGAAGATAAATGTAGCCCAGGGTTCTGCCGTATCTGTCCCGGGGCTGCTGCCCGGGTTTCAGGATCAGCTCTTTCCCCGCGATCAGTTCTTCAAGCATTTGGGCGGCTTCCCTGGCAAAGTACTGATCCGATTCACCATCGTATCCGGTTTCAGGGGCGTCAATGCCCTTCAATCTGACCACTTCTCTGTTTTCCAGAATAACAGTATCTCCGTCAGGGACCCAGGCCACGCGCACCTGCCTGGCCTCAAGGGAGGCGAATATTAACAGAAAAATTACAGAACCGACAAATACTTTCAGAGTAAAACGCATCCTTCCTCCTCAGGATTTGTGTTGTTATTCAAGGTACCTGCTTTCTTAAATAGTCATCAGACACAGACCCTGGAACCAGACATCCGACGTCCGAGATCCAAAGTCAGATGTAAGAATAAATTAACCGCCCCCGTGCACCTATCTTTATAGCCAACTTTTTTACTAATTTTGCTGCTTCTCCACCATTTCTCACCAAGATAGGTGCACGGGGGCGGTTAAAAATTTCTTCTGTCTTTCCGACGTCTGACATCTGATCTCTGACATCTGATTCATTGGTTCACCGACTAACCGTCCTATGTTTCATAATAAGTCTTCAAACATGAACTGCGCACCGGGTGTCTCAATTTCCGGAGGGCTTTTGCCTCAATTTGCCTGATCCTCTCCCTGGTCACATTGAACAGCTTGCCAACTTCTTCAAGGGTGTGGTCAGACTTTTCACCAATACCGAATCGTTTACGAAGTACCTGTTCTTCCCTGGGAGTAAGTTCGGACAAAACCTTGGCTATCTGTTCCGAAAGTTTGGAATTAACCACTTCTTCAGCAGGAGCAACTGCCTTTTTGTCCTCAATGAAATCGCCCAGGCTTGAATCCTCCTCATCTCCAATGGGTGTTTCCAGAGAGATGGGCTCTTTAGCGATTTTGAGTACTTTTTTCACCTTTTCCAAAGGATAATCCATCCGTTCGGCAATTTCTTCCGGGCTGGGATCGCGACCCAGTTCCTGGACCAGATAGCGGGAAGTGCGCACCAGTTTATTAATTGTTTCAATCATGTGCACCGGGATGCGGATGGTCCTGGCCTGGTCTGCAATGGCCCTGGTTATGGCCTGCCTGATCCACCATGTGGCATAGGTGGAAAACTTGTAACCCCTCTGGTATTCAAACTTGTCCACAGCCTTCATAAGGCCGATATTGCCTTCCTGAATGAGGTCAAGAAACTGGAGGCCACGGTTGGTATATTTCTTGGCAATACTGACCACCAGACGCAGGTTGGCCCTGATAAGCTCCTGTTTGGCCCTGAGCGCGTCATAATTGCCCTTGTTAACCCTCCACAGGATTTCCTCCAGTTCGTGAACACTATGCATGCATTTTTGCTCAAGCCTTTTCAGGATCTCTGTTTTTCCGTAGATCATCTCCTTGAAGGAAAAGAGTTCTTCAATGGTCATATCCAGCTGGTCAGCCGCTGCAACCGGATTTATCTCCCTTCTTTCAAGTTTTCCCAAAAGGTCAAAAAGCTCATCATGGGAAAGACCCAGAGAGAGAATGTAAGCGCTTAAATCCCTCTGGCAATTGTACATCTGGCGCACATAATCGCCCACAGTCTCAATGATCCGGTCTATGAGGGTTTTTTCAAGTTTGATGTTGCGCAGGCATTCCACCACGTCATCCTTATAATCCAGGATTTTGTTCTGAATGCCCCATACTCTGCGGTCTATCCTGGCACATTCATTGAGCTTTTCGTAGACATTTTTTCTTTTGCGATAGATAGTTTTGACCTCTTCCAGCAGAGAGATGACCCTTTCTCTCTGGTTCATTTCCTCTTCAGAAGGGTCATCCTCCTCAATGGTCTTAACCACGTCCTTTAACTTGATTTTCTCTTTTTTGAGATCTTCTCCAACATTAATAAGTTCTTCCACGGCAACAGGGACTTCCACCAGAGAGTAAAGAACCTCCATTTCACCGGCTTCTATCTTTTTGGCGATAACCACCTCTCCATCCCGGTCCAGCAGCCCCACTGCGCCCATTTCCCTGAGATACATCCGCACAGGGTCGCTGCTTCTGGAAATGGTATCTGAAACATCTTCCAGTTTTTCCAGGTTGATAGACATGGTTTCAGCAATGGACTCGGAATCTTCCGGAACTACCGCCAGCGGCTTGCCAATTTTGCCGTCAACAATGGCGATATCCAATTGATCAAAGATAGAAATTATCTCTTCAATCTGATCAGGACTGTTGACGTCAGAAGGCAAGGATTTGTTGATCTCTTCAAAGGTTAAAAACCCCTTCTTTTTCCCTTCGGCAATAAGTGTTTTTATTTGTTGAACATCTTTGATGCTACGCATTACCCTCCCCCCTGAGATAATATTCTGGCGGCTGTATCCTGAGCAGCCACCAAATTAAAAAATGCTTTGCATAAGACCAAGAATTCTTTTGATTTCCTGGTTATCATTATTTTTTTGCGCCTTTATCAGAGCTTGTTTAAGGTTCTGCCTGTTCATGGTCAGGGAGGCCTGACTGATAAAATCTTCAAACTCCCTGAAAACCAGATCCCTGTTTTGCTTCAGCAAACCTTTCTGTAGATTGGCCCTGAAATAAAAATCCAATTCCTGGGGATCAAGACCGAGATTTTCATCTTCATGGGCTTTGTCCTTGATCTTATTCCAGAAATTTCTGGCCCATTCCGTGGTTAGAATCAGGTCAATATTCTTTTGCTCCAGTCTGCTCCTGAGTTCCGGAAAGCAACAGGCAAATGTAAGTACCTCTTTGTCCCTCTGTTCAGGCCCGATTGTTTCTAGATCACCAGGGCCTTTTTTCTCTGTTGCTGATCGGTGTGACCTTCTCCCAAGGCTTTTTCTCAGATCAACTTCAGTCAGGCCAAGTATCCCTGCGACTTTTGGGATATAGTAGGTCTTCAAAGAAAAATCACTGAGATTGCCCAGAAAATGATTTACCCAGTTCATGACCTCTTTGGGCGATTTGTCGCTGCCTACCATATTGAGACAATAGTCAAGTCCTGGAACTGCCTTTTGCAGCAGTTCCTCAAACACAGATCTGTCTCTGGTGGTCAGCAGGCTGTGAGCATCTTCTTCTTCTGGAAAATTGAGTACTTTACATCCAATGCCTGCTAAAAGGAGCATTTCAGAGCTTCTGAACGCGGCCTGTCGTCCGGCCCGGTCTCCGTCAAAAAGAAGGATTACTTCCCTGCAGAGGCCTGCCAGCCTTGTAACCTGTGAATGGGTCAGAGCGGTGCCCAGAATCCCGCAGCTGTTGGGAAAGCCATACTGGCGCAGAGCGATTACATCCAGGTAACCCTCGGTCAAAAAAACCTTTCTGGTCTGGGTGATGTATTTTCTGGCCTGAAAAAGACCGTACAGGTGGTCTCCTTTTTTGTAGGCCGGGCTTTCACTGCTGTTTAAGTATTTGGGTTCACCATCATCCAGGATTCGTCCGCCAAAAGCCACCACCATGCCGGACAAACTGATAATGGGGAAAATCAGCCTTGAACGGAACCGATCATATATCCTGCCATTTTGATTTCTGGTCAATACTCCAGCCAGGACCCCTTCTTCAGGGGAAAAACCCTTTTTGTTCAAAAAATCAGTCAAAGACTGCCATCCGCCTGGACTCCAGCCCAGTCGGAACTCCCTTATCATTTCGTCAGATATGCTTCGGGAACGCAGGTATTTTCTGGCCTTTTCACCCTGACCTGACCAAAGCGCGTCCAGAAAAAATTTACCAGCCAGGGAGTTTATCTCCTGGGATATACTGACTTTATTTCTTTCTTCCCTGTCCAGCCTGGATGTGCTTAAAGTGATTTCAACTCCAGCCTCCCGGGCCAGTTGTCTTACTGCTTCGGCAAAGTCCAGTCCATTAATATTTTTGTAAAATTCAATGATATCTCCGGATGCCTGACAACCAAAACAATAATAAAAACCCTTATCAGGGCTTACCGTGAAAGAAGGTTTTGTCTCCTGATGAAAGGGGCAGGGAGCAGTCCACCTGTCTCCAGCGGGCCTGAGTTCAACGTATCTGTTGACAATATCAACCAGGGACAGTCTGGACTTAATCTCAACTATGCTGTTGGAATCTATAACTCCCATTGATCATCCTGCCGGAACCACTGGAAAACAACCGTATAAATAGATAATTAAGGCTATGAAATGTTTTGTCCAGCCCGTCCCGGATTTAATTTATCACCCGGCACCAGCTTAAGCGATCATGATTACTTGAGTTCAACCTCGGTCATGCCCTCTCCGCCAGATTCTTCAGAAGCGCATTTAAAGCCGGCTACAGCAGGGTTATCCCTTAAGTATTCATGAACAGCCATCCTTAAAGCGCCGGTACCCTTGCCGTGAATAATTTCCAGATTCTTCCTTCCGGCCAGTAATGCCTGATCAAGATATTGTTCAAGCTCAATCAAGGCTTCCTCAGAGTATCTCCCCCTGAGGTCAAGCCTCAATGGTACGCTGCCAGGGGATATGGAGGTGTGCAGCCTCATCCCGGAACCCGGCTCATCCTCCGGAACCTGCTTGATAGCGGACGGTTCAACCCAGAGGGAAATGCCTCCCAGGTCAATTTTTATCTGCCTTTTCTTTTCATCTTTTTCCTGGACAATACCTGGCTTGTTCCAGGACTTGTATAAATACTTATTTCCTGGAGTCACCTTATCCCATGAAAGGCTCTCTTTCTGTTCTGTCGGGGATCCATCATGCTGCTCCCTAACCTGGCTCTTGAGAAGGGACAACTCTTTTAAAGCTTTTTTGCGCCCGATCTTCTGGCTTTGCCACTGGCTAAGTATTTCCATGGAAGTAGACCTGATCTCGCTTAAAAGGATATGTTTCTGCCTGATTAGTTCTTTTTTTTCTTTTTCAAATTTTTCTTCCAGAAGGGCTTCTTTTTTTCTGATTGTTTCCAGTTCCTTTTCTCTTTGGACGGCTAAGCTGTTCAATTTTTCAAAAATATCATCGTGCTTTTGTCCATCCACCAGCAAATATTTTTCAGCCCTGGAGATGATCTCCGAAGGAAGACCCTGTTCTCTGGCTACGCCGAGAGCCAGACTTGACCCCACCTGGTCGTAGGCAACGCGATACAAAGGTTTTCCGGTTTCGTCATCAAAAAGAACCGAAGCGGCTCGGACCTGTTCTTTAGATAGGGCGTATGCCTTTAAAGCGGGAAAATGAGTAGCAGTGGCAACCCAGGCCTTTTT
Organism: Desulfonatronovibrio sp.; assembly: GCA_003566455.1. GTDB lineage: Bacteria > Desulfobacterota > Desulfovibrionia > Desulfovibrionales > Desulfonatronovibrionaceae > Desulfonatronovibrio. Next base: position 6,466 of record PXDF01000234.1, read on the forward strand.
TTCCAGAAGCTGGTCAACAACCGCCTGGGCCAGTGCCGCTCCCTGACTGGGGTCGGTGCCCACTCCGAATTCATCAAGGATAATCAGGGTATTTTCATCAATCATGGGCCAGAATCTGCTGAAATGATGTATCTGGGCAGTAAAAGTGCTCAGACTTTCCTCAACGCTTTGTTCTGAAACCATGGAAACAAAAACTTTGTTCCATCTGGGTATTGAGCTGCCTTCATCCGCCGGTACCGGCAGAGCGCAGAGGGCCATGAGGGCGGCAAGCCCAAGGGTCTTGAGGCAAACGGTCTTGCCGCCGGCATTGCCTCCGGATACAACGAGCACGTGTTGGCCAGGTTCGAGCTCTATATCTACAGGTACCACATTAAACCCGCCCAGAATCAGCAAAGGATGCCTGACGTTTTTAAGCTCAAGGCGGCGACTGTCAGAAATATTCAGGGGCCTGGCATCCATACTGGCAGCTAACCTGGCCTTGGCCAGGATAAAATCCATGCTGACCAGCCAGTTAAATATCCTTTTTATGTCATCCCGGGACTGTCTGCACAGATCAGTAAGGTATTTCAGGACCGCATGGAGTTCTTCCTTTTCCTGCTGCTTGAGTTTCTGAAGCTTGTTGTTTAGTTCAGTCAGAAAGAAAGGCTCAAAATAACAGGTTTCCCCGGTCTGTGAATAATCATGGATAATACCGTGCAGTCTGCCTTTGAAGTTGGCCTTGAGGGCCAGGACATACCTGTCCGAGGATATGGTCAGATATTCGTCCTGAAGATAATGAGAGATATCTGAAAGGGTCAGGGATTCGTTGACTTTTTTGGCGCATTGCTGGCGGATGGATCTGATTTCCTCCCTTATGGAGTAAAGTCCGGGAGAACTCTCATCTTTTATTTCACCGGTTGGACCAAGACATCTTTTCAGAGCGTCCATAAGCTGTTCAGGCCAGGTCTGGTCCTGGTTCATGGATTTTAATATTGGGAATCTTTCAGGGTCAATTCCTTTTATGCAAATGGAAAAAACTTCAGCTTCCTTTAAAAAGGAAGAAATATCCCAGAGATGTTCAATGTCCAGAAAGGCATCAGGCCGGTCAATACTATTCAGGCAGGAAGTAATGTCGGGAAAGAAGTTAAGTTTTGGCCCGTATTCTTTACAGCAGGAGATTATCTCCCTGAGCAGGTTGAGTTCATGCTCCAGCTCCCCAGGGTCCTCAAAAAAGGAGGTTTCAAGGCAGGCCTGCTTGCCGGGATGGGAAACAGCCTCTTTGCTCAAACGCTGAAGAACTTTTGGAAACTCCAGCATGTTGATGGTTCTAGGTTCCATAGCAGACAATTAACCAAGGCCCTGATCAAGACCGCTTGAAATTTGGAATAGATTTTAATGACCTTTTAAAAACAAACGGATGAAATCAGGTCCAGGAAAAAACAGTTTTTCAGGAATAACAGGATCAGGATGTGAGCAGTTCCCGGACTATGGCGCTGAGTTCACGGCCATCAGTCCGGCCTGAATATCTCTGGGTGATGGTTTTCATGACCAGACCCATGCCTTTGATGTCCTTGACATCAAGCTCAGTGATTACTTCCGCTGCGATTCGCTTCATTTCTTCAGGTGTAAGGGGAGAAGGCAGGTAGGACTTGATAATTTCCAGCTCATTCTGTTCTTTAAGGCTTAGATCATCACGGCCGGCTTGGGTGAACTGACGAATGGATTCCTGTCTCTGCTTTACTTCCCTTATGAGTACATCCAGGGCTTCAGCATCAGAGAGATCTTTTTTAAGCTCAACCTGCTTATTTTTAAAGGCTGCCTTGATCATTCGCAAGACAGCCACTTTTTCGTCTTCTTTATTCTTGTAAGCAAGGATAAAGTCTTTTTCGATACGCTCAGTAAGCAGCATAAATCACATCATTTGCATTTTGCGCATTTTTTTCATCAATCTTTTTCTGGCAGCGGCTTCTTTTTTCTTTTTCTGAATACTCGGCTTTTCATAATGCTGCCTTTTTTTCAGTTCTGAAAGTATTCCCGCTTTCTCGACCTGCTTTTTGAACTTGCGCAACGCGTAGTCAAAATTATCGTTTTCTCCAAGAGTAACTCCCGGCACTAAGACTCACCTCCTTACACTGGGTACCGGCCTCAATCATTGAGGACAGACATATATTTCTTAACCTGTCCAGATCTGGTCCATCATTTATCAGACTGCTATGTAATGGTCAGGTTAAGAGTGTGAATTTATCCAATTAATGAATTTTTTGCAAGAAAAAAAGAGGGCTTTAAGCCCTCTTTTTTATAGCAAACATGTAAAATTATTCAGCAAGGATTTTTTGCGAGGATTTTGCTGATAGAAAAAAATTACAATCCAGGATCCTGTAATTACTTTACAGAGTCTTTGAGGATTTTTCCGGGTCTGAATTTGACCACCTTGCAGGCGGGAATCTTGATCTCTGCTCCGGTACGGGGATTACGTCCGTTGCGGGCTTTTCTCTGTTCAACAGCAAAAGTGCCGAATCCGGTCAGGGTCAGTTTGCCTTCGCTCACCAAAGTGTCCTGCACGGACTTTAGAAAAGCATTGAGGGCCTTTTCAGAATCAGTCTTGGTAAGACCAGCTTTTTCCGCAATTTTGGATACCAAGTCGGCTTTAGTCATCTGTAACTTCCTCCTTCAATAGTTTGACGTAAAATAATAACTCATAAATTAAAAAGGGTATATGCTTTAAACAGCAAAAGAGATTTCATCCGGAATACGGTTTGAATTCCTAAGCGGTTTAAAACGCGGATACTAGGATCAAGCCCTTAACGCAAGCAAGTAATTTAGGACAAACAAAATTTCCTGGCTCAAGTCAAGACAAAATTTGCCGATCATCTGAAAAAAGTTTGCCCGACAGGCCTTGAAAATCAACCGGGGAGAGATCTTCCGGCCTGGATCTGGCGGATATGCCCCTTTGTTCAAAAAATAAATTTATCTCATCATTCCAGTATGTTCGAAGTATTGTTCCAACCTGTTTACGCCTGCTTTGAAACATGATTCTGATGGTTTTGGCCAGCTCTTTGCGACAAAAAATTTTTTTTTCTTCACCCAGGGGGATAAACTTTAAAACAACTGAATCAACCTTTGGCCTTGGCCTGAAAACTTTGGGTGAGACTCTGAAGAGTATTTCCGGTTTCAAAAAAGATTGAATCCACACGGAAAGGCCTCCATAACTCTTTGACCCGGGCCGGGAGATGATTCTCTGACCCACTTCCTTTTGAACCATGAATATTGCCCTGTCAAGCCTGCCAATCTGAAATGCCAGGTCCCATATAATTCTTGAAGCCACATTATAGGGCAGGTTGCCCGCGATCTTTAAATCGGGCAGACGCTCCAGCCTGGACCAGTCAAAGGCCAGGGCGTCAGCGCAGACAATGTTGATATCCTGGAACCTGTCCTTCAATATGAGGCAGAGTTCAACATCTTTTTCCAGGGCGAAAATCTGTGCTCCTTTGTGGTGAATAAATCTGGTCAAAGCTCCATGACCAGGTCCAATTTCAAGGACATTGTCGCCCGGTATAATATCCAGGGCATGCACAATCTTGCGGCAGATATTTTCATCAACTAGAAAATTCTGTCCCAGGCTTTTTTTGGCTCTGTGAATCATATCCTCCTAAGACGTTTGAGGCGTCTTCTTTCCGCCCGATTATCATGATAAACTTTGACAAGTTTTACTGATAAAAAATATGTTGTAAAGGACAGTACAAGACCAACTGCTACCCCGCCAAAAAACATCAGCCAGAAAAAATCCCAGCCTATGTTTATCAGGGTCTGTATGGTTAAATCTTCAGGTTCGAATTCTTTCCTGCCCAGGGGGATGATCATCCTGCCCACAAGGTAAAGACCGTAATAGACAAAGGGAGCGTAAAGGGGGTTGGTAATCCATGTCCCCAGGGCTGCCGCGATTTTGCTGCATCTCAGGGAAAAGGCAATACCAAGGGCTGTTACGGTTTGAAAGGGAATAATGGGCAAGCAACCCACAAAAACACCAACAGACAGACCCATGGCAATTGAATGAGGGTTTTCTCTGATCCTGGTTATCTTGAGATAAGTATAACGCAAAAAACGCTTCAGTCTGCTGAAGCCAGAAGATGTTTTCAACACTTTAGCTCGTTGAACCACACTGGCCGGGTTGGATAAAGCCAGGTTATGAATGGTGTTAATTAAGGCAGACAATAAGGAATGGGATAACAGCGTGAAAAAGTCCTTAATCAGGCAGGCTGTTCAAAAATTCCAAGCGTCAGTCCGGCACCCACTTGCGTAGGTATTATCCCGGCATAAATATTTAATAACATCACAAGTGGGTGCCGGATAAAGAGCAAAAAAAGTTCAAGGTCGCAGCGTATTTAGACTGGTTCGAGTTTGAACTTTTCGTAGCGACGCAGCAATTGGAAGATTTTCAACAGCCTGATAAATGTCTGCCAAGCTATGGAAATGCCGGATTAATCCCGGGAGGCTTAGGGTTTTTATCCAGGAAAGTTTATGCCTGGCCAGGAAAAACAGACGTTCGACGTCTGGTTAAAATTAACCGCCCGCGCCCCCATCATGTCGTGGTCGCTCAAGTCGCGAGGAACGCCAAGGAAAGAAACTAACTCTTCTTTGAGTCCTTTGAGTGCAGCGGGCGGTTCAAATGCTTAAGTTACTGTATTTCCTTTAAAGCGTTGATGAGCATTTCAAGTTCTGGACGCCTGTTAATGTCTTCAACATGGGCAAATCTGATTATGCCCTCTTTATCTACGATGATAATGGCCCTTTCCGCGGTTCCGTCAGTTCTGAGCACCCCGTACTCTTCAGCCACCGCTCCGTGGGGCCAGAAATCAGATACCACCGGATACCAGAAACCGCCCATCTGTTTTGTCCATGCGTATAAAGTGGGCACGTTGTCCACGCTGATTCCAATGACCACGGTATCCAGCTGTCTGAAAAGACCTTCAGCCAGGTTGTAGCCGGGCCACTGATCAGAGCAGACCGGAGTCCAGGCGGCAGGAATAAAGGAAATCATGACGTTTTTTTCGCCCTGATAGTCAGACAGGGTGACAATAGTGTCATGTGTTGATGGCAAACTGAAGTCCGGGGCCTTGTCTCCCTCCTTAACCTTTAACTCGCTGTCAATGGCCTTGAGTTCCTTGACCTGAAAAATATCATCCCGGAAATCTCCGGCATTGGCTGATGCGAGAAAAGCCAGACAGAAAATTGTCAGAAATATCTTTTTTAACATAATGCCACCTCTTTCTCAACTTGTTATAAATGTCGCTTAAGGATATCAAAAAATTCCTGAGCAGTGCCGAAAGGCCCGAGATTGTCCTCTAAAATCTTGCCACTCTCAAGGTTGACCAGCAGGAAATATGGAGTTCCCACCTCGCCCATGATTTTGTGCCATTCATAGTCGCCGTCAGGAATGAGCGGGAAGGGGATATTGTACTGCTCTCTGAAAACATTTACCTCAAATTGAGAGTTGCCCGGAGCAATACCGATCACCTTGATTTTATCAGAGAGATTGCTGTCGCTTATCAATTTGTAGAGTTCATTGACTTCCGGGGCTTCGCGCTGACAAACAGGACAGTACATGCTGAATATCTGGACCAGGGCCAGCTTTGACTTGACGTCCCTGAGCTTGAAAGTCTCCTTTGAGCCGTCCAGGCCAAGATATTTCTGATAAACTTCTCCTTCCGGGGTTTTAAGATCATCTGCCGGAAATATATCGCCCGTGGCTGGGATGCTTACGGACAGGCAGGTTGCGGGATAAATTAACAATGCCATGGCCAACATAACAATGATCCGTAACAAAGCGTTTTTCTTAAGCATAAGACTGCACCACCTTTTTGATTTTTTCTTTGGAAGGTATATTATAATAAAGGGGCTCTCCAGTGGGGTGGGGAAGTTTTTCTTCAAAAACAGGTCTATTTCCCCTGAACATAACGCCCAGGGGTATTTTTTCTCCCCATTCCCGGGACAGCTCCATGGCCTGCGACCAGTTGCCGGGGTCATGATCCTTTAGCTCATAGCATCTCTCCTTATACCAGGTGAAAGTGTTGACTTTATTGAATGTAACACATGGCTGAAGAATATCCACCAGGCTGAAACCGGGATGGCGGACAGCCTGGACGATCAAGTCTGACAGGTGATCCATCATCCCGGCGAATCCCCGGGCCACAAAATTGGCTTGCATGGCCACAGCCACGGCCACGGGATTAAAAGGCCCGGAAGGATTTCCGCGGGGCTGGGCCTTGGTTTTATGACCCATAAAAGTTGTGGGGCTGGCCTGGCCCTTGGTCAGGCCATAGATCTGGTTGTCATGAACCAGCAAAGTAAGGTTGATGTTTCTGCGTATGGCAGCCAGGAAATGGTTGCCTCCTTCTCCATAATTGCACCCGTCTCCGCTTTGAACAATAACCGTTGCTCCGGGATTGCCCAGCTTTATTCCTGTAGCCGCGGGAAGGGCTCTGCCGTGTAATCCGTTGAAAACATTGGTTTTCAGATAGTGGGGGGCTTTGGCCGCCTGGCCTATGCCCGAAACAAAAATGCATTCATGGGGACTTAACTCCATTTCCACCAGGGCTTTTTTCACGGATTTGAGAATGGAATGGTTGCCGCATCCGGGACACCATGCTGTTTCAAATTTCCCAAAATCATCTATTGAAACCATATTAGCACCAACCTCTTGTCTGTTGACTTTTGAAACCTGAAATCTGAAACCTGAGGCCTGAGACCTGAAGCCTGAAACCTGACATCTGCCCCTTATTTTCTGCCCTGAAGCAGCATGTCGAGCCTGTCCAGGATATACCCGGCATCCATGGGCAGGCCGTCGTAGCGCAGAATTGAAAAAGCGTTTTCAACCCGGACTTCCCTTTCAATCAAGGTCCTGAACTGTCCCCAGGCATTGGACTCCACAAAGACAACCTTTTCCGGGGAGCTGAAATAATCCTTGAAGTGCTCTTTATTCAATGGCCAGACCTGAGAAAAATGCAGCAGGCCAACGTTTTGTTGGTCCGCGTTTTGAATTGCCTCCATGGCCGGGCCAAGTGTGGATCCCCAGCAGACCAGAAGCTTTTCAGGTTTATCAGGCCCGAAATACTCCGGCGGAACAATATCCGCGTCAAGGACAGCCTGCTTTTTCAGACGCTTATCAACCATCTTTGTTCTGATTTCCAGATCTTCGGTAATATGACCGTCCGGGTAGTGTTCGTCGCTGTCCAGGACAACAAGATAAGGTCCCAGTGTGGGAACCAGCCTCGGTGAAACGCCGCTGTCAGTCAGAGCGTATCTTTCATATTTTTCCGGATCTGAGCATTGATCATGGGGTCTAGCTACCTCTTTTATTTCTGAAAGATCAAAGGGGACAATGTTACGGTAAGAATCAGCCAGGTACTGATCCGTAAGGATGAACACGGGACCCTGGGATCTTTCGGCCAGGTCAAAGGCCTTAATGGTCAGGTCAAAGCATTGCTCGGGATTGCCCGGTCCGAAAATTGCCCTGGGAAACTCGCCGTGCCCGGCATAGAGGACCAGATTAAGGTCGCCCTGTTCGGTCCTGGTGGGCAGACCTGTTGCAGGACCAGGCCTTTGACCGACTACCACGACTACAGGAGTTTCAGTCATGCCGGCCAGGCTGATTCCTTCGCACATAAGGGCAAAACCTCCGCCAGAAGTTGCCACCATTGATCTGGCTCCGGCATAGGAAGCCCCGATAGCCATATTAATAGCCGCGATTTCATCTTCGGCCTGTTCAACCACTATTCCCAGTTCATCTCCCCTGGCATTAAGGGACATGGGTATGCCTGTGGAAGGAGTCATGGGATAATAAGCGCAGAAACCGACTCCCGCGGCCATGGCTCCCAAAACCACGCCATCATTGCCCGTAAGCATAAGACCTGGTTCCTCTCTAGATTTATCAAGCCTAAAGCCATCAATTTTTTGACCCTGGGCAAAAGTGTAAGCTGAATTTAAAACCTCAATATTTTTTTGAACCACATCCGGCTTTTTCTGGCCGAAAACACTCTTGATGCAGCCTTCAGGCATGGATTTGTCCAGACCAATAAGGGCGCTCAAAAAGCCCAGACCAACCACGTTTTCAAAAAGAGAGCTCGGGGCCAAATCTTTAAATGGAATATTTACCAGACCCTCTTTTTTCAGGCCGATATTCTGGTCTTTGAGAATCAGCCCGTTACTGGTGACGTTATGCTGGTGGAGTTCCACTGTTTCTTTGTTTAAGGCCACCAGGATGTCTATGGCGCTTACAGGTGAGGCAACCTTATTTACTCCAACCCTGACGGAATAGGTATTGTGCCCCCCGCGGATTCTGGACATATAGCTCTGGGTGACATGCACATTATAGCCAGAACGAATCAAAGCCTTGGTCAGAAGCTCTCCCACGGTGACCAGCCCCTGACCAGCCTCTCCTCCGATTAGTATGTTCAATTCCTTTCGCAATTAGATCTCCCTGGTCGGAATTTAAGATTAACCGCCCACTTTGGAATCCGATGTCCGACGTCCGACGTCAGATATCCGACGTCAGATGTAAGAATAAATTAACCGCCCGCTTCGCTCAAGCCGCCAAGGACGCCAAGGAAGGCAGAGTATATTTTGTCAAAAACCGGGTTACGGTTTTTGACAAGGATGCCTTTTCTATTGCTGTTTACCCAGCAATAGAAAAATGATCCAATCCTTACGTTTCTTCCTTCGTGTCCTTTGCGACCTTTGTGGTTTAATATTTTGCAGCTAAAACTTGCAATCCCTATCGGAATACAAGATTAT
>PXDF01000001.1 GCA_003566455.1 Desulfonatronovibrio sp.
CTTTTAAAGCAAGTTCTTCCGGGGATGGAAGAAAGTCAGAGACAACCTTAACTTTCCCCATTGGTTCGTCTGTGTATTTGATTTTCTCTTTCATAGATTTTCTTTCCTTTTTGCCAATATCCGGCGCCGATTATTCTGATTTTGTTTTTTCTGTATGTAAACCGAACCGTCATTATCGCGTCTGAGACCCTGCCAAGACAGTAAAACCGTTTTTCATTTCCACTGTGTTCAAGGTTCAAAATCTGACGGTCGCACTTCATTTGTTGAAGAGGTGAGGAAGAGGTGAGAATGCTTGTCTATAAGGAGGTCAGAAGGTATTCTATGCTGGAATTATGTGATGACAGCGTATAAAGGGAACGCAAAATGAGAAAGAAGATGCTGTTCTGATTGTGTTTGATGCTTGATGATCATTTCTATCAGATAATGATTTTTGTATTATTATAACCTATTCAACTCAAGGACTCAAGAAGAATTCCAAAAAAATTATCAGGCTGAAATGCTGGGTTTCAGCGCACATCTGCTTGCCCTGGGGAATCCTGCTTCTTCAGATAACTGGAAAGAAAGTTAACCGGGTAAACCTTTCAGGGTGTCAGGTGGGCTTGCCTTGTGAAATAGAGGAAGGTTTTGAGTAGCGGATTTCACAGGGTTTCACTGGGGCGAGATCTGCTTGCCCCGTGAAATCACTTCCTATTTCACTGGGGCGGTTAGAGCTCTTCTGTCTTCATTCTTCCGCGGAGAATGATTAATCAGCAGTCGCTGATGTAAACACATAAAAAAAGAGCAAAGAGCAAGAAATTTTTGACGCTGATCGCGCTGATCTGCACTGATCCAGGGAAAAAAATAACAGTTCTCTTATCTGCGTCCATCTGTTTATCCCGTGAAATCTCTTCCTGTTTCACTGGGGCGAGATCTGCGTTAAAATATTCTTAAACGCTGATGCGGTAATCTCAGGAAAAAAGAAAAGAGCTTTTTGCCGCTGATCGCGTCCCGGTGAAACCTTGCACAGCAAGATGCCTACGGCACCCCATGAAATCCAGTAAAGCTGGACTGCCTGCGGCAGTATTTCAGGGTAAATGTTTCACAGGATAAACTGATCTTCGCAGATCAAGCGGGGTATGCCGGCCCGCCTCAGAAAACACCGCGCGTCTTCTTTTGCCATCAACCAATAACTGGCAACAGCCTCCTACTCATCATCCAGCAGGAGCATGAGCACGCCTGGCTGAACCGCATTGCCCTCGGAATAGGGAGCGGTTATTTGAGTCGTTTCATCAGACTGGACCGTAACATTGATGGTCCCGTCAGGTCTCCAGCCTGGTACAGGCCTGAATTCGACAATATGATCCCCAACAGGAACATCTGTTTCAATAGCTCCGCTGTCAAACCAGGTTATTGTTCCCCTTCTTCTCCACTGAGCTCCGGCCTGCACTGCTTCTGAGGGCTGAATAAAAACTCGCAAAGATCCGGTTTGAGGAAAGTTGTTTACGTAAATACGGGGTTTACTGGCATCTTCAGGACAAAGCGTAATGATTTGTTTTCCATTTGCCGTAATCAGCGTGAAATTCTCTTCAACTGAGTTTACGGGCTTGAACTGACGCATCAAAGTCATGCCTCCGGCCACATGCGGGGCAGCCATGGATGTCCCGTTCCAGGGCTCATAGCTTGAATCACTGCCGCCTGTTGCCGAATAAATTGACACCCCGGGAGCAAATATGTCTGCCACTATAGAATGCCAGTTATTAAAGCTTGCTTCAGAATCGTCCTTTGTAGAAGCCATGACTGCGATTGCTTCACGAACACAGCTTGGACTTCCTACTCCATCACAATACCCATTATTGCCGGTTGAAATAGAGGTTGGAATATTGGCACCTTCAAGATTAGCAATGGCTTGCTTCTGGATGGGCTCACAATACTCACCATACTTCCCTCCGCCAAGACTCATGTTCACTGCACCAATATTGTATTCCGAACGCAGGGAATAGACATACTCCAGTCCGGCCATGGAATCGCTTGAAAAACTCATGATACAGGAATCAACACCTGAACCGCAATCATCCCCTGAAAACATCGAAAAAACATTCACCGCAATAACATCTGCGTCCTTTGCCACACCAAACAGATTGTTGTCCGGATTTTTCCCGACAGCAGTCCCTGTTACGTGAGGCCCGTGATCGTAACCTTGATAAATACTGGAGTAGTGCACAGCTGCACCTGTCCCTTCCATGGATCTTTCTCTGTTCGGACAATGAGCAGCAAGTGAAAAGCAGGCTTCGACAATATCTTTTCCAGCGAAAAATTCATGGGTTCTCTTGATGCCTGTGTCCAGTACCGCCACATGCCACCCCTGGCCAGTGTAACCCTTGGCCCAGGCCTCGTCCGCTCCGATAAGGCCGACTGTATCGAACATGCTCGACGATGACAGTCCATCTCCGGATGGTTTGACAGATCCGGAATCAATCTCATTGCCTTTTGTTATGTCGTATTCTGGTAGCGGGACAGGAATATCCGGATGAATTGACTCGACCGCAGGGTCTTTCAACAGGCCTTCAAGGCCCTTGGGACTAACATCCAGGGCCACAAAAGGAATGGACCAGAATTGTCGGTTTACCCTGTAAGCCTGATCTGGCAATCGATTGACCACATCATTGCTTACGCCTTTTACCGCAGCGGACAGCGCGGCATCGGCCTCAGCAATTGACTTCCTTACCGATTCCGCACTGGACGTATCTGCTGTTGGAACCTGCAGAGATGCTGAACTTCTGGTCAGTTTCCCAATGTCCTTGACATGCAGTTTTACAATGATTCTCGCAAATCCATCATCAGTCATTGCCGTCTCCGGAATGGCCGACCAGGTGCTGATGCTTCTTGAAGACGCCTGTCTTCCATCATTGGCCATGTCAGGGCATCCATTGTTCAGACTGCATTTAGAATTAATATCCATTCCATCTTCCAAACCAGCACCATCAGGCTGAGAATTCAGGGCTGCGACCAAGTACCCTGAATCAGCATCAGCCAAGGACAGCCAGGCAAAAAAGAACAAGACAAAAAATACCAGTCCAGTCTGGAATACTATACCTGAAGGCAATGATCTGAAAACTCGCATGCGGTATTCCCTCTTTTCAAAATCCCATTATCTGCTAAAGTGCTCAGTTGCTCTAAGTCAAACTAGCTGCCGCTTGGATGGTTGATTAGAATTTTTGTGCCGGGCTCCAATAACATTAAGCTGGATTATGCCCGAGGGATACCCATAGCCTGCAATTAAAAGGGAGCAAGAAGAAACGTTCCTGCTCCCCGGGGGTTAATCAATAATTGAACAATCAATCCGGACTATTCATCATCCAGCAAGAGCATGAGAACTCCGGGCATGACCCTGGTCTCTAAATAAAAATTGACCACTGACTCGACCACTGAGCCGGCATGATAGCCCCGGGCGCGAACATAGATGTTTTTTCCTCTGGGCAATGACAAACCGGTCAATTCCCAGCCACGGGAATTAAAGAGAAATAGAAA
>PXDF01000232.1 GCA_003566455.1 Desulfonatronovibrio sp.
GCTCACAGAAACAAAAAAAGGACTGGTTGTCCAAACCGTCCCTGACTCTTGACATAATCACCTCAGCCCTAAAATACAACCTGAAATTTTCATGGTCTGATAAATGCTTCTTGACCGGTTTTAGCGTGGGGTGTATATGCAAAAAATCTGCATAACAAGGGAGGCAAAAACATGTTTGGTATTGGCATGACCGAATTAATCATCATCTTAGTCATCATACTGGTGATTTTTGGAGCAAACAAGCTGCCCGAAATTGGCGCCGGAATGGGCAAAGCCATAAAAAATTTCAAAAAAGCCACCACAGAACCTGAGGAAATCGATGTAACACCAGAAGATAAAAAGCCTGAAAAAAAAGAAGAGACGCAAAAAGAAGAAGAAAAATAGAGCAGAAAAAACCGGGACCATCCCCGGTTTTTTGTTGAGTTCGGTACCAGTAACAGTATGTTAAAATCAGTCTTTTAACACCCGGCTAACCCTCCTCATTGTTTTTGGCCTGCATAAAGCTGAACCCCAGAAGTACATAACGTATCCCAGAAAAAATGGTCAGAAAGCCCACCACATAAGTCAGGTTAGTGGCTAGACCGATAAAGCCGGATATGTTGAAGGTATATCCTGTCATAGCCGCCAGAAGAAGGATTATCTGAAACAGGGTATTGAGTTTACTGTCAATGGTCGGGCTGATCTTGTTTTTTACATTGACTCCTAGAATGTGCAGGACAAAAAGACCTCCGATAATTATTATATCCCTGCTTATAACTATCACGATAACCCAGAAAGATATCCATCCCTGGATCCCCAGACAGACAAAAGTGGTTAAAAGCAGAAACTTGTCAGCCAGAGGGTCTATCATGGCCCCCAGCCTGGACTTTTGTTTGAGGCCCCTGGCCAGCAAACCATCCAGACCGTCTGTAACGCCTGCCACAACAAACAAGGTCAATGCTATCACATAGTCTTCATTGAAAAAGGCCACCACAAAAGCGGGAGTGATGAAGATCCTGATTATGGTCAGAAGATTTGCGACAGTCCAGTTGGAACCATATATTATTGTTCTGTTATCGGCCAAAATCGGCATCCTTTATCAATCAGTAGTGTAATCTATTTCCCAGACCGCAAGATAGTTATCAAGCCGCTCCAGCAGAAATTCCTGACTAAGGCTCTGGATTTCCCAGGTTGCTCTCAGGGCATCGGCAGAAGAGTGAACTGAGATTATTTTCCTGTACTCAATTTCCCTGTCCCAGTTTCCCAGAGCTTTATCAAAGTTCATTATCGCGTCTGTTGAAGACCAGCCTGAAGTTTCCAGGATCAAGCTTTTGATAAAGATGGATTTTATCTCGGGCCGGGAAAAAAAATATTCCCACAGATCAAACCATACCTGGCTTAGATCACCTCCTGAAGCTGACAGATTGACATCTTCATGAACAATATTTCCCATCCAGTATCCATCCGCTGATTTACCAAGACTCAGTCTGGTGGAGGCGTTTCCATCAACCACAGCACCGGTGATAAGCTGAAGTTCCTGCAAAAGAGAAAAATCTTCAGGAGACGCTCCCCGTGTATTCAGATCATAGGGCCAGGAAGCGTCGCTGGTATAATACGTACCGGTTTTTTGCAGTAAACCCCTCAGGGATTCGGAATCAATATTGACCTCCATCTCCAGAATCAGAACCTGGTCATCTTCCATCTGGGAAACCTGGCGGTAGCTCTGCACAAGACCGTCAACGCTGCCGTCAATATGTCTCATCAGGGCGACCATTCTCTCTTCAGACAGCCAGCCCGGAATTATCTTGTCAATTTCCTGGGAAACAGCCTGTCTGAAACCAGCTTGCAGAGCTTTATCCCGGACTGTTCCCGGCCTTATCCCTTCTTCATATGACTGTTCAACAATGACCTGCTGCCAGGAATAGGCCTGTCCCGGCAGCACCATAAGAAACAACAATAAAAGTATTTTTTTCATATCCATGCCCTGGCAATTAACACCTGAATCGAGGTTTTATCTGTCATTTCGAGTAAAGCAAAGCAATCTCATACACTAACAGGAAGATATCTCTATTCACTCAACAGGTTACTGAAAAATTCTTTTTTGAGCACCGCCTGATCATTTTCCCAGAAAATCATTCACCAGCTTTGTCGCTTTTTTTACCTCACCCGGTCTAACCCACAAGATGTCCGGTTCCTTTCTGAACCAGGTAAGCTGTCTTTTGGCGTAGGCCCTGGTATTTTTCAACCACAGATCCACGGTTTGATCCAGATCTGTTTCCTTTCTGATATACCCGATAAGCTCTTTGCAGCCAATGCCTGAAAAAGCCGGGCAAAAGGGATCGCGGCCGCTCTTGAACCATGCCCTTTCTACCTCCTCAACAGCCCCGGCCTCAATCATTTTCATTATCCGCTCTTTAAGTCGAGGTAAGAGTTCTTCCAGTTCCCACATAATTCCAATTTTGAGAGCATGATAAAAAGGCTGTTTATTCTGCTCCCTGTGCCAGAGGGAAAAAAGCTTGCCCGTAGCCATGCAGACCCCAAGGGCCCTGATGATCTTCTGCCTGTCCTTTGCTGTAATGGTTTGAGCATAGACCGGATCAACATCAACAAGTTTCTGGTAAAGGGAATTTATCCCGGACTGGGAACATTTATTTTCCAGTTCTGCTTGAATGTTTTCAGGAACATCAGGGATATGGGCCAGGCCGTGGATCAAAGATCTGAGATACAGCCCTGTTCCGCCCACCAATAGAGGTATGCTGCCCCTGCCTGAAACTTCGGCAATGGTTTGTCTTGCTCTGTCCATGAACCTGCCGGCGCTGATTTTTTCTGATAATCCCAGGAACCCGTAGAGATGGTGGGGGCATAACTGTTTTTCCCATTCAGAAGGCTGGGCTGTAACAATGGGCAGGTCAGCATAGACCTGTCTGGAATCAAAATTAATAATTTCCAGGGAAAATGTTTGACAAAGCTTCAGGGCCAGATCATTTTTGCCGCTTCCGGTTGGGCCAATGATGCATACTATCCGGGGCAAAGCTTTATCATTATCAGTCATTATCTTTGAATCGGCAGAGGAAGGGTTTTACAAGCTCAAATTCCTATTTATTACGTTATTTTGTTTCAGAAAGCAAACACCAGCCTTTAATCAGGATTCCAATAATTATAGGTTGAAATTTCTACTGGCAATAATTAGCCTGTTATATAACACCTGAATATATGGCAAAGAAATAAGGTTCATCCGGTTCAAGCGTACGTGGCCGGAAAAAGGCTCAAAACCATGCTGAATGTATGTTTGGGCCAAGGCATAAGAAATTTTTGTCTCTCGCCCGCTCTCCCGCCTAAGGCGGGATCGCTTGAGGCGCAGAGCTCACGGAGAAGAGAGAAGTCAATTTTTCATTCCTGCGAGTTGCAGTAATGAAAAAGGGTCCCTCGCCCCAGGCGGGGAGCTTGTTATTCATATACACCGGCTCGGTGGATATGAATATTAGATTTTCTTCCTCCTGCCTTGCTCGGCAA
>PXDF01000019.1 GCA_003566455.1 Desulfonatronovibrio sp.
GCTGAGGTCAGCAAGCAGTCGGTCTCAGACCGGAGAACATTTCCCTTTATGAGCAATCAGATTTTCCGGGCGGAATCTCTCTTGGATTGTCCCGTGATTCTTTGGTTCTTGACGCTGCTTCAGTACCTGAACATTCAATAGAACTCATGCCAATAGTGTCCGAGGAGAGCCATTCACCTTTCGGGATCATCTTTTTTATTCCGAGCATGAATTATAGGGGGGATATCCTCTGCATGGTGTTTATGGTCCATCCGCCTTTGAGTTTTCACTTGATAAAGCCATGAAGATGACCCTGGCCCGGGAAGCGTGGGTCATCTGCCTTGTCCTGCCGGACAGTCTCAAGACAAATAGTCTGGGAAAAAAACTTTTTTACTCACTTGATCTGGACAGCAAAATCAGGTTCAGCTGGATGAAATGCCCAGAGAATATTAACTTCCTGATTACCCTGGTATCCCCCTGTCATTGACTGTTATGAGGCTTCCCTTCTTTGGATTTACAAGAAAAGGGGATGCACAAAATTTGACTTATCCACCAGACAAAAGTCTCAATTGATTGAACAGGTCCGAGTACAAATAAAATAATTTTTCAGACCGGTTTTGACCTCTCTGATATCAGAACAGTCCTGTCATTGCCTTTCTGGCGGTTTCCGCGAAGCCAGCGACATCTTCTGCGGCAGTATCGTAGTTGGTGACAAGCCTGGCCTCTGATCTGTTCTCATCAAAAATGTAAAAAAGATACCTGCGCCTTATCTCTTCCACCGCCTTGAGCGGGATAATGCAATAGACCATGTTTGTCTGGACCGGGCGGGTCACTTCCAGGCCTGGGATTCCATCCAGTTCTTCCTTCAGCAGACGTGCCATATAATTGGCATGCCTGGCGTTGTTCAGCCAGAGTCCATCTGTAAGCAGGGCTTCCATCTGTACGGCAAGAAAGCGCATCTTGCTCGCGAGCTGCATGCCCTGTTTCCTGATGTACTGAAATCCTTCCGCAAGTTCCGGTCTGAAGAAGATCACCGCCTCCGAACCCAGAAGACCATTTTTGGTCCCTCCCAGAGAAAGGGCGTCCAGTCCGGCGTCAGCGGTCATTTCCTTCAGGGAGACTCCCAGGGCCGCGCATGCGTTATAAATCCGGGCCCCGTCCATATGGACGTACATGTTATTGGCGTGGGCGAAATCACATAATTGCCTGACCTCTTCCACGCTGTAGCATATGCCCAGATCACTGGCCTGAGTCAGGGAAATGACCCTGGGCTGGGAATAATGCTGGTTTCCCCGGTAACTTAAAAAAGCTTCAACATCAGAAAAAGTAATCTTGCCGGAACTGGATGGCACAGTGTACAGCTTCACCCCTGCAAATTTTTCAGGAGCTCCGCATTCCGCCGAATTCAGGTGGGCGTTCTCAGAACAGATGACCGCGTTGTAAGATCTGGCCAGTGCTGAAACGCAAAGAGTGTTGGCCCCTGTACCGGTATAGACGAAAAAGGGATCGCACGAGGTCCCGAATGTTTCTTTGAGCAGCTTGGAGGCACGCTCAGTGTAGTAGTCGTCTCCATAGGCCAGGGCGTGCCCCCTGTTGGCGTCCAGGATGGCTTCCATGACTGCTGGATGAGCCGGTGAGTTATTGTCGCTGGCAAAATGATTTCTGGGAGTGCCGGTGTGCTTCAAGCCCTCGATTTTCATGATTTATTCCTCTGAAAAAATATTGTTCCTGGTAAATATACTTCAAAAGTCGGTTGGGTTATCAGGGATCAGGACAAAACACAACTGTCCAAGCCTTCAGCCAGGCTGACCTTTTACCGGGACCAGACCAGAAATTGCCTTTGCTGTTCCTGTTGCCGAGTAATTTGGTGATTGCTTGCGATGGCTACTACTTATGGCGGCATAACTATCTGTAAACGGCTGCAGACGCGGCTTCGGTCGGGCTTTCAGACACCTTTTTTTGTATAGAACATAAAATTTTGTTGATCTTTTGAAAAATCTTTGCAAACTTAATTTCAATAAATTTAGCATTATTTTCACAGGTTCCATGCAACCGGTAAGTTTTCAGCCTGATCTGCCAAGCCTGACACAGGAAGGAAAGCGGGTATCTTTCATCAGGTTTATCTGACTCCCTCTCTATCTGCCTGCCGCTCTCATTCACCTTCTGTTTTCTGTTTATAGATACCCTGCTGTTGAATCTCTTGTTACCGTCCTGGCTTCTTTATTAATTTGTGCTTATCACTGCTCTTGTCATTTTCTTGAAATGAAGGGTAAATGGAACCGGCACCATGTTTTGCAGAGGCTGCCGCGATTATGGCAGTCCAGAATTTTTTCAAGATGAGCAATGAGCATCCGGGTAACAAGCTTTTCGGCCCTAACAGGTAATTATTTCAAAGAACATGAACGGTTATGTGTAAAATAATAACTCATAGATTTGAGTTATAAAGAGAGGAACCAATGCCTGCAGCCGCATACAAGATACGGATCAAGTTAGAGAACAAGCTTATGCAGAAAAAGTTTGAAAAGATCATCTCTCAGATACCGGATTTCATTACCCAGGATGATGAAGATTTTGAAAGAACCGACCTGATGATTATTGAGTTGAGTAAAGATCCGAATCTCACTTTTGAACTCATGCAAACTCTTTTGAACAATTATGAAGTTGGAGAAATTTTTCTTTCATCCGATTCCATAGATCATAACATTCTCACCAAAGCCAGATGGGCGGGTGCCAGGGAATTTTTCGGGCCCAACACTGAAGAATCGGAAATTAAATCTGCCCTGGAGCGCTTTGTCCTGCGGCAGGCCAAGGCCAGAGCTGAAGATGCTCCTGTCAAAGAAGGTCAGGTCATCTCTGTCATGGGCAGCAAGGGCGGGGTTGGCGTCACTACCATCGCTGTCAACCTGGCCGTAAGTCTTGCAGCTAAAGAACATAATAAGGCAGTCGCCCTTCTGGATATGAAACTGTTCGGCGACGTTCACCTTTTCATGGAAATCGAACCATCATACACCTGGATGGAAATCACCAAAAACATCCCCCTCATGGATGCCTCTTTCCTCAAAAGCATTCTGACCTCTGCCCCTTCAGGGGTTCATGTGCTGCCCTCCCCGGCCTATCTGCCCACCCATAACATGGCCACGCCGGAAAAAATCGAGCGCCTGTTCAAAGTCATGAGCCAGATGTTTGATTTTATTGTTGTGGATATGGGGCATGTCCTGAACCAAACAACCCTTAAGATTCTGGAGGTATCGGACAGGGTTTTTCTTGTGGCTGTACAGAACTTCCCCTGCATGGCCAAGATACACATGATGCAGCGCACTTTCAGGGATCTGGGGTATCCGGCCAGAGAGGACATCCATATTATTTTGAATGGGTATGTAAAAAAGGCCAATATAGATATTGAGGACGTGAAAAAATCCCTGGGCCAAGAAGTTTTCTGGACCATTCCCAAAGACTATCTGACGACCATATCCGCAATCAATGAGGGCCAGCCCCTGGCTAAAATCGCGCCAAAGAAGGGCATAACAAAGAGTTTTAAGGAACTGGCTCAGTTATTGATTAATGAACCGGAAGAGCGGAAGAGATAGAAATTGTGGCCTTAGATAATGACGGTGTTACGGCTTCGAGGGAGGCCCGCGTACCGCAAGAATTTATGTTTACACTTCCTCAAAGGTGTTTTGTAAACAAAGCACAAATAAGGGCTTACGACTTTTGTTGTAACTCCTTGATTTTACTGGAGCCGGGAAAGGGACTTGAACCCTCGGCCTGATGATTACGAATCAACTGCTCTACCATCTGAGCTATCCCGGCTCTGGCCAATGAATCAATTATATCCAAGCATAGGGGCTGTCAAGAAATCCTGGTGCCTTGTACCTCATCTGATTCTTTGAACTTTTTTGCTTAATATTTATTTAATCACCAGCTTCAACCTGTTTTTCGTTTCTTGAGAACAACTTATTCCCGGCTATGGAAATTTATGTTGGTTTTCGGCTGTCTCAAAGGAGCTAGAAAAGACCTGGAAATTTGCAAATTCTCATTGCCAAACCAATCCTGAGAATTATGATTTTGCTTTATGATTTCTTTTAACAGGATATTATAAAGCGAACAAGACATGCGCGACATCAGCTGGAGCCATTTTGAACACAAGGCTGACATGGGAATAGAGGGAAGAGGTCCGAGCATGGAAATAGCCTTTGCCCAGGCAGGCCTTGCCCTGAACGCCATAATATCTGATTTGAAATCAATCAGTCCCCGGGTTGTCCGACAGATCAGATGTCTTGGTGATGATCCTGAGATTTTGTTTTTTGACTTCATCAATGAGATAATTTTTCTCATTTCATCTCAAGGCATGATTTTCTGCCGGATTGAGGTGAAGATCACAGACTCTGAGCTTGCGGCCTGGCTCTCAGGTGAAGACATAGATCCCGCGAAACATGATCCGGCAGTAGAAATTAAGGGCGCCAGCTTTAATAATCTTTCCGTGAAGCAGGATAAAAACGGCCAGTGGGTGGCCAGATGCGTTGTTGATGTTTAGAGTTTGACATAACTGGCCCCAATAACTAGTCATGAATATGGCCTCTCAGAAAAACTATAACAACAATTTGTAATTAATATAAAAAAACAGAATATTATGGATCCAGGAATTCTTAAAAAAATCGCCCCAAACACCTTTGAGCTGGAACAAACAGGCGCCATGCGCGTTCCTGGAATCCTGTTTGCCGATGAGGCGCTTCTCAGGGAAATGGAAGACAAGGTCCTGGAACAGATTGGCAATGTGGCAACTTTACCAGGCATTGTCCAGGCTTCCATGGCTATGCCCGACGCCCACTGGGGATATGGATTCCCCATTGGCGGTGTAGGCGCTTTTGATCCGGACCAGGGAGGAGTCATATCAGCCGGAGGAGTGGGGTTTGACATTGCCTGCGGCGTGAGGACCATGGCGACCGGTATTCACAGACAGGACATTCTGGATAATCAAAAACCGCTGGCTGACCTGCTTTTCAAGAATATCCCCGCGGGCCTGGGCTCAACAGGCGGAATCAGGATCAAGGGCAGGGAAATGGATGAGATGCTTACCCATGGGGCCTCATGGGCTGTCAAAAGAGGCTATGGCTGGATGAGCGATCTTGAAAAGATTGAAGAAGGCGGTGTGGCCCGCGGCGCGATTCCTGATTTTGTTTCAGAAAAGGCCAAACAGAGACAGGAAAAGGAAATGGGCACCCTGGGTTCAGGCAATCACTACCTTGAGGTCCAGATCATTGATGAAATATTTGACAAAATCGCGGCCAGGGCATTCGGCCTGAGAAAAGATGACGCAGTCATAAGCATTCACTGCGGATCACGCGGTCTGGGCCATCAGGTGGCGACAGACTATATGCGGCTCATGGTCATTGAAGCACGCAACCAGAAAATAAATCTCCCTGACCGGGACCTGGCCTGCGCTCCCATTCATTCAGAAACCGGCAGGCAGTATCTAGGGGCCATGCGTTCAGCCATAAACTGCGCCCTGGCCAACAGGCAGATAATCACCCATCTGGTGCGGGAGGCTTTTGCCCGGATATTCCCTTCAGCCACCCTGGATCTGATTTATGATGTCTCCCATAATACATGCCGGGAAGAGCGTCACGAGGTCAACGGCAAAATGACCAGGCTGTTCGTCCACCGAAAAGGGGCAACCCGATCCTTTGGCCCGGGAAGCCCTGATCTTCCGAAGCAGTACATGGACATCGGCCAGCCCGTTCTTGTGGGCGGAAGTATGGGCTCCTCTTCCTATATCCTGGTTGGCAGCAGAGAGGGGATGAAACTCAGCTTTGGATCAGCCTGCCACGGAGCAGGAAGGGTAATGAGCAGGAAACAGGCTACCAAAAGATTCCGGGCCAGCCGGCTCATTGATGAACTGCAGGAACAGGGCATTGAGATCCGGGGACACTCCTTCAGGGGTCTGGCTGAAGAGGCACCTGACGCGTATAAGGATGTCAACCGGGTCATCCAGGTTTCTCACGACACTGGTCTGGCCAGAAAGGTTGCCCGGCTGACGCCCGTGATTTCCGTAAAGGGTTGAGGGATTAATCAGCAGTCAGTTGTCAGTGAGGAAGAATTAAGGAATTGAAAAATGATGGGATGCTGGAATGTGGGAACGAAGCGGAGATCACCCCTTGGCGTGACTGGGGTTGAGGGGTTTAGGAATTCAGGAATTCAGTAATTTTGGGATTTAGGGATTGGAAAAATCGGACATGGCATATCGGTAAGAGGGTATTGAGAACCTTGTTAATTAGAGACTTTTTATAACCTGAAGACAAATAGGTCTGGCCATGGAGATCTTTGCCAGGATTGCTGAGGAAAAAATCCAGGAAGCCATGAGAAACGGCGATTTTGACAGCCTGTCCGGCCATGGGAAACCCATGCGGCTTGAAGATGACAGCCGGGTGCCGTCGGACTTGCGCATGGCATATAAAATATTGAAAAACGCTGGTTATGTGCCTGAAGAGGTGCAGCTGAGAAAGCAGATAAACACCACACGGGATCTGCTTGAGCAATGCACTGATGAAAAGGAAAAATACCAGCAGATTCAAAAACTCAACCTGCTCATAACCAGGATGAACATGAGGCGCAAGATCCCGGTAAATCTGGAGGAAAATCAGCTTTACTATGAAAAATTGGTTGATAAAGTTAAAATAAACCCAAAAAATTGAAAAAACAGCCCTGTTTCATTTCCTGATCAGGGCAACAAACAAGGAGCATTATTGATGACAAAAGTTACTGACGGAAGCAAAGTCAAAGTTCATTACACCGGTAAACTCAATGACGGAACTGTTTTCGATACATCTCAGGACAGGGAGCCCCTGGAATTTACAGTCGGCCAGGGCCAGGTCATTCCAGGCTTTGAAGATGCTGTCCGGGGAATGGAAACCGGAGACAGCAAAAACGTTACCATTAATTGCGAACAGGCTTATGGTCAGCGCCGCGATGATATGATTCTGGACGTCCCCAGGGACAGGTTCCCTGATGAGATTCCTCCAAAGGTGGGCCAGCAGCTGATGCTCAGGCATCCTGAAGGTCAGGAGTTTCCAGCATTTATCATTGATGTCAAGGAAGACGCCATCACCATTGACGCCAATCACCCCCTGGCCGGGGAAGACCTGGATTTTGAGATTGAACTGGTGCAGCAGTAAATCCCGTCGGTCCATGGACCGGTTATCCGGGGAGCCGGCGTGCCCATGAGGCATTTCCGGCTCTCTCTAAATTGTTTTTGGTTGACCCTCCTGTCCGGCTTTCCTGCAAAGGCTCACTCGCTGATCCTGGTAACCTCAACCACTTCCTTTAACTTTCTCATCTTGGCGATGCTGTTGTAAAGATGTGAAGAATCATTGACCATGATGGTGAATAGAAGTTCGCTTTTTCCGTCAACATTGGACTTGAATGTTCCTGAGTCGATATTTACGTTTTCCTTGGTCAGAAGCGAGCTTATCTTGGCCAGGACCCCCTTTTTGTTCTGACAGATTATCTTGATCTTGGCGGGAAAGGCTTTATCCATCTCGCTTTCCCAGAAAACCTCGACCATTCGCTCGGGCTCCATTTCCTGGACATTATGGCAGTTGGCAGTGTGAATGGTTACGCCTCTGCCCCGGCTGATGTATCCCACAATGGGGTCCCCAGGCAGAGGATTGCAGCAGTGGGCGAACCTCACCAGCACATCCCCCACGCCCTTGATTTGTATCCCTTCTTTTTTTGTGCCCGGGGGAGAAACTTTCTCTTCTTCTCTGGGCTGTATTTCCTTTGCTTCAATCCTGGCTTCTGGATCTTCTTCCCTGGATAAAATGCGGTTCAAAATCTGCCTGGGAGTAACTCTGGCATAACCAATGGCGGATAACAGGTCATCCTCGGAATGAAAGGAATATTCAGCAGCAATTTCCTTGAAAACTCCCTGCTTGAAGGCCCTGTTTATATTGATGCCAAGCTTTCGTCCTTCTTTTTCCAGAACTTCTCTGGCCAGGGTAATGCTTTGCTTGCGCTCTTCATTGCGGATCCAATGCTTGATCCTGGTCCTGGCCTTGGCTGTCTTGACCAGCTTGAGCCAGTCTCTGCTGGGGTGGCGGTTGGGATCAGTTATGATCTCAACGGTATCTCCGTTTTTCAGCTTGGTGTTCAGGGGCACCAGCTTGCCGTTGACCCTGGCCCCGGAACAGCGGTCTCCCACTTCAGTATGAATCAGGTAGGCGAAATCAATGGGGGTTGCCCCTTCGGGCAACTCTTTGACCTGTCCCCTGGGAGTGAAAACATAAACTTCATCTTCAAACAGATCAAAACGCAGCGAAGCCATGAACTCTCTGGGGTCTTTGAGCTCCTCCTGCCAGTCAAGAATCTGCCTGAGCCAGTTGAATCTCTCAGCATCTTTTTCATTGAGCTTGCCTTCCTCTTTGTATTTAAGGTGAGAGGCAACTCCGAACTCAGCCATCTTGTGCATTTCCTCTGTTCTGATCTGTATCTCTATGCGCTCTCCATCAGGGCCGATTACAGTGGTATGCAGACTCTGATACATATTGGCCTTGGGCATGGAGATATAATCCTTGAATCGACCCGGAACAGGCTTCCAGATTGAGTGGACCAGCCCGAGCACGGCATAGCAGTCCTTTATGTTTTTGACCAATACCCTGAAGGCGATAACGTCATAGACCTGATCCAAAGTCAGGCCCTGCTGCATCATTTTGTGATAGATGCTGTAGATGTGTTTAAGTCTCCCGGAAACTTTTCCTTCTATTGAATTTTTTTTCAGGACTTCATCAACCAGGCTGCATACCTTTTGAATATACTGTTCACCGACAAATTCATGTTTTTTAATGCCTTCCTGGACCTGAAAATAGACATCCGGCTTGAGATACTTGAGGCTCAGGTCTTCCAGCTTGATCTTGATCCGGTACAGACCCAGGCGGTTGGCCAGGGGAGCGTAGATGTCCATTGTTTCCTGGGAAACAATCTTCTGTTTGATGGTCTTCTGAAACTCCAGGGTCTTCATATTGTGGAGCCTGTCAGCCAGTTTGACCATGATTACCCTGATATCGTCAGCCATGGCCAGGATCATCTTCCGGATATTTTCAGCCTGGGCCTCTTCTTTTGACTCAAAGCTTATTTTGCTGATCTTGGTCACGCCATTGACTATCTTGGTTACATCATCGCCGAACTGTTCCTGTATTTCCTCTAGCGTGGCCCGAGTGTCCTCCACGGTGTCATGCAGCAGTCCGGCAACAATGGTTGAGGCGTCGAGGCGCATTTCAGTAAGAATATTGGCTACTTCAAGTGGATGGGAAAGATAGGGCTCCCCGCTGAGGCGGATCTGTCCTGCGTGAGCGGCAGCGGAAAAGACATAGGCCTTCTGGATAAAAGCCTGTTCAGGTCCTGAAAGGTAGACAGCGGCCTTGTCCAGTATTTCATTAATCCTGATCATTCTTTATCACCATAAGGTAAACATTGGCCCTGTCTTTCATCTTTCCAGCCAGGAACTCGGACCGTTCTCCGAATCCGCAAAACAGATCAAGGTGTCTGCCTTTGATGGCTCCTCCGGTGTCCTGGACCAGTACCGGACCGGAAACAGAACTGGAATTGCCCTGGTACTCAGGAAGAACAGCGTCCAGTATCATGACCGATCCCCAGGGAATAAATGAGGGGTCAGCGGCAACGCTGACATAAGGAGTTAGTATCTGCCCTATGGAACCTTTGGGTCCGTGGTCAGCAAGGGTGAAAAAGATATAACTGGGATTGTAGGTAAAAAGATAATCCATGAGATGGGGATTATCTTTCAGAAATCTCCGTATGGACTGCATTGATACTTCTTCGGGCTCAAGAAACCCCTTGCCGGCCAGCACCCTGCCCAGGGCAACGTATGGCAGGCCGTTACGCCCGGCGTAAAGCACGTGCTCAAAGTTGCCGTCCGGATATCTGAGGCGTCCTGATCCCTGGATATGCAGGAAAAAAAGATCAACAGGATCCCTGACCCAGGCAATTTCCAGGTCACGGCCGCGCAGGACCTTTTCCTGATCAATGGTCATCCGGTCATGGTATGGTTCTATGCGCCCGTTATTCAGGCGATAGATCAATGTCTGGCCCTGCCAGCGGGAATGAAAGCGTCCCAGATCCACGGTCATGAGGTCATCTGGAACAGAATACACGGGATATGGATATTCAGGATGAGGATGCCTTGAAGCATCCAGAAGGGGCTCATAATAGCCGGTGAGGAGGATATCCGGATCAATGGCATAAAAATCAAAAAAGTATGTGAGTACCCGGGGATTCCGGTCAATATCTGGCAACAGGAGCAAAAAGATTTCCAGGGTCTCCTCAATGTCCCGCCATTTGAGGCAAAGCTCGGGCAGGCAGACAGCCTCTGCCTGCGAATCTCTGGACCGGATGTAAACCAGGCTGCGCTCAATGGGCTCCTGGAGCTGAATCCAGTTTTTAATGCCCTGATTTTCAAGGCCTTTGGACAATACTTCAAGCACCTGGTCCGGGTCAGCCTTCAGGTAGAAAACCGGTTCAGGCTCAGGCTCCAAAACCGGGGGCCTGGGGCTGCATGCCCAGACAAAGGCGGCTGAAACAAATATAATCAAATAATAGTAAACTCTGGTATTCATATGCTTAAATCCGTGCCCGTGATTTTCTCTTAATAGATCTCATAATTAGCTGCGACAAAGGGCTCCCTTTCAATATTGGCGTCAAAGAATTTGCCCACACCATACTCCCTGCGCCGGAAAAATTTTTCCGGACTGGGGCCGATTATCTGCATTTCAGGGTATTTTTTCTGGACTTCCAGGGCAATATGCATTTCCTTGGTACAGCCTGTGGAATATGTGGCGTCTTTGCCGGCCCAGATCGGAGGGACCTTTTTGCCCATCAGCTCGAAGCTTTTCTCAATATCATTGACTGACTGAAACCACCACACATCAATGAGTCCGCTGCGCTGAACCATTTCCCACATATACATGAGATCGTCGCCATCCATGCCGTGTTCAAAGTGCTCGGCCGGGTTGACGATAAATGTCTGATCCATTCGTTCCCGTAAATAGTTGACAAAGTGATTGATCACTTTAATGGCCACTTTGGTCTGGCCGGGGATGCTGCCGATTATGGCGCTGTAGAAAAACACCCTTTGTCCCTTGAGCCTGGCACTGAGCATGCTTTTTTTGATTTCTTCTGCCTTTTGCAGGATTTCTGCTTCAATGAACTTGCGAACCCTTGAGCTTCTTTTCTTGAACTGGAAATGGACTTCGCCTCTGGAGTCCCGGTAAAAGGCCAGGATATCCCTGGTGAAAAGGTGAGAATTATTGATAAGCCGTCTGAAATTGCCGTTTCCCTTGGCAATGACCAGGTCGGATTCTTTCCAGGCCCTGGCAAATGTAATGCTGGTCCGGTAAAGATTCATCCTTTCCCTGGTTCCGTCGGAAATAATCAGCAGCCTGTTTTCCCTTTGTTTTTTTAAAAAATTCTTTTTGGAGATCTGGCTTTCCTGAACCAGTCTGGCCTCGCGCAGCGCTCTGGCCAGAACAGAATCTGAATCAACGTCCCAAAGGGTTGGATATTCAAAATAGAACCCTTCCTTTAAGGCCAGAACAACTTTGTGCCCCAGTCTGATAAGGGTATTGATGATTTTCAGGTCAAACATGATTCCGCCGGCGCTGTTGGGCAGATAGAGTATCTTGTAGCTGTGCATGTTGTCTGGTCCGAAAAGACTGGTCATGACTGTTTCAAAACCTTCCCACTGCGTGCTCAATTCCTTTTGCACAAGGGATGAATCAGGATTGAAATCCTCCTGTTCCCAGATATCCGACCATGTGGATATACAGAAAAAACGCTTTAATTCCAGGAGATCAAGTTCCCATCTGAGATCCTGAATTTTTTCGCAACCCATTGTGGAATCGGGGCAGCTGCTGATGAACCTGAAAAAAACAGGTTTGTTCATAAATTCCAGAGCCTTTTGGTTGTAGTCTTTTTTCCTGGAAAGATAAGGATCCTGTAGGGCATTCTGGCTCAGAAATATATCCAGCATCCTTTTCAGAAGCCTGGAAGGGATCATGAAAGGAGAATGGAGCGCTTTTTTGAACAAGTGCTTGCATAACGACAGGATCTTTTTGCGGATAAAAGGCTCTCCTGAAAAGGCATGAATAAGGATGACCAGCCTTCTCCATGTGTTAGTGTACTCTTTTCTGAGCTCTCTGGTCATGGTGGATTTCAAAAGATTGTCAAACATCCAGTCAGTGCAGGGAGCAAAGACCTGATCTTCCTCAAGGTCAACCATGAATCTGAGTTGTTCCGGGGAAGCGTTCACCCTGGGGTTGACCAGATGCTCAATGTTGTTTTCAATCATAAAATGTAAAAACCAGGCATCCAGATAAGGATCCTTCCCGGTATGTATTTCAGATATTGAAGCTATGTCTGGCAGCTTGGACAATTATTATCTCCTCTTTAAAAATCTTTTGGCCACAAGCTTTGATATAAAGCTTTGCACCGGAACACAAAGAACTTTAAAGTCTCTAGGGTGTCTGGATATCTGAATCCTGTCCCCTGGCCTGAGCCTGACCCCCAGCTGGCCGTCGACAGTCAGGAAGCAATCCGCGTCTGACTGGGCAATGCCGGCATAGACAGTTTCCTTGGAGGGCAGAACAAGGGATTTGAAATCATGCAGAAAAGGGCAGATTGGAGTAATGATCATCACTTCAAGATCAGGATGGACAAGAGGCCCTCCCGCTGAAACTGAATAGGCTGTTGATCCTGTAGGAGTTGAAAAAATAACGCCGTCGGCCCTGACTTCCTGGCTGACGCCTCCGGGTAGCTCCAGTTTCAGGTTGATGAGTCTGGCCAGCTCACCCCTGTTGATCACAACTTCATTGATGGCGCACCCCTGTTCAATGATTTTTTCATCCCTTGTCAAGATATAGCTGAGAACCACCCTTTGGGAAATGCTCATATTACCAGAAATTATTCCTGCCAGTTGATCCTGCCATGAGAGAGGGGAAATTTCAGCCATGAAGCCAACCTGACCCAAGTTTATTCCAAGAAAGGGAACCCCAAGGTCCAGCAGGTTCCTGGCCCTGCTGAGGATGGTGCCGTCTCCTCCCAGAACGATGATCAGGTCAGGCACAGGCTTGCTCGGTTCAGGTTTTAAATGGTCAGGCAAACCTTGAAAGGAGATCACCAGTATCCCCTGATCTTCCAGCCATTTTCTGACCTTCTGACCGAGGGCAGAAGCTTCCTTGCTGCTTTTCTTGGTAGTGAGGATAACTGAACTTATTTTCATAAATTACCAACTTTGGAGCAACCCAATTGAAAAATAGTTTCTAATAAATAAGTTCTGTTTGTTTAGCCAAGAATACACCTTGATTCAAGAAGAAGTTTTTCCTGGAGATCTTACTTGGTCGAAAAAAGGCTTATTTCCTACCAGGGGCTAGTGTCTGGATCTGTTCAGATAGATCTGGACCGCTTCACAGGCATTGTGGGCGGAAAGATTTTTGATCTGAGGATACAGGCGGGCGCATTGTTCCAGATCCAGGCTTCCGGACAGACTCACAGCCCGGATCTCATCATTGGACTGGGGAAAATCGCTGACACCTGCTTCAAGTTCATGTTTCTGGATCAGCTTGTTATAGATCAGGCTTCTGGCTGCCAGCAGGTTTGCCCTTGGCCCTGAATAATCGTAATTCCAGGTATAAATCAGGGTTAAGACGTCTCCCGGGCCCATGATCTGGCGCTTTCCAATCCTGGACATAAAGTAATCCTGCAGGCTGTAGAAGGTGAGAAGCCTGGCATCAGCGGGCAGTCTCTTGCGCAGCTCCCTTAACAGAACAAAATGGATATAGCCGGCTTCCACATAAAGTTTTTCATACCTGCTGAAGAGATTTTCTAATGCCTGGGCGCGCAAAACATCCCGGAACCTGCCTTTTCGCGAATCAGCACGGGCGAATTCCTGAACCGCCCTGATTACACTGGAAAAATCACTGCTGAGCGCCTTTTCGTAAAAATCAACCAGTTTGGCTGTCCAGTCCCGTTCACAATCATAAACCTGCCTGACCCTTGTGCCGGTCTCAATTTCATGGGGACTGCCCCCTGAAGCGAAAAATTCATGAATGCAGGCCAGTTCCTCTAAAAAGGGATCAACCTGGATCACGGCGATATTTCTGGAGTGGAGATTCTGCAGGAGCCGGCACTGTTTTCTGGCAAATTCAGGAAAGCCAAAGTCCGTTAACATCAGGTAGTCTTCTATGTTCATCTCCAGTCGCAGCATTTCCTCAAAACCGGGAGTGGGGGGCTCTTCAAGAGCAACGCATTGATATTCCAGCATTTTATCCTGAACAAACGGAATGGTTTCCTGGCGATATGACGTGTAGCCAAGAATTAGTTTTCGCAGAATCACAGACAAGACCTCTTTTAGATTGAATCAGGCTTATGACATTAGACTGTCATGAAATTGTGGACCAAGGAAAGACAAATTGAATAAAACCAGCCATAAACCACATCTAATGCTGATCAAATTGTCTATACATTGCAGTATATTTTTAAAAATGGATAATTTCAAGAAGCTGCGCGCCAGAGGATGGGGCCAACTGAGGCTTCACCCATTGGTTGAACAAAAAAAGGGATTACGCCTTATGACGCAACCCCTTGAAATTTCTGGTGGAGCTGGGGAGAATTGAACTCCCGACCTCTTGAATGCCATTCAAGCGCTCTCCCAATTGAGCTACAGCCCCGGTTATTCCGGAAACAAGTTTGATATAGACCAAAAGTCTGTTTGTCAACATCAATAATAAAAGTTTTGAAATTTTCTTGAAACCACAACACCTTTCTGGTAGATAATGAATTATTTTCAGTCTGCTTTAAGAATATAAACATTGTCAAACCTGGAGAGTTGGCATGCGCATTAGCCTCAAGATCTTCATCCTCATGTTTTCCGTAGCTTTTACCATTTCCGGAGCTACAGGGTCATTTTTTTACTTCAAAGCCAAGGACGCCATGCTGGATGCTGTCAGGGACCAACTTAAGACCGCCGCCAGCGCCTTTTCACAGACCATTTCCGGTGATGACCTAGACCTCATCACCAGACCTGAACATTCAGATACTCCTGTATATCAGAATATTCAGAGAATGCTTCTCAACATTACCCAGACCAACCAGGACTTTGTTTTCGCTTATACAATGCGCATCCAGGACGGCGAGGTTGTCTTTGTGGTGGACTCTCCGGCGAGCTATGATACAGGGGAAAACACAATATCCCAGATTGAGCCTCCGGAACCGGTGGGGGAAGTCTATCCAGATCCTCCGGGTACCATGCTTGAAGGATTTGTTCGTCCATCTTCGGATGATATGCCATATGAGGATCAGTGGGGATGGACCATATCAGGATACGCTCCTGTTCAGGACTCTCAGGGTCGCAACGTTGGTCTCCTGGGTATAGACATGTACCTGGACCGTTTTGATGAAAAACTGAGCAGCATCAGGCAGGCAGGAATCATATCTCTGGGGATTGCCCTGTTTCTGGCCATAATCCTGACCCTTATCCTTACCAAAACCATTCTGCGTCCTGTAAGGTCCCTGCAGTTCGGATTTGAACGGGTGATCAAGGGCGATCTGGAGACCAGGCTGGATGTCAAGGGTAAGGACGAACTGGCCTGGCTGACCAGGCATTTTAACCAAATGGTCAAGGAACTCCAGGAAAAACAGCTGCTCAAAGACACAATGGGCAAGATAATGCCCAAAGGGGCTCTGCCCGGCATGCTGTCGAGGGAACTCAAACTTGGAGGAGAGATTTTCTGGACAACCATTGTTTTCTGCGACCTGAGGCATTTCACCAGAATCAGTGAAAAGCTTCCACCAAAAATCCTGGTGGGCCTTTTAAATGATTATTTCACAGCCATGGTCAGGATTATTGAGAAAAATTCCGGCATTGTGGACAAGTTTGTCGGGGACAAGATCATGGCGGTTTTTGGACATCCAGTCCCAACAGGCAATGACTATGAGAACGCCTTGACGGCCGGCCTGGAGATGCTGGAAAAGTGTGATGAATTGAATCAAAAGCTGGGGCTCAAGGATAGTTTGAGGTTGGAAAACAGCATCGGCATCCATAGCGGACAGGTCCTGGCTGGAAATATCGGCTCCCCTGAAAGGATGGAATTTACCATTATCGGCGACGCGGTGAATACCGCGGCCAGGCTTGAGGGCTTAACCAGAAAAATCAATACAAGACTGGCCGTGAGCGAAGTAACAGCCCAGGAAATCAGGGCCTTGCCCGAAGGCCTGGAATACGTCGGCGAACAGAGCCTTGAAGGCAGAACAGAAAAAATAGGGGTTTTTATATTGAAAAAATAGCTGCATCCTTACCAGACCTTACCGGGATTGAGGATATTACCCGGGTCAAATACTTTTTTGACTTTGCGCATGATTTCAAGCTCGCCCGGACCCAGCTGCCAGGATATAAAAGGCTTTTTGCTCAGGCCAACCCCATGTTCACCGGACATGCTTCCACCCAGGTCCAGGATCAGTCTGAGGACCTCCTGCCTGCTCCTTTCCACGTCCTTTTGCCGGTTCTGATCTGAAGCGTCATACATGAAGTTGACATGGATGTTACCGTCTCCAACGTGTCCGAATGCAAGGGTATTCAGCCCGTATTTTTTGGAGATGTGCCGGATGCCCCGGATTGCATCCAGGATTTTGCCCCTGGGCACAACAACGTCGTCACTGACCTTATCCGGGCCGAGAACATACGAAGCCGGATTTATGAGCCTTCTTATCTCCCATATGCGGTCTTCATCCTCGCCCATTGTCAGGTCAAAGTGTAAAACATTTTCCATGACAGACTGAATTTTTTTTATTTCTCTCTCCACGCACTCTCTTGAGCCGTCCAGCTTGATAATCAGAGCGCTTTTGGATCCTTCAGGCCAGGGTACAGGTCCATAAACAGCCAGGCATTTTATAACCTCTGAAGGAAAAAATTCCATGGCACAGGGAAGAATTCCCTGTCTAAAGACATCCCTGACAGTAGCCAGGGCTTCTTTTTCATGTCCAAAACAGGCCAGGACAGTGGCTGAAGATTCAGGCCCGGGCAATAGTTTGAGCCAGGCCTTAACGATTACTCCCAGGGTTCCCTCTGATCCCACCAGCAGACTGGTCAAATTAAGGCCGACAACGTTTTTATGGACTCTGCCCCCGGTCCTGATCAGCTCGCCTCCGGGCAAAACTACCTCCAGCCCCAGGATATAGTCTCTGGTTACGCCGTATTTTACAGCGCTCATGCCTCCGGCATTGGTGGCAATATTGCCGCCGATGGTTGACACACGCATGCTGGCCGGGTCAGGGGGATAAAAGAGACCTATGGCTCTGGCCTTTTGCTGCAGGTCATGGGTTATCACACCGGGCTGGACCTGGGCCGTGAAATCATCAGGGTCAATGGAAAGGATTTTGTTCATTTTCAGGCAGGAAAGAACAATTCCTCCCTGGTCAGGGACGCAGGCTGAAACCACATTGGTTCCCCTGGCCCTGGGAACGACTGGGATGTCCTCCTCATGAGCCAGGCGCAAAAGCTGCTGGACCTGACTGACTCTTTCAGGACGGACAACGGCCCAGGGCATGGAAAATTTTCGTCCCGCGTCTGTTCCATAGATGAGCATTTCCGCCGGCATCAGGGTCATTGAGTCCCCGGGGAAAATATTTCCCAGGGCTTTGATCTGGGATCTGCTTAAGCTGGACTTGATGTTCATAGTTTGTCAGAATCTAAGCGTCAGGGTGACAGCGCCGTAGTTATCCTTTCCATCCTGTTTCTTGAACTCCCTGGTCCTTAGAACATGGGTGTATGCCAGGCGGGTCTTTTTGAAGGTGATAACCGCCCCGCCCATTACGTCTCCAACAAAGTATTTTTTATCCACGCTGCGGCTGCTTCTGAAGGTGTTGCCGTCCAGAAAGATATTTCTGGCAACTGCCCGGCCTTCAAATCCGGCAAACAGATACCAGCCAAAGACATTGGAGGGGACGAAAAAGTTGCTGCCGGCCATGCTGGGGCTGATCAGCGGAGGTCCATAATCCTGGGGCAGATCAAATCCCGCTCTGAAGATTCCCCCGGCTGTCAGGTGAGTGAAGATATTTCCAAGAGACACTCCAAGGTGGGGTGAAAAATCAATACCCAGGCCGGCTACCTCAACAAATTCCTTTCCTGCCTTCCATTTGCGCTGGTAGGAAATAATGATTCCAGGTTCCGTCTTGAGCTGGGTATGCCAGCCCTTTGGGTCTGGTGATCCGATTAATTTATGAACCGCTTTCTGGGTTTGTTCTGCCTGGGAGTGCCTGCCAAGCATGCCAAGGGTTATCTGAAATTGATCCAGAGTCCGGCCGGTATCAGAACTGATCTCCATGGTAGTGTAAAACCAGCCCGCGTATGGACGCTCATCCTCTGGGGGGGATTTCTCGGTTATATCGTCAGAGGTGAATATGCTCTGGCCAATTTGGAAGCCAAAGCGCTTGATTCCATGTTCCGGGAAAAAGGGAATCCTGTCCAGGTTGCGGCGAAATATCTCAGGGAGCCTTTCCTCAGCCCTAAGGGCTGAAAATCTGACCCCGCTTGTGTAGCGCTGATCCCTGGCAGCAAAAAGATCGTTCTCAACGCTCAGGCTGTAATAGGTTCCCTGTTTTGTCTGTGTTTCATTATCTGGGCAGGCTTGAACAGGGAAAAATAAAATCAAGGTCAGAATGAACAGACATGGTTTTATCTTCATTTTTTTAAAATCGCCTTAAAAGTGACCGCCCATTTCACGGTCCATATCTCTTTTAACAGCTCTTTGTTTTAACTCTTCACGCTGATCATGAAGCTTGAGTCCCCTGGCCAGGGCCAGTTCAACCTTGATTTTTCCTTTTTTAAAATACACCTTCAGGGGCACGACAGTCAGGCCTTTCTGCTCCACTTTGCCCATGAGCCGGGCGATTTCTTTTTTATGCAGCAGGAGCTTGCGGTTTCTTTCTGGTTCATGCTGAGCATATCCAGCGTTTGCATATGGAGCTATATGCACGTCCACCAGGAAAGCCTCTCCCTGGTCAAATTTCACATATCCGTCCTTGAAGCTGATCTGCCCGGCCCGCAGAGATTTGACCTCTGATCCGGTCAGGGAGATCCCCGCCTCAATGGTTTCCATGACCTGGAAATTTCGGCGGACCTTTTTGTTCAAGGCTATAATTTTTATGCCTGAAGAAGTGTCTTTGGCCATATTGAATTATTTTTTACCGTTCTTTCTGATCCACCAGGACCTGTCCGGTCCGTTGAACCACCAGTCTGTGTGATCAGTCTCCATAATCTGCAGGCCAAGGGCCTTGCCTTCGCTGGTGCGCAGGCGCTGCGCGGCGTACTTGAGCCATTTGGCCGCGTATTTATTGCCCAGGTCCTGCTGCTCCTTAAGGTTCAAAATAAGGTCCAGCTGATCCGCGTCATGGGCCAGTGACGCTTCAGTGCTGTTTACCTCTTCCAGTTCATCAAACAGCTGCAGGATTTCCACTTCAAGGCCGGTGCCCTCCAGGGCATCGGACAGGGCTCTGCGGTCATCGGTCTGGTTGTAAATCCGGTTGACATAATTCATGTCCCCCACCCTGGATTCGTGCAAATCGTGAAAAAGGCACATGAGAACAGTTTTTGACTGGTCCGCTCCGGCCATTCCAGCCAGGATATACCCGATGACCGCGGCCCGGAAAGAATGTTCAGCCACGTTTTCAGAGCCGGAGCCCAGGAACTGATACCCGGTCCTGGGGGTCCTTTTAAGCATGCCCACTTCATAGAGAAAATGGGTTATTCTGTTCAGATCAAAGTTGCTCATTTAAATATGGTTTATGGATAAGTTAAAAGAAAAATCAAGTCCTGTAGCGGGCGTTGATCTCAATGTATTTTTCAGTCAAATCAGATGCCAGCAGTGTATAGCTTCCAGGCCCCGCGCCCAGATGGATCTGGATATCAACATCCCTGCCTTTCAATAAAGGCTCAAAAACAGAGTCCCGGTCCATTTCCAAAGGGCGGCCGGAAGAGAATATCTCCACCCCGGCCAGACTGACCCGGACTTTAGAGGGGTTAAATTGAGCCCCGCTTCGGCCCAGGGCCGCGACAATCCTTCCCCAGTTGGGGTCCTGCCCGTACATGGCAGTCTTGACCAGGGGAGAATTGCCCACAGCAGACGCAGCCATTTTTGCCTGACTGTTATCCTTTGCTCCCTTGACTTCTACCCGTAAAACCTTGGTCCCGCCCTCAGCGTCCATGACAATTTTATAGGCCAGTTCAGAGCAGATCTTGTCCAGGGCGGAAACAACCTGATTCAGATCTTCGTCACCGGATATTTCAGCCTTGCACTGGCCGTTGGCCAGGGCGAGGACACAATCATTGGTAGAGGTGTCGCCGTCAATGGTCAGGGCGTTGAAACTCCTGTTCACCGAGTCAGCCAAAATTTTCTGCCAGAGCTTATGATCAATCCTGAGATCGGTCAGAATAAAACCAAGCATGGTGGCCATGTTGGGGCAGATCATGCCCGCTCCTTTGGCCATGCCCCAGAACTTGACCATTGAATTGCTGAGCTGCGCCCGGCAAGAGGAGGTTTTAGGAAAGGTATCCGTGGTCATGATGGCCTTGGCAGCCTCTTCCCCTGTTGAACTTCCAAGGTTTTGCACCAGCCGGGGCAGGTTTTTTTCAAACAGATCCATTTTCAGATGATCTCCTATTACCCCTGTGGAAGCTGGAAGAATATCCTCAGGATCCATGTTTAGAAGATCAGCAAGGATTTCAAGGGTTTTCCGGCAGTTGGATATACCCATATCTCCGGTGCAGGCGTTGGCCTGGCCGGTATTCACAAGAATGGCCCTGATCACGGGTGATTTTTTCAGGTTGTCCATGGCTACTGTAACCGGGGCAGCCTGAAAAAGGTTGGTGGTAAACAG
The DNA here is from genome assembly GCA_003566455.1 of Desulfonatronovibrio sp. Classification (GTDB taxonomy): domain Bacteria; phylum Desulfobacterota; class Desulfovibrionia; order Desulfovibrionales; family Desulfonatronovibrionaceae; genus Desulfonatronovibrio. The sequence continues at coordinate 20,914 of PXDF01000019.1, forward strand.
TGCCGCGCACCTGGCCGGGCTTTGGCTGACTATAAGGGCCAGGTCCGGCCGGTTTTTATATTTGAAGCCCGCATGAACCGTGGCCAGTGAAAACCCTGCAGGAATTTCTGCTGAAATATTGACCATGTTTTCTTCCAGCACCTTTTTTACCCGCAACATTTTTTATGTTTTTTGCCGCTTCCGCAGGGGCAGGGGTCATTTCTGCCCACTTTTGGCTCTGATCTTTTGACCGGTTCTTTTCTGGCAGCCTTTGACTGGTCTGCAGGACCCGCAAACTGAAGGTTTTCCTGTTCTTTATGCTTAAATTCGTCTTCCTTGACAGCCTTCTGGATACGCAGCCTGGTAAGAGCCCTGAGGGCATTTTCCTTGATCCTGTAAAGCAGGTTTTCAAACATTTCAAAGCCTTCTCGCTTATATTCGCGTTTGGGGTCTCTCTGACCGTATCCCCGAAGACCTATGCCCTGTTTGAGATGGTCCATGTTCAGCAGGTGTTCCTTCCAGTTGCGGTCCAGGCTCTCAAGCAAGAAGAAACGCAAAATTTCATGAAAATGATCATCGGCATCTTTTTTGAGCTGGTCCAGGTGGTCATTGACCGCTTTGAGGCTTTCTTCCTTGGCGGGGACGTGATTGTCCTTCATGATCCGGCCAAGATTGAACACCTCTTCCAGTCTGCCCCTGAGCATGGCCCTGGCGTCTTCGTCAAGGGTTTCAGGCGCGGCGTCGCCCACGGAAGAATAGACATCATCCATTATTTCTTCCATTACCTGGTCCACCAGATCACGCATATCTTCTGAGGTCATTATCTCGCGCCGCTGGGCATAGATGACCTCTCTCTGCTGATTCATGACATTATCAAAATCAAGGAGCTGCTTGCGGATATCAAAGTTATGGGCTTCAACCTTGGACTGGGCGTTTTCAATGGCCCTGGAGATCATCTTGTTTTCAATGGCCTGACCTTCTTCCATGCCCAGTTTGTCCATTATCCCGGAAATGCGCTCAGATCCGAAAAGCCTGAGCAAGGTGTCATCCAGGGCCAGGTAAAAGCGGGAAGAACCAGGATCTCCCTGCCGACCGGCACGGCCCCTGAGCTGGTTGTCAATCCGTCGGCTTTCGTGTCTTTCCGTGCCCAGGATATGCAGGCCTCCCAGCTCTCGAACCCCCTCTCCCAGCACGATATCGGTGCCGCGACCGGCCATATTGGTTGCCAGGGTGACCCTTCCCTTCTGACCGGCATGAGCAATGATTTCCGCCTCTTTTTCGTGATGTTTGGCGTTTAATACATCATGGGGAACTTTAGTCTTTTTCAGCATCCGTGATATGAGTTCGGATTTTTCAATGGAAGTGGTGCCCACCAGAACAGGCTGACCTTTGTGGTAAAGGCTCTGAATTTCCTGGGCAATAGCCTTGAATTTTTCGGTCTGGGTTTTATAGACCATGTCGGGAAAGTCTTTTCTGACCATGGGCTTATGCGGAGGGATGACAATTACGTCCAGGTCATATATTTCCTTGAATTCAACGGACTCGGTATCAGCTGTTCCCGTCATCCCGGCCAGCTTTTCGTACATCCGGAAATAATTCTGAAAAGTAATGGAGGCCAGGGTCTGGTTTTCCGCCTCAACCTTGACCCCTTCTTTGGCCTCCAGGGCCTGGTGCAGGCCGTCGCTGAAGCGCCTGCCGGGCATGAGCCGTCCAGTGAATTCATCCACTATGATCACCTGGCCGTCTTTGACAATATAATCCACATCATGGGTAAACAGATTGTGGGCTTTGAGGGCCTGGAGCACATGGTGCTGAAAGGTGATGTTTTCAGGATCAAAAAGGTTTTCGACTCCAAGGATTTCCTCGACTTTCTGAACCCCCTCATCAGTCAGGGATACTGACTTGGCCTTTTCATCAATGGTGAAATCCTGATCCTTTTTCAACCTGGGAATGATGGAGTTTATGCGCTTGTAAAGGGATGTGGAATCCTCGGCCGGCCCGGAAATAATAAGAGGAGTCCTGGCTTCATCTATGAGGATGGAGTCCACTTCATCCACAATGGCGTAATTGAGATCCCGCTGAACCAGCTGGTGGGGGTAGAATTTCATGTTATCCCGCAGATAATCGAAGCCGAACTCATTATTGGTGCCGTAAGTCACATCAGCAGCATAAGCCTGTTTCCTTTCCAGGTCATTAAGGCCGTGGACAATAACGCCCACCTCAAGACCCAGGAAATTATACAGCCTGCCCATCCACTCGGCGTCCCGCCTGGCCAGATAATCATTCACAGTGACTATATGTACCCCTTTTTCGGTCAAAGCGTTGAGAACAACCGGCAGGGTGGCCACCAGAGTCTTTCCCTCACCTGTTTTCATCTCAGCAATCCGGCCTTCGTGCAGGGCTACCCCTCCCATAAGCTGCACGTCAAAATGCCGCATTGAAAGGGATCTCTGGGAAGCTTCCCTGACCACGGCAAACACATGGGGCAAAAGATCGTCCAGTTGAGCGCCGGAGCTGACCTCCTGCTTCCAGGCAGCAACCCTCTGCCTAAGTTCATCGTCACTCAGGGCCTGAATTTCGCTTTCAAGGGAGTTGATCCTGTCAACCATGGGCCCCAGTTTTTTGAGGTAGCGTTCGTTTTTGCTTCCAAATATTTTTTTGACTATTCCAAACATTTTTTTTCCTTTACGGCAATAAACCAGGGACTCTGATCCATTTCCCTATAGCCCCTGCCTCTTCTGTCTTTCCAATATCAGACGTCCGACCCCCGATTTCCCACATCGGACATTTGACATCTGGTCTCTGTTTTTACTCCTCCCAGGCCTCAAGCACGCTTACTTCATTATTCAGAGGATCGACTTTTCCCAATCTAAGCCTGAAAGCCTGCCCCAGCCTGGTCTTGCCTCCGAACAATTCGTGATCCGCGCGGACCATCATCAATTCTTCGGGCAGAGACAAAACAACAAAGGGACCGCTGTTATCAACAACAATTCCTCTCCAGGTTCTGTTTTTGCAGTTCTGCTTCAAATACAGAAGTTTCCAGTATCTAGGGCGAAATCTCTGAACTTGAGAGACCAGGGCAATTCTTGCGTTAAAGCCCGGAAGCATCTCTTCCATTTTTTCTTTGTTCAGAGGGGGTTCTTTTTTTTCAACGAATCCCAGTAGCTGGAGTTCATTTATCAAATCCGTGTAGCGCCTGAGGGGTGATGTTACTGGGGCGTAACAAGGCACTCCAATGGAGCGGTGGGGTTTGGGAGACGTTTCAGTCAGCGTCGCCCCAAGGGATCTGATAACCTGATAGATATCCTCCGGCCTTGACCAAACTCCGCAATAATCCTTGGGCAGGGCAATATCCTGTGTTCTGTAATACAGCGGAATCCCTCTGTCCCTGGCCCACTGGGCCAGAGCGGAATTGGCCAGGATCATGAATTCTGAAACAATAAGCTGGGCCCGCCTGCAGGCCGGCTTATCCTCAATATATACCCTGACATCACTGTTTTGCTCCAGCTTGATTTCCGGGTCGTTCTGTTCAATGATCACGGCGTTGTCAGCAACCCTTTTTTCCCGCAGCTGTTTTGCCAGCCTGTAAGCAAGCTCCAGAGCCTCAGAACGGCCGTCTTGCAGCTGTTTTTCAACAAGTTCATAGGTAAGGTTTGAATCCACCATGACCCAGTTTTTACCAACATCCATATGACGTACTAAAGAGTTTTCATCAATTTCCAGTCTCAGGACCATGGCCGGCCTGGGTTTTTTTTCCAACAGGCTGAACAGGTCCTCGGCCATGAGCCTGGGCAGCATATTGCTGGTGCCTTCCGGCAGGTAAAGACTGGTAGCCCTGTGGGCCACTGCTCTGTCAAGTTCTGATCCCGGTTCCCAGACCATGGCCGGGCAAGCCAGGGAAAGGGTCAAGGAAAAACCCTGATCCCGGGTTTCTACTATAAAGGCGTCGTCGATATCTCTGGTGGTCTCTGAGTCAATGCTGATTAAACCCCTGATTTCGGGTTCACGAGTCTCCTGATCAAATTTTTCAATTATCCGGCGGAGTTCATCAACGTGTTCATCTGTCCATGAATCATTCCAGACGTAATCTGCCTGGTCCAAAAGAAAATTATGGTGGGGTGAAAAAATGCCCCAGTTTTTTCCAAGAATAAAGGCCAGGTTCTGGTCCTGAGGAAGCCCTGTGGTCACCTTGGACCACACATCCTGGGTTTCAGAGTCATCAGGGTTCTTTATCCTGGTAATGATGAGGTTTTTCAGTTTATCAGCAATTTCCTGGTCTTCAATCCGGGGCGCAGGTGTATTTTTTGTCCCGGACTCCCACAGCGACTTGAATAAATCACGGCCAATGCTGACCAGCTTTTCTTTTTCCCTGGCAATCCTCTCCTGCTCAAGACGAGTTTCGACTACATCCTCAGGGTAAACCTCAAAAAAAGGAGGACTGAACTTGAAATGAGCCCGGTCCTGAAGCATGGTTCTGCCAAGTGCCGCTGTCTGGTCATAGCCGGGTTCATTCCAGACCAGACCGGAAAACCAAGAAATACGGGCTTGATCAATTTCTCCCTGAGACATTTCCCAGACTTCCAGGACTTTGAGCTCTTCCTGTTCTTCAAGGCGTCTTCGGTTGTGTTCCTTGAGCAGGCCGATAATCTCCTCCCTGGAAAGGCCCTGAGGGTAATAAGGACCAACCCAGGGTAGTATTCTTGAAACAGCAAGCTTGACTTCGCGCTGGTTGATGTTCAACGCTCTGACGCGTGAACTCTGGGCCTCCATGACCCATGCCAGAGTGGGCTGATTGTTCTGCAGGTATTCAATGATCAACCCTGGCCTGACTTCCTCCCTGATCTGTTCTTTTTTATTCACTTAATGACTTGTGTTTTATGGATTAGTCAGTTGTCTGTTATCAGGGAGAACCAGATAGCAGATAACAGACAACAAACTCAATAATTTTGGTTTATCTCGCGAAACTTTCCTGTTTGTTTATGACAGGGTCTCAGGAATAACTCTTTTAAATGGGCAACACTCAAGTATGCCATCGTGTTTAATGCTTGAAGGATCTCTGCCCGGTAAAGACCATGGCCACTTGAGGCACTGCCTCATTGACCGCTTCAATAACCTCCAGGTCCCTGATGGACCCTCCTGGCTGGGCAATGGCTGTAACACCCTGGGCAATGGCTTCGTCCACTCCATCCCGAAAAGGAAAAAAACCATCTGAAACAAGAACTGAACCAGGCAGGCCTGCCTTGGCCTTCATGGTCCGGGCCAGTATTTCATGAAGCTCAGCGCTGGAAGACTGGTCTTTTTGGGCCTTTTGCTTGAGCTGATAAATGGATTTTTTGTTTTTTTCAAAAACAAGCATGTCAGCATATTTATTATAGGCCTTCTGGATGGCCATGTCCACGCAACCAACCCGGTCCTGCTCTCCAGTGCCAATGGATATGGTGCAGCCGTTTTTTGCGAAAATAACCGAGTTGGAGGTTACGCCCGCTTCCACAGCCCAGGCGAAAAGCAGGTCTTCCATTTCCCTGGCATCGGGCTTTCTGGCCATGACTTCTTTGCCGTCTCCGGCGGCCGCGGCAGGAAGGAAGTCTTCAGGCTTCAGTATCCTGTTGGCAAAGGAAAACTGGACTATCATACCGCCATCGCTTAATGATTTGATGTCCAGAAACGGGCTGCCCTGAAAATCTTCCAGTCTGCCCAGACCGGGAATCTTCAGGATACGCAGGTTTTTTCTGGCCTGAACGATATCCAGTGCTCCCGGCTCATAATCAGGAGCAGCCAGGACTTCCAGGTAATTTTCTGCCAGAAACTGAGCGCTTTCCTTATCCAGAGGCCTGTTTAAGACTACAGCGCCACCGAATGAGGCTATCCTGTCCGCATAAAGAGCTTTTTTCACGGCTTCAAAAAGGCCCTGATCAGACCAGGACGCGCCGCAGGGGTTATTGTGCTTGAGTATGACCGCGGCAGGCTTTCGGGTCAGATACTGCAGGATATTGATACCGTTATCAACGTCAGTCAGGTTTGTCTTACCTGGATGCTTGCCCGCCTGAATCATATTTTCCTCTCTGATGGAAGATACCAGACCATAGCCCCCGGATCTGAACATTATACCGCCCAGTTCCGGAACGCCGTCAACAGGTTCATAAAGGGCTGCGGGCTGATCAGGGTTTTCACCGTATCTGAGCCCCTTTTCCTGGTTATCAATTATCCAGGTACGTTTTTTAAACTTTACTGTCTGATCACCCAGTCTGATACTCATTTCTTGCGGAAAGGGATCTTTCAGGATATCCTTGTACATGTTTTGCAGATCATTCATACCAGTAGACTCTCCATGGCTTGATTATTTTATAAAAACAAAACCCAAAGTGCGTGGGTCTGAAACACCTTTGCGCGGGCGCACCCGGATGTGAACCAGTTTTTTCTGCCTGCTATGCCGCTGATTACTTCCATTAGCACAGGCCTGGCAAAGGAGCAAATATTTTACCCAGCTGTCAAGGGATGACTTTTAAATGAGCAACCAAGAAAAATCCGGTCGAAAAAACCAAAGCCGGAAAACATAAGGGACCGACATGGAAAAAGTACTTAAAAAACTGGCTGACCGGTTAAACAGCCTGGATGAAGCATCTCTGATAAGTCTATGGGATAAATATTATGAAAAGGTTCAGCAATTCACCCCCAGCCGGGAATGGGAAGAGGACATTCTGATATTGTCTCTTATCCAGTCAGTCAGGTGGAAAAATCAGCTTTTCAATCATTGTATGGCCAACCAGACTCAGGAAAGACCCGGGGAAGATAAAACATCAGTCCGGCCAGAGGTCGGGAACAAAGTCAAGAAATCCGCCAAGGTGCTCAACTTCAGGCCTAGAGAGTGAGATCATGCTGTGTAGGAGATAATAATAATACCTGACGTTATCCACAAAATTTACTGCTTCAAAGCCGCGGGCATAGCCACGTGGCAGGGTTTCAAAGTATCTTCTGTAGCTCAAAAGGGGATATACCTCTTTCAGCTCAGACCAGCTCAGACTGTTTTTCCCCTTTCTCTCAGCCAGTTCCATGGCGTCATACAGATGCCCCAGTCCCTGGTTGTACGCGGCTAACGCGAAAAACCACTTATCCCATGAAGAAACGCCTGTTGCCTCAACCTGCTCCAGAAGATACCCGAGATACATGGCTCCGCCCATGATGCTTTGCTGGGGGTCAAGTCTGTTCTGAATTCCCAGGAAATCAGCCGTATCCAGAGTGATCTGCAGTAAACCCCGCACCCCTGTCCTGCTCTGGGCGTGGGGATCAAAATGGGACTCCTGATAGATAAGGGCTGTCAGAAGCAGAGGATCAATATTATATTCCCTGGCAGCCTCCTTGATGGTGTCCATGTAAAGGGGTAGCATGTCCTCAATGGCCCTTACAAAGTGACGAAGCTGATAATTATCCTTTTCAGAAGGAAAAAATCCAAAATATTTTTCCTTTAGGGTCAGAATATAGTGATCATCAGTCATATCTCTCCAGAATTCCGAGAACATTCTGTCCAGATTCCTGTACCTGCCGCCCCATAACCAGGAGTATCCATACTCGGTATTGAAGACGTAAGTTTTATGGACTTCAGGAAAAAAGCCATGCCATAGATCAAAGTTGAGTTCATCAACAAGGCCAAAGCGAAATTCGCGGTTGGACAATTGATGGAAAAAATCCTCACCAACATTGTGAATCGGAGTCAGGTCAATGGAACACCCAAGGTCATCTTCCAGCCCTGTAATTTTACTGGAAAACACAGGCCGTTCAGGAGCAATCACCTGAGTAAAGCACAGGTCGTCAATGCTTCTTAAGGGATAGCGCCATTGATTGTGAGCTATAAGAATCCGGCTGGCCATGTACTCGGGGCCAGTAACGATATCATCCCATGCCTGCCGGGAGACTCCAGGCTCGGCAATGAGCAGGTTGGCCTTGCCGGACTGAATCATGGCTATGCCGTCCAGAAAACTGTCCACCCTGACCCAGACAGGCTTTAACCTGTGTCTGGAAGTGAAATATTCCACCAGCTCTTTTTCAAAGCCTGGCCCGTATGGGGAAAGGTCGTCCTTGATCCTGCCCGAATCCATGTAAGCAACCAGCAGCTTGTCCTGTGACCAGTAGTTTTTTTGGTGGTATGAATAACCTGTCACAAGGCAGAACTGGATGAAAACCAGCACAAAAAGCAATATTTTTTGGTTGCGTATTTCCTTTTTTTCTTTCATTTAAAAATAATAAAGTTAAATTATATAAAGCATAACTTTTTATAATATAATCATTAATCATAAATAGCAAACTATATATTTCATGAATTGACTTTGAGCCAGCCCTATTTTAGAAAATAGGGCTATTTGCAAAAAGCTGAGAACTTTTTGGAGGAATTAATGTCCAATATGATTGTTTTCGGGACTCAGTGGGGTGATGAGGGAAAAGGAAAGATTGTGGATATTCTGACTGAAGAGGCGGATATTATTGTGCGCTATCAGGGGGGCAACAATGCCGGGCACACCCTGGTCACAGGCGGCAAAAAATTCATCCTGCACCTCATTCCCTCAGGCATACTCCATCCCAGCAAAACCTGCCTTATCGGCAATGGAGTGGTTCTTGACCCCCAGGTTTTTTGCGCTGAAATAGACAAGCTCAGTGATTCAGGGATTTCCATTACACCAGAGAGGCTGTCCATCAGTAAAAAAACACATATTATCATGCCTTACCATAAAGATCTGGATCAGGCCCGGGAAATAGCCAAATCCGGCAAAGACAAGATCGGCACAACCGGCCGCGGAATAGGGCCATGCTATGAAGATAAAATGGCCAGAGTGGGCATCAGGGCGGGAGACCTGCAGAATCTTGACCTGATCAGGGAGAAAATCAACAAGGCCCTGAAGGAAAAAAACACTCTTCTGGAAAAACTCTACCTTCAAAGTCCAGTTGATTCTGAAGACGTATTCGCTCACATCAAGCCTTTGGCCCGGAGACTGGTTCCGTTTCTGGCTGACGTTTCCCAGAAGATTCAGGAGGCCTGTGAAAAGGGGCAAACCGTACTTTTTGAAGGAGCTCAAGGAGTGCAGCTGGACATAGATCACGGGACGTATCCTTATGTGACATCATCCAATACGGTCACGGGCAACGCCTCTGCCGGAGCCGGATACTTGTACAACAAGAAAAAAGTGGTGGGAGTGGTCAAGGCTTATACCACAAGGGTAGGCCAGGGTCCTTTTCCCACGGAGCAGGACAATGAATTTGGGGCTCATATGCAGTATAAAGGGGCAGAATTTGGGTCCACTACGGGAAGGAAAAGGCGGTGCGGATGGCTCGACCTGGCCATACTGCGCGAATCAGTAAGGCTTTGCGGACCCACTGAGATAGCCCTGACCAAGCTGGACGTACTGAGCGGCCTGGAAACAATAAAGATCTGTAAAGGATATGATTACCAGGGACAATTGGTTGAGTATCCTCCTCAGGAAGAAAACAGCATGGAATTGGTTAATCCTGTTTATGAGGACTTTCCAGGATGGTCCCAGGATATTTCAGGTGTGAACTCGTGGAAAAACATGCCGGAAAACGCCAGAAAATATGTCCGGCTCATCGAGGATTACCTTAAGGTAAAGGTTTCCATCATTTCAGTGGGGCCCGACCGCGACCAGACAATCAGGATGAGCTGATGTCCTTGATGATGACTGAGGCTGGGCATTCCCGCGAGGGCCATTAATTTAGAATGCAAAGAAATATGTTGGAGAATCCGGTATTAAAATCGCAATCAAGGATTGTCTCGTTAATGGGCAAACTCAAGCTCCATCCACCCAATTGCCTTCTCCTGGAAGGGGGATCATCCCAGGAGCGCAAACTTCTGTCCCTTTACTGGTCCATGTCCCTCAACTGCCAGGGCGATGCAGGCCCTTGTCTTCGATGTAGACCCTGTGTCCAGATCAGAGATGAGTCCTTCAGGGATTTGTATTTTCTGGGTTCAGGCGATAAGGTCAAGATTGATCAGATAAGAGAGCTCAGAACCATCTATTCCCAGAAACCGCATTTTTCCTGGAGAGTGGTGGTCATCTCCGAAGCCCAGGCCCTTAGAGGGGAACCAGCAAACGCCCTGCTAAAATCTCTGGAAGAACCAGCACCGGGCAACAGCTTTGTTCTGCTGGCGCCACAACGCGAAGGCGTATTTTCAACGCTGGTCTCCAGAAGCGTTGTCATGACTTTGAGTCGACAGGCGGGTATTAATTTTGATGAAGACCTGGAACTGGTCTTCAGGGAGCTGAAGGATTTTGTCCGCACCGGCAAAGGATGGCTGAACAGGACTGCAGGCAAAAACAAGCCTGATATTATTCAGACCAGGCAGATAGTTTCCAGATGCAGACATGAACTTGTCTTATCAATGCTGAAAAATGACAGCCAGAATCTCTTTCACCAATATTCTCCGCTGGACCGGTACCATGTCCAGAATATTTTAACAAAAGCTGAACATTGTCTGGCTCTAAACTATATCAGGGTGGACCTGGTTGTTGAATGGCTGGCAGTCAGCCTCTGGAAAAATTTCAACTGTAGAGAGAAAGATGTTTACAGAACAAGACATTTATCTGTTTAAACAGGGCCGGCATTTCAGGCTTTATCAACATCTTGGAGCTCAGGTGGTCACCCATGGAGGGGTCAGGGGGACCTACTTCGGTGTCTGGGCACCCAATGCCAGTTCCGTATCGGTTATAGGCGATTTCAATCACTGGACCCCGGGTTCGCACCAGCTCAATGCCAGAACCGACGGCTCAGGGATATGGGAAGGTTTTGTTTCTCAGGCCATGCCAGGTCATAACTATAAGTTTCATGTTGAGTCCAGGTTTGACGGTTATCGCGCTGACAAGGGCGATCCCCTGGCTTTTTTCTGGGAAATATCCCCTAAAACCGCATCCAGGATCTGGAAGATGGACTATAACTGGAAGGACCGGGACTGGATGGAAAAACGAGGGGAAAAAAGCAGCCTGGCCACGCCTGTGGCCGTTTACGAGATGCACCTTGGTTCCTGGAAGCGCGACCCCAGGGATCATTCCCGTTTTTTAAGCTACAGAGAACTGGCGGATATGCTTCCAGAGTATCTGAAACAGATGGGCTATACCCATGTGGAGTTTATGCCCGTGGGAGAACACCCGTTTTACGGTTCCTGGGGCTATCAGTGTCTGGGCTTTTTCGCCCCGTCCAGCAGATACGGTACTCCTCAGGAATTCATGGGCCTCATAGATGCTTTGCACCAGCATGACATCGGGGTTATCCTGGATTGGGTTCCATCTCATTTTCCCACTGATGAATACGGCCTGGGATATTTTGACGGGACCCATCTCTACGAACATAGGGATCCGCGCAAGGGTTTTCATCCTGACTGGAAAAGCTTTATTTTCAATTACGGCCGGAACGAGGTGGTCAATTTCCTCATAAGCAGCGCATTGTTCTGGCTGGACAAATATCATATTGACGGCTTGAGGCTGGACGCGGTGGCTTCCATGCTTTACCTGGACTACTCCAGAGAGAATGGAGAGTGGATCCCCAATGAATTCGGAGGCAATGAAAATCTTGATGCCATCAATTTTCTCAAAACCTTAAACAGTGCGGTTTATGAAAATTATCCCGATGTTCAGACTTTTGCTGAAGAATCCACATCATGGCCCATGGTATCAAGGCCAACTTATGTGGGCGGGCTTGGTTTCGGCTACAAATGGAATATGGGCTGGATGAATGATACACTGAGTTACATGTCCAAGGACCCGGTGTTTCGCAAGTTTCACCATGACCAGCTGACCTTCAGCATCTGGTATGCTTATTCAGAAAATTTCGTCCTTCCCCTGTCTCATGACGAGGTGGTCCATGGCAAAGGATCACTCATCAGTAAGATGCCCGGGGACGACTGGCAGAGATTCGCCAATCTCAGGCTGCTCCTGGGATACATGTACGCCCATCCCGGGAAAAAGATGACCTTTATGGGATCGGAGTTTGGACAATGGTCTGAGTGGAACCACGACACCAGCCTGGACTGGCATCTTCTTGAACATGAGCCTCATTGGAAGCTGAATCTGTGGATGTCCCGCCTTAATCAATATTACAGGGAACACCCCCAGCTCTATGAACTTGATTTTTCCAGGAAGGGTTTTTCCTGGGTTGACTGCCATAACGCTGATGACAGCATTCTATCCTTCCTGCGCTTTGACAAAAGCAACAACCAGCTGCTGGTAGTGGCAAATTTCACGCCTGTACCCAGAACCGGTTATCGAATCGGGGTTTCTTCATCAAAAACCTGGATTGAGACCCTGAACAGCGACCATGCCGATTTTGGGGGGTCAAACCTCATCAACCATGGAAGGGTTTTTCCTCACAACGAGCCGGCGCACGGTTATTACCACTCTCTGGAACTGAATCTTCCTCCCCTGGGGATAACATTTCTGGAGATGGAATAAATGAACAGGTGCAGTGGAATTCTCATGCATATATCTTCCCTGCCTTCAAAATTCGGGGTAGGGGACATGGGAGAAGGAGCATACTCTTTTGTGGACTTTCTGGCCAGGACAGGTCAGAAAGTCTGGCAGATCCTGCCCCTTAACCCCACCACCCCGGGAACCGGAAATTCACCATACTCCAGTTACAGTGCCTTTGCCGGGAACCCTCTGTTTATAGACCCCTTATCCCTGGTAGAATCAGGTGTTCTTTACCCTGAGGACCTGGGAGAGATCCCAGAATTTTCTTGGGTGAGAACCGAATATGAACGGGCCTGGCAGTATAAGAAAATGCTGCTGGACAGGGCATTTTTCAGAAACATGGCTGACATAGAGTCTGATCCGGGATTTATGCTGTTTTGCCGGAAGAGCTCTTTCTGGCTGGATGATTTCTCCGTGTTCAGCGCCTTGAAATCCAGATACAAGGGAGCGCCATGGTATAGATGGCCCATTGAGGTCCGTTTCAAAAACAAGGAACAGATTCAGCATATTAACAACAATCTGGAAGAGCTGGTGCTCAGGGAGAAGTACTGGCAGTATCTTTTCTATTCCCAATGGAGCAAACTCAAGACCTACGCCAACAATCAGCATATAATAATATTTGGCGACCTGCCCATATACGTCAGTCTGGACAGCTGCGATATCTGGTCTCATGCTGATATTTTCCTTTTGGACCAAGATAATATGCCCACATATGTTGCAGGGGCTCCTCCGGATTACTTCAGCGAAACAGGTCAGCTTTGGGGCAACCCTCTTTATGACTGGCAGGCGTGCGAAAGGGAGGATTTTCTGTGGTGGAGGAAGCGAATTGAGCAGAATCTGATCATGTTTGACCTGCTCAGGTTTGATCATTTTCGAGGCTTTGCCGCCTACTGGGAGATAGACGCAGGGGAAAAGACAGCTGTCAATGGACAGTGGAAAAAGGGGCCAGGCGCAAAATTTCTGTCCAGGATTACTGAAAGCTTTTCACCGGCTCAGTTTGTTGCTGAAGATCTTGGCCATATAACGCCTGATGTTCTGGAACTGCGCGACAGATTCGGTCTGCCGGGCATGAAGGTGCTCCAGTTCGCCTTTGGTCCGGATATGCCGGACAATCCTTATATTCCCCATAACCATGTCTATAATTGCGTTGTATACACCGGCACCCATGACAACAACACCATAATCGGCTGGTTTGAAAATGAACTGGATAAAGAATCTGTTTCCAGGCTCAGGGAATACCTGGGAAAAGATGTTGGCAGGAAAGATATCTGTCTAGAATTGATACGTTCAGCCATGTCTTCCCCGGCCAGATTCTGCGTGATCCCCATGCAGGATTTTTTATGTCTTGACCAGCAATCAAGAATGAACAGACCTTCCACCTCCAGCGGCAACTGGGAATGGCGGCTATTGCCTAAACTTTTAAATCAGGGTATTGAAGATTTTCTGACTCGCTTTACCTACATCTATGGAAGGACAAACCACAGACAGGGAGACTTTGGGTGAACGCTTTCAGAGTATTGTTCTTGACCCTTGTATTTGTCTTCAGCATGCTTTTTCTGGTACAGAACACACCCGTCCTTGACACCAGGGCCAGCCTGATTCTGGATTTATGGTGGGTTGAATTGAGTTCGCCGGAGATTGCTTTTTATGTGTTTGTTTTTATGTGTTTTGTCTTGGGCATTGTTTTCGGAGCAATCGCCTTTTCCCCAGGAAACAGGGAGTCGCGAGAAAAGCTTAAACTGCTCAGGCTGAAAATAAAAAACTTGACCCGGGAGATCATTGGTATGCAGAAAAAGGAAGAGAAACAAGAGGAAAAGCCGGCTGAGGATTTCAAGATTAAGGAACAGGAACCGGCTGAAGATCTCAAATCCCAGCCTGAGCATCCGAGCCTGGAAAAGGATGTTGAAATAAAAACCGGAGGAGCAGCTGGAAAGCTGGCCCTGGTGGGGGTTTTTGCCTTATTTATCCTTGTAACGGCCCTTTATTTCTTCATGGATCAGAAAATTTCAGATTTCCAGACCCAGATGGAGCTGACCATTCAAAACAGTGCCCAGGCTGTTGATCTTACCCAAAGGCTGGAGCAGGACACTGCTGAGTTAAAGGGAGAGGTTTCAATTCTTTCCAGTTCCTTGATGGAGCATGAAAAGGAAATTTCCGCCCTGCAGCGCCTTCCTCAGGATACAATGGATTATCTGACCATGATGCTCATTAATGAGTACGCGGTGAAAATCGACCAGTTGATGGAGAGGGCCGAGTCTGAAAAGGACAGGGAAATCCTGGAGGAGGTTCTTGAGTCCATTGGAAGGGCTCTTGATCACTACAAGGAAAAGGTCAACTGACAGGGCGCTGGGATTCTTTCATCCATAGCGCTTTCATCCGGCATTTACTCGCTGCAAATCTTTTTCAGCCAACTGGGCACCCGCACGGGCCTGCCCTTTTCATTTACGCAGGCGTGGCCAGTCTGCCCCATAGCCAGAACAACGCTTTTGTCTTCATTTATGACCTCGTAATCAAAGGTAAATGACGCCCGTCCCCAATTACTGATGGCCGCCCGGATAAAAACCAGATCATCAAACCTGGCCGGACGGAAATAACGACATGAAGCGCTGAAAACAGGCAGGTACACGCCTCTTTGTTCAATAAGCACGTAACTCATTCCCTGCTGGCGGATATAGCCGCTTCTGGCCATCTCAAACCAGTGCAGATAATTTGCGTAGTACACCACTCCCATGGCATCGGTTTCTCCATAAGAAACCCTGTGGGCATGCCAGATTTCAGGGAGGGGAAAATGATTGGACGGGGTATTCATGGGTTCAAGATTTGTTTTTTGAAATTTTCATTTTCAAGGGCAAAGGGCAGAAGTTCATGTCCGTGGTCGATCACCAGTTTTGTTGACCTGGCCAGTTCCTCACTAAAAGCCCTGGGTCCATTTAGGGGGATGAGGCTGTTAAAAATCAGAAAAGGTACCGGATCTCTGGAATGGGTTCGGATTTTTATGGGGGTGAGGTGATCACAGCAGATGATCATTATAAAGTCCCGCCCCTGCAGGGAATCCGTTAATGGCCCCACAATGAGGCGGTCAAACCGGGAAATGGCTTCAGTCTTATCTTTTACAGAGCCCATGTGTCCGCATTCATCCGGTCCCTCCAGATGGACAAAGACAAAGTCGTTTTCCTCAAGAAAAGACAGCGCGGCCTGAACTTTGCCCTGATAATCAGTATCCAGCAATCCTGTGGCCCCGGGTACATCCATTACCCTGAGCCCGGCGGCTCTGCCCAGGCCCTTTATGAGATCCACAGCTGAAATTACCGCTCCTTTGAGGCCAAACCTTTCCCTGAAGGACGGCAGGGTCAAAGGAAGTCCCTGTCCCCAGGGCCAGATGGAATCGGCTTTGGAGTCTGATTTTATTTTGCCCAGAATATTCCAGGAGTTATCCACAAGTTTCCATAAGGGGGGGTAAGATCTGAATTCGTTGAGGTCATGGTCAATATCCTGATCAAGGATGTCATGGGGCGGACGGACATTAACCCTTGCCGCCTCAGTCCTGCATCCGTTTTTCTGCACAAGCAGATGCCTGTACTGAACCCCGGTGTGGAAGGTGAATTCCTGGTTTCCCAGTTTGTTCTGCAAAGAGTCAATTAAAGGTCTTGAACTTTCAGAGGAAATATGCCCGGCTGAGTAGTCAAGCATTTTTCCGCCCACCCCAAGAAAGTCAATGGATACAAGATTGCATCTCCAGATGAGATCATGGAGATCTGTCTTGAGCCCCTGGGCCGCGGCTTCAATAGGACCTCTTCCTGTGTGATGCCTGCCCGGGTCATAGCCCATGAGGGCCATATTGGCTATATCTGATCCAGGCGGCATTGCACCGGGTATGGTCTGGCATGTTCCAACCAAAGACCTGGAAGCCAGTCGGTCCATATTGGGAGTTTCAGCTTCCTGCATGGGTGTTTTACCACCCAGATCGTCAAGGGGCCAGTCTCCCATGCCATCGGCCACCAGCATGAGAACCTTGGTCATTTTAATATCCTGTAATGGACTGTGGGTGCTGTTATGAATTCAAATTCGTCAATGACCTGAAGAGCAGAATAAACAGCCTTGAGCTGGGCCCTGTGAGTAAGAAATACTATGGGCACGTCCCTGCCCTCAGGGCCAGGTTTCTGAACTGCCTGAGCAATGCTTATATTATGCTCGCCCATCACTCCTGAAACGGCTGAAAGGACCCCTGGCTTATCCAGGGCGGTCATTCTGAAATAATGCCTGTAAACAGCAAGGTCAGGCTCAACAATATCCGCTCTGGGCAAAACTTTTTCTCTGAAACCAGTGTTGTTGATTCCTGCCTTGTCCCTGCCCAGGGTCATGATATCCGCCAGCACCGCGCTCCCTGTGGGCAGATCCCCGGCTCCCTGGCCGTAAAGCATTATGGGGCCTACCGCGTTACCTTTAAGCAGAATGGAATTGAATGGTCCATCCACCTTGGCCAGGATATGATCCATGGGCAAAAGGGCCGGAAAAACTCCAGCCTGAAGATGACCTGATTTTTCCCGAACCTGTGCTATGAGTTTGAGAACATAGCCGAATTCAGCGGCCAGGGCTATGTCCATGGCTTTTACTCCGGAAATGCCCTGTACAGGAAGGATGCTCAGGGGATAATCAGCTCCATGGGCCAGGCGGATAAGAATGACCAGCTTATGGGCCGCGTCCATGCCCTCGATGTCCAGGGTGGGATCAGCCTCGGCATAGCCCATTTCCCTGGCAGCATCAAGGGCAGTGATAAAGTCCTGGCCTTTGGAGGTCATCTCGCTGAGGATAAAATTGGCTGTTCCGTTGAGGATGCCGGTGATGGATGTTATCCTGTTGCCGGCCAGGCTGTCCTTGAGGGTTTGAACTATGGGTATGCCACCGGCAACGCTTGCTTCATAGTAGAGCCCCAGTTTCTTCTCGTGGGCAAGGGCAAAAAGTTCATTGCCCTTTTCAGCCAAAAGGGCTTTGTTGGCGGTGACCACATGCTTGCCCTTTTCAAAACTTCTTCTTATCAGCTCCAGTGCCGTTTCCAGTCCCCCCATGAGTTCAACAACAATATCTATTTCCGGGTCAGACAGAAGGTCCTGGACATTGTCGGTCAGTATGGCCTCAGGGCCAGGGATAAACGGCCTGACTTTAGAGAGGTCCCTTACCAGTATCTTCTTGATGACCAGCTTTTTGCCGGTTCTTCTTTCAATCCACTCTCCGTTTTCCTGAATGATTCTGGCCAGACCCGTGCCCACTGTGCCGAATCCAGCCAGGCCCAGGATGATGGTTTTTTTGTCCATTATCCACCCAGAACTTTTTTGATGCCTCTTAAGGCCTGGTTTATGCGGTGCCTGTTTTCCACAAGGGCGAAACGAACATGGTCGTCTCCGTAATGCCCAAAACCGAGTCCCGGTGAAACTGCCACCTTGCCTTCCTTGAGCAGCAGTTTGGAAAATTCAACCGATCCCAGCTTCAGAAATTCTCCGGGGATCCTGGCCCATACAAACATGGTCGCCTTGGGTTTTTCCAGATCCCACCCCACCCGGTTCAGTCCTTCCACCAGGGCGTTGCGCCTGTCTTCATAGACGTCAACTATCTCCTGAACACAGTCCTGGGGGCCGTTGAGGGCAATGATTGAAGCGATCTGAATTGGCTGAAATATTCCATAGTCCAGATAACTCTTGATCCTGGTCAGGGCGTTGACCATATCCCTGTTTCCACAGCAAAACCCCATTCGCCATCCGGGCATGGAATAGCTTTTGGACAGGGAAAAGAATTCAACCCCCACATCTTTTGCTCCTGGAATCTGGAGAAAACTGGGAGCAACGTAATCGTCAAAGCAAAGGTCGGCATAGGCCAGATCATGGATCACGTAAATATTGTGCTCTTTGGCAAAGTCCACGATTTTCTGAAAGAAGTTCAGCTCAACAGTGGCTGTGGTTGGGTTGTGAGGATAGCATATAATCAAAACCTTGGGCTGGGGCCAGGTCTGTTTGGTGGCAACCAGCAGGTCTTCAAAAAAATCCCGGTCCAGACCGATGGGAATCCTTCGAACATCTGCACCGGCTATAATGGCTGAATAGGGATGAATGGGGTAGGTGGGATCCTGGGCAAAAACCACATCTCCGGGACTGAGCATGGCCAGGGCCAGGTGGGATAAACCCTCTTTAGCCCCCATGGTGGCGATGGCTTCGGTTTCTGGATCAAGAACAACATCAAACCGTCGTTTATACCAGTCGCAGATGGCCCGGCGCAGGTTGGGTATGCCTCTTGAAGCGGAATATCTGTGGTTGACAGCCTTGGACGCGGCTTCTATCAGTTTGTCCACAATGTGCCTGGGCGTGGCCAGGTCCGGATTGCCCATGCCCAGATCAATAATATCCTCTCCCTGGCGGCGCATCTGCATCTTTAATTCGTTTACTATAGCGAAAACATATGGCGGCAACCTGTTAATGCGCTCAAATTTTGCCATGAACAGCTCCTGGAATATGGTTGAGGATTATAATAAGTTAAGAGTAAATTATAAGTCTTCACCTTAAACAATAGATGTGTTCACATTAATTGCTCAAGTGGACAAATGTCAAATAATTAGGTTGACGGTCTTATTCATTTTAGATAGATTTTAGACCCTTTGAGGTTGCACTGATATGGATTTTTACTCTTTTCCCTGAGATAATCCGAATAACAATGGAGAGGTGGCCGAGTTGGCTGAAGGCGCTCGCCTGCTAAGCGAGTATAGGGGCATAAACCTCTATCGAGGGTTCAAATCCCTCCCTCTCCGCCACAGTCAACAATATCCGGTCGTTCGCGCGGCCGGATTTTTTTTGGACCTGGCTCCTGTCTTGGGTGTCCCCTTATGCCCCCTTGAAGTTTTTCCAGCCGGTGAGTCAGTAATGCTTATGATCAGTCAGAATTGATTCAACACTCAGATAAACCTTTAATCATGAAATGCTGTCATTTATCCCCAGGGAGGTCCTATGCAAATATCAGCAGACAAAAAAATCGAGATGCTCCAGACCATGATCCTTACCAGAAAGTTCGAGGATGCCCTTGCTGAGCTATGTAAAATTGAGGGAAAGATACCTGGAATGATGATCCTGTGCACCGGCCAGGAAGCCGTGGGCTCAGGTGCATGCGCTGCCCTGGAACCACTGGACGTGATCATTACGAATCACCGCAGCCACAATCATTTACTGGCCAAAGGAGCTGATCCCGGAGAACTCATGGCTGAGATTTTCTGCAAAAGCACCGGATGCAACAAAGGGAAAAGCGGTACCCTGCATCTTGCGGTGCCTGAGGTCTGCGCCCCGTGCACAACCACTGTGGTTGGAGGAAGTCTGCCCATTGCCGTTGGCCAGGCTTTTGCCCAGCAGTACAGACAGCAGGACAGGGTCACAGTCTGTTTTTTTGGAGACGGCGCAGCCGACGAAGGATCTTTTCATGAATCCCTGAACCTGGCAAGCCTGTGGCAGCTTCCGGTTATCTTTGTGTGCGAGAACAACCTCTATGCCGGGGCCCAGCGCTTTGATGAACACGCCAGGGTTAAAGACCTGGCTCAGAGGGCATCGGCTTATGCCATGCCTGGCAGAATTGTTGACGGCAACGATGTTCTGGCTGTCTATCAGGCCACCATGGAGGCCAGGCAGAGTGCCGTTACCGGGGGAGGTCCCACGCTGATCGAGTGCAAAACTTATCGATGCCGGGGGCATGGTGAAACAGATCAGCAATTGTATCAGCCCAGGGATGAAATTGAGAAATGGCAGAAAAAATGTCCCATTCCCAGGCTGAGCGATGAGCTAGTTTCCCAGGGCCTGATCACTCCAGACGGATTGAAGGAAATGGAAACCAGGGCCGGGGATATTGTTGACCAAGCCGTGCGATTCGCTGAGGAAAGCCCTTATCCCCTGCCGGAAGAGGCCCTTGATGACGTGTTTGCTTAATCAGGATACATGAAACAAAAATTACAGGAATAATCATCATGCAGAAATTAGGTTTGGGACAGGCAGTTAATCAGGCGTTAAGAGAAGAAATGAGACGCGATCCCAGGGTTTTTATTGCCGGAGAAGGGGTTGGGGTTGGCATACACAACAGTCCAATGCTTCCCACAGACGGGCTTGTTGAAGAATTCGGGCCGGGCAGAGTAAAGGACACTCCCGTGTCAGAGGCGGCAATTGCCGGCCTGGCTGTTGGAGCGGCAGAAGCTGGACTAAGGCCGGTAGTGGAAATCATGTTCAATCCTTTTTTTACCCTGGCTTCGGACATGATTGTCAATCACGCGGCCAAGCTGCGGTATCTTTCAGGGGGCAAGTCCTCCTTTCCTCTGGTGGTGAGGATGAAAAGCGGAGCAGGATTTGGAGCGGGATGTCAGCACTCTCATAACCTGGAAGCATGGGCAGCCCATTGCCCGGGGCTCAAGGTTGTAATGCCGTCCACCCCGGCTGATGCCAAGGGATTGCTCAAGTCGGCGATCAGAGATGAAAACCCTGTTGTGTTTATTGAAAACATGGGGCTGTACTTTACCCCTGGTCCTGTTCCACAGGAAGAATATCTTACGCCTATAGGCAAAGCTGATATAAAAAGGCAAGGCAGGGACGTCACTGTGGTAACATGGTCCAGCATGCTTTGGGTGGCCTTTGGAGCGGCTGAAAAACTGGCGGGGCAGGGCATTGAAATGGAAATTGTTGACTTGCGGACTCTAACGCCCCTGGACAAGGAAACAATCCTGGCTTCAGTCAAAAAAACAGGAAGGCTGGTGGTGCTGCATGAAGCCACGCGAACTGGAGGGTTTGCCGGAGAAATCGCGGCCGTGGTCATGGAAGATGGATTTCCCAGCCTTAAAGCCCCTTTCCGCCGCGTGACAGGCCCGGATATACCGGTCCCTGCCAGCCCGCCTCTGGAGCGTTTTTATATTCCGGATGAAGAGCAGTTGATTGCCGCGGTGAAAGAGATAGTCGAGACAGGCGGATAATATTTTGGTGCCCCCGCCAAGATTCGAACTTGGGCTAACCAGGATTGCCTTTCTTTCATCCAGGGCGTACAAACGCATCCCAAGCGTATAGCTTTCACCTGAAACATCATGATATAACAACAGAATCCCCATGAAAGTATGGAAAACAAGAATGCTAAACGTTGAAAAATTTCAGAACAAAAAATCCGTGAGTTAGTAAGGCTTTTTTTCTATGGCTTTGTGGAAGAGCGCTTAGTGTATTGCTTGGAGACGAGTTCGGCGACAAAGCTCCCGACAGCCACCTCGCTTTCTATCCTCACCGGGATCGAAGTGCCATCGGCTGTGACCCAAATCTGGAGTCTGGAATCCCTTTTCTTATCAAAAACACCCCCAAGATGCTCCAGGTCCGGCTCAACAAGGAAGGTATCATAGGTGGTGCCAGCCACTGTGATGTTTTCTCTCTTGATCACCGTCAGTTTTCCCATGACGCATCTTTTTCCGTCCGTAACCGGAGATTGATAGACGAGGCCTTCTCCCAGCTCAAGAAGACGAAAGGCGTAGAAGACAGACAAGGGATCGAATGATCCGGGAATTATTGAGACAGGTCTGTTCTCCCTTCTAACATCTTTCCCTCTGATATCGGTGTAGAACGCTTTATTCTTTTCCCAGTCAAAGTTCACTGTGATCTTCCGGTTCCTATTGCCCTTCTGGTGTTTGGTATAGAGCAGGGAGTGAGTCATGGCGTGATCGGTGTAGGCGTCGATGCGATCTCTGACTTTATAGAAGATATCTGCCAGCTTAGAGGTCCTGGCAGTGAAGGAGAAGTGGTATGATGGAATATTGTTCACTGTTGTCATAGGATGAATTTCAAGAACGGCTTCTCCGGCAGGGATAAACCCCCATCGAACATGAAAGATAAGCTTTTCACCTGAAGAAAAACGAATTTCCTTGTCTTCGGCGCCTGCGGGAAGAGAAATGAGCAAAAGGGCAAAAAGAAAAAATAAAACCCGCGCCCAAACCCGACTCAAACAAAAAAGGAATGAATCTTTCAACCTGACCTCTTGATTTTGGCTCTGTTTACCGGATGGCAATGGAGAGTATCTGGATTGCCATTCAGAGTTAATGCTGTTGTTTATGTGAACCACCTTAACAGCCCTTGTTTAAATTCTCAAATGCTCGGTATCTCACTCTCATTGGCAAGGAGGGCAGCACCAAATTGTGAGCGCTTGGAAAACATTTACTGTAACCATATTAAGTCAAAACAGAAATGACAAGCCAAGCCGGTGATGAAAATCACTTGTTTCAGGCAAGAGCATATTCTTTGTTTTTATTTGGGCAGGGTTTGACAGTCAGTCGATTTTAAATGTATTTTTTTGATGATGATCTGCAAAACCTCTATTCCCTGAAGAATCCCCGGGGGCACCCTGAGCAGAAACAACTTGATCATTGCCATGATCAACCCCTTGGTTGTCACCAAGGAACAAGGAATTCTATAAATTCAACTGCGAGGTGATGGAATGAAAAGCAAGATTATATATATTGTGCTGCTGGTAATGTGTGCTGGAGGCTGTTCAGGCAAAACCCCATCCAGGAATAGTAATTATGCTTATGATTTCCATTCCAGCCGGATTTCCCTGGACTGGGCCGGCACATACCATGGAGTTGTTCCGTGCGCTGACTGTCCGGGCATTGAAACATACATAACCTTAAACAGTGACCAATTCTTTTTTCATGACCAGGCGTTATGTGTAAAAAGATCATAACTTGTTTGAATGCCAGAGTTATTTTAACTGGGATGAAAAGGGGAACATTATTCATCTGCGGGATGTGTCCTGTGGGCCCCCTTATTATCAGGTTGGAGAAAACAGGCTTTTTCAGCTGGATATAGCGGGAAGGTTATTGTGAGAATATTTGCAGAGTTATTATTTTCTGCTGCTTACATAGTGCTTACCAGGCTTGACGCCTTCTTCACATATTCTCTGAAAAGTATTTATTTATGGTGCCCCCGCCAAGATTCGAACTTGGGCTA
>PXDF01000097.1 GCA_003566455.1 Desulfonatronovibrio sp.
CGCGAAACGTGCAAAAAGTGGGATTTAATTGAATAGGATGATTGGATGGCGGAGCCGGTGACTACAGAAAAGCCCTGGTCCTTGAACGGGATGCAGGGGTTCATAAACCGCACCTGGAAAAGCAGGTTTGTCCGGAATGTGGCTGTGGTGGCTTCGGGGGCTGCCGGGGCGCAGGACAGGTAAAAAATCCTTGATTAAATTGCACGAATCGCGTTTGACGCGAAACGTGCAAAAATTCAGCTTGATTTTGCATGCCTAGGACACCCAGCGGCCCTGATCATGCCCTGAATGAAGATTATTCACCATATGGGGAGTGGAGCAACAAGTTTCAATGGGAAATTGAACTGGAAAATGTCAATGATATCAAGGCATAGCAGAAAATTCCGCATACCTTCATTCAAAAAATCGATGTATCGATAATGATATCAGATTCTTATAGGAACAGATCCGGGTCAGACCCCCATGGCAACCTTAAATCGCTGATCCAGTGTGGTGAGCAGCTGGCTGAAAATATCTCACAAGCCATGGTTATTTGTACGCAAAGACCTTACTGGGATAAAACACAAGCTGGATGGCGTCACATGCATAATGGTAATAAATTGTTGCTATTTTTGTTGATGAAGCTTTCTGGAGCAGCAAGTACTGCCAATGCCATGCTGATATTGTTCCAAAAAGGTTTCTTTTTCCAGGCTGCCATACTGGCCCGTTCAATTTATGATTCGTGTCTGAATATAGTTTACATGCTCCCCAACCTGACAACAGAGCCTGGGGGCTGGCCAAGTCAAAAGCAGGAACATGCCCTGGATGAATTTTTCAAAGAAACCTGGCAAAATCCTGAAACTCCTCTAATCGACAACATCCAGCGAAGTCATGTCACTCTTAAGGAACTTTCCGCATCCATTGGAAAATTTCAAGATAATGACAGCGAAATAAGCCAATTTGACGCAGGTCAGACTGCTTTGCAGCAGATGCGATTTTTATCGGACTATACACATATGGCTTATCCTCGGCTGATGGAACTGTATGATGGACACTCATTTGATTTATCCGACAAACAACAGGAAAGTGACTGTTTCAACCTGAGTCAGGCTGCTCGGACAATTTATTATACTTGTGATACTGCTGATAATGTTCTCATTTTCGTAATCCGCATGACAAATGACATGAAAGATATTGCCATTTTAGAAAAAAAACAATCTGCTGAGACTAGGTTTGAGAAAGACACCTCAGACTTGCAAGGTATCCAAGAAAAAGTAGAGGCATTATTGAAGCATATTCAAAAAAATTTTCAGGTTTATGTTGAAAATCCTAAACTTCTAATGCGTAAATTCAAAGGCAAATGATATGATTTTGATACAAATCCAGACAGGCCAGATGGAGTTTTCATATGCAGCACTTAACAGACGTTAAGATATATAATTTCCGGTCTTGTCATGAAATAAGCTTTACCCTCAGTGATTGTACCCCTTTTGTCGGATACAATAATGCAGGAAAATCGAATATTATGAATGCCATTTGCTGGCTAGTATCTCCCTTTTCCCTTACTGAAAGCGATTTCTATGTGTCTGGAAAACCTGTGTGTATCCAGGGTCGTGTTGCAGGTTTAACAGAAATTGTTTTAGATCAGCTGGACGACAAACACCGTTCAAGGATTGAACCATTTATCAGAGAAGGTTTTTTGGATATACGCCGGATACAACTTGAACCTGGGAGCGGCAAAAAGGCAACCGAGCTGTATGTTTATGATCCAACTGTCGGTAACATTCAAAACGATGATGCGTGGCCCAAAAATCCTACAGGCATACCTGAGGCCATAAAAGCACTGTTTCCGGAGCCTATCATTATTGGCGCAATGATAGACGCTGCTGAAGACAGCACCAAAGCAAAAACAGGGACCACCTTAGGAAAATTACTTGCAGAATTTACCGTACCTTTAGAGGAAAAACATGGTGAATCTATTCAGGTAGTATTGGACCAAATCAGCCAACAGCTTTCAGTAAGCGGGTCTTTAAGAGCAAAAGAGCTGAAACGATTTGATGAAGAGGCTTCATCAGTGTTGGAGTCTTTTTTTCCGGGAATAAGTCTGCATCTAGATATTCCAGTTCCTGAAATAAAAGCTCTGTTTAAGGCCGGTACTGTTCGGGTTAGTGAAAAAGGCTACGATGCCATCCGAGATTTCACAGATTTGGGTCATGGAGCTCAACGAAGCATACAAATGGCTCTTGTTCGTTATCTGGCTGAAATCCAAGGTGGAGATAAAAAGCAAGCCCAACGCAGATTGCTGGTGGTCGAAGAACCGGAGCTTTACCTTCACCCACAGGCCATTGAGAAAGTCCGTGAAGCCCTGGAAACCCTATCGCAATCCAACTATCAAGTCATTTATACCACACATTCGCCGATCATGATCGATCGCCAGGCCATACCACATACTCATATTGTGCGTAAGCAAGAAGGAAGCGGAAAAACTCAGATTATGCCATCGGTTGCTAAAGCCCTGCAAAAAAGAGTCAACGAAGAAGACAACCGCCTTCACATCTTGTTTGAACTGCAAAACTCCAGCAGATGGCTGTTTAGTGATTCTGTTTTACTTACAGAAGGCAAGACAGAAGATCATGTACTCCCTTTTTTATACCAAGCTATTTCGAGAGCATCCTTTGCTGATGACCGCATCGCTTTGTTAAGGTTGAACGGTACAGCAGGTATACCAGATTCTTTGAAAGTATTTCAGGAACTTGGAATCAGAGCATGTGCATTGGCGGATTTTGATTTTGTCGTAAATCAGGCCTGTAAGCATGGCCTGATTGATAGTGATGACTCTGATGTCAAATCTTGCCTGGGACAAATTCAAGCCATGGCCAAAAAGGATGAAAGTATCCGGATTGGGAGTAACGGTAGGCCGGTCAATAATGGCAACAGAAAGGCAAAGCATGTTTATCAGGAATGGGCACAGCTAGATGATTCAAAGGATGTAACTATGGCTTTACATGATAAAATGAAGGAAAGTAGCATTTGGCTTTGGCCTGCCGGAGACATTGAACATCACTTAGGGCTCTCAGGTAAAAAGAAACCGAAGAACTGGGCCTCTTTTTGTGAAAGATTAAAAAGTGAGCAGTTTGAAGCTATAATCTCTGATCCGGGAACAGTAAAAGATTTTGTTGAATGGGTTAGGATAAAAATCAGTCCCTCTGCTCTTTGAAAATTGAATCATGCAACCAACTACCCCTGAAACATCAAGATTAACCCGGTTCACCGAAGGAATCGCAGCCAGGTGGAACAGCAAAAGTCATTCTGGTTCGATTTTCCGGAACATGGCCATGCTGGCGTCTGGTTCTGCCGGGGCCAAGGCCATCGGGGCGCTGTCCGTGCCGGTTATCACCCGGATCTATCTGCCTGAGCATTTCGGAGTGCTGGCGGTGGAGAGTGCGGTATGCAGTTGGTAGTTGCACGAAAAGAG
>PXDF01000077.1 GCA_003566455.1 Desulfonatronovibrio sp.
AAACGCAACCAAACGCAACCAAATTCAGAGATGCCGAAACAAAAAATTGATGATCGCCTTTTAATTCAGGGGCATAGGAATGGTTTAAACGCAACCCAGATAGCCCAGAATCTGGGGGTAAGCCCCCAAGCAGTCCGCAAACGGCTTAAGGTTTTGAACCTGTCCATTGCCAAGGATGTGGCCACATACTCAGCCGCCGAAATCGTAACCAAGGATCTTAACCTGGCCGAGCAGTGCAGAAGGCTCATGGAGGGCACGTTCGAGAACCTGGAGCTGCTGGAGGCAGTGGCCAAGGGTGATCGGCCTGAAAAGGATGCTGAAAAGCTCCTGAGCAACCGGACTTCAGTTCTGGAGGGTCTGCATAAATGCAGGCAGGAAGGCAGGCACCAGATAAATCTAATGTACTCAATTTTGAAGGATCTGCACGATATGCGTGAAGTGAAAATGGTACAGGATGCCATTCTGACCGAGATCAAGAAAACTGATCCGGAAACGGGCAGAAGGATTGCTGACCGCCTGGCCAAGCTGGGAGCGACCATTTCACTGCTTAAACTGGACGGAGGAAAATAACATGCTGAACGATCTTGCAAACTCATTACCGCCGGTCATTACCCGGAAAAAGATAAAAAAATATTTTGGCGAAGTCGTTACCCCTGGTGCGCTGGCCAATGCCGACAGCCGGGGCACTGGCCCCCGGGTGCGTTACAGGGTGGGCCGGGACATAATGTACCCGACTGCCTATCTGCTGGAATGGCTGGAGAGCCGCAGTTTTATACAATTTAATAATGTCGAGCATCCGAAAGATGCGCCTCCTTGAATCCGGAGCGGACCAGGCGCCGCCCGCTCAAAACCTATAAACCGTAGGGCCGTACAGGAGAAAATTATGGACCATGTGATTATGCAAATGGTGGAACGTGGCTATGAAAGGGATAACGCACTGAGAAACTATCTGCAATCTCAGTTCAACGTTGCGCCAGACAAGAGCCCGGATGAAGCTCTGCAGGATCTCTACGCAACCACGGGCCGGAATGTTCCGTATAAAGATTTTGTGCATGGGGTGCAGGATTCCGCTCTAAGCTGGCAGGCCAGACATAGAGATCCACAGCAGCGAAGCCAGGCACAAGATGCCTTAGCCGCTCAATCTCCGGTTGCCGGTTTTGACCTTGAGCCGGTAGAGGGGCGAGGTTGGCAGGAGCCCCCGGAAGGTAAGGACATCGGGGGAATGGGGCTTCATGCCGCAGTCCACAATTATGATACCGCGAGGCCCCTGGTCCCCTTCCAGGATCAACCGGCACACCTGCCCCGCCCTCACCAGCCGCCCACGTATGAAGGTCAGGCTGCACCTCCTATTCGCTTTATCGATGCAGAGGAAGAGGCTCAGGCAAAGAAAAGCTTCTTTGACGAGCTCCGGAAGTCTCCGCAATTTGAGGGCAAGGATGACCAGGAAATCTTCCAATTCTTGCTGGACGTGTTCAGCTGGGACCACCCAGGCGCGGGACTGGACGAGTTCCACGCATTTTTAAACGAGCGGGTTTTAAATTATTATTATTCCGAGAAGGAACGTGAGCGCATCCGCAAACGTGTTGCGAATGAGCAGGAAGCTTGATAAGTTAGCATCAGGTTCAAGGGTCAAGGCCGGGATCATCATTGTGGTGGTTCCGGCCTTTTTTTCGATTTAATCCACTTTTTTAATGAATACCTCAAAAAAACAAAGCCTCAGAATCCATTCTCCGGGCTTTTCGCAACAAAACCCATGCCTTACCTCATACCATACAGCACAGGGCTTTCTATGGCTTCACGTATATTGCCGGAATAAATGGACATTCCGGAACCGCTACTGTGACCAGGGAACTGGCCGGCAGGATCAATGAAACTGCTGCGCCTGGGGATAGGGTCAGCGATGGGGCTTTGCATTACAGAGTTTTGAGGAATGATGGATCTATTATTGCGAATCGCAATAATGACCCCGTCCCGGAGTGTGAATCCAATGCGCCTGGGGACAAAGTGAGTGGCAGACAGTTGGAAAGCAGAGTTTACAGGCAAGAAAATCATATTCCCACGAATCGTGGGAATAACCCCGCCTCAGAGTGTGAGCCAATATCTTAATGCTTGACAAAACAGGCATGACCGAGCAGGAGTTTATCAATGAGCTCAGATACAGACCAGCCCCACTTACCGGATGAGAAATCCAGTCCTAAATCCTCTGAGACACAAAAGGCCGCTAGAACCTCTTACGCTGATTCCCTCCGACAAGAGGCAGATCAAGCCTTGCGCGAGATGGACGAGTATATCAGATCCAAAAAGAAACGAATGACAAGTTGATCCCTTCTGCTTTATGCTCCCTTAAACAGGAAGGGGGCATATGCTGGACCATGTATGGGAATATATGTGTGACTGGGAGGAAAGGCAGGAGGCCGAACACAATTTTCATATTAATACAGGTCGGATAGACTTGAAGACTGCTTGTGATTACACACTCGAAGTCCTGGCCGATCTCGGGAAAAAAGCAGAACTTGATATCCTGTCCAGATACCATACCCGCCAGAACGAAAGGCTGCTGCAGAGGTATTGCGAAGACCCTGAAATGATGCTCACGGTTATGAAGCACTATGCTCACAGCAAAAAAATCACGGAACTCAATATGGCATTTATCTTAAGAATGATGCGGGAAGAAGCCAGGGCCGCCGCCATTCTTGAGAGAATCGATAAATTAAAGCACCCTCATCCTTGAGACGCCCTGACCTTCACAAAATGCCCGGATAATTTTTAATAGCGTATCGATAGGGTATCGATAGGGTATGGTTCCACAACATGCCCGGATCAAACAGGAAAAAAATAATGCCGTCCAAGGTACCCTGAACTTTTTCCCTGAGCTGGCCCGGGAAAAATTGTGGAATCCCAGGTACCCTGAGAAAGTTTTGGAAAAATTACCCGCACATTAAACAGTGAAGTCCCTTATAGAAGGCCGGCCGCTCCGGATTCGGAAAAGGGGGGTGGGGGGTCATCGGGAAGGGGGGGGCCTTTTATGGATCTCCTATCTCCTGGCCACTGCCGGTGATCAATAGCCTTGGCCAACTCAACGAAGGTGCAGGCCGTCCGCTTCTCCCTTCAGCCTAACGGCTTACAGTCGGCTACGCTCCCGGCCTGGCTAATGATACACCCACCCGCCGCCCTCAGTGGATGGCGGCAAAGGCACGGGCCTTGATGCTCTGACTGTTCGGCTCACCCCGGCCATGTCGTACCAGCTGGCCGCAGATAATCCCGCAAGCTCCTGTAACAGCGTCCAGCGCACTCCCTGGCCGGACCTTCGCCTTGTATCTGTCCTTGATCCTGCCTGCCCTTCTGCTCATTACTCCCAGCGCAAGGAGGCCCGTTTTTACATAATGCGCGGTTATGGGCCAGACGGAACAGCGGAAGGAATCTGAATATCCGCTGGCAACCATAACAGGCACTATGTAAACTTTACCGCTTTCTATATGATCTTTTCCCGCCCACCCCCTCAAGAAAAGAGATCCCATGCCCACCACTATGGAAGCTGTGCCTTTGTTTCGCCCTTCAGCCGCTTCGCTTCTTCCGGTTGCTCCACTCCGGCCCATACAGGAATATTCCCGCCCACCTCCCCGGATATGCTATCTTCAGCGGATAAATAACCGAAGGTTCCCGCTCTCTCTCTCTCTGGCAGTGACAAGCGGAGTTGAATCTTGACTGAACATATCGTTGACGGCATCCGGTATGCCCTGGCTTTGGTCCCTGCGCAAATTTCAGCATCAGTGCTCTGTGCAGGATCATACACGTTATGCCTTGCGTCTCTGATCGAATACTGCTTTGAATCCTGTTGCCGGTGATTTGCTCAGAGTTCTGTAATGTCGTTTTGCCCTGCATATCTGTCATCTCCCGTATGCGCTATGGCCTTACGCCAGGGCAAGCCTCCTGCCTCAAGCTGCAGGAGCATGGAGAAGAAACAAATGGGGGATTTCTGAGGGATTGTTATTCGCAGATTGAGAGTAAAATTAAGATCCAAGCGTCCATCTTTTTTGTACCAAATTTTGTACCACAAGCTTTTTTGACATAAAAAAAGGGTTAAGCATTACGCCTAACCCCTTGATTTAAATGGTCGGGATGAGAGGATTTGAACCTCCGACCCCTTGAACCCCATTCAAGTGCGCTACCAGGCTGCGCTACATCCCGTGAGATATTATCTAGTGTTCCCCCGTGTCTAATGTCAATAACTTTTTAAAAGCTTAAGCCTATCCGTTTTGATTTAAAAACAGCTCAAACCCCTTGCCAAAAATTGGCCTTGGAAGTAATGTGAAATTAACCAGAGCCGCCCGGCTATTTGCCCATGACTCAGGAAGCACCGAGGGGGCCATTCGCAGAACCAGCCAGGGTTTGTTCCCATTAATAACCGTGACTTTTTTACCCCGGAAATAAAACAGGTCAGGGTTGTGACCAGCGTGGATTATTTTCTGGATTGATATTCTTATCTTTTCCAGTTAACATCTGGATTTTTAATAAGCAGTCATGTTTGAAGAAAATCTACTTTTAGCCTTTTCCCTGACCGCTCTTGCCGGACTTTCAACCGGCATAGGCAGCTTTATTGCTTTTTTCACCAGACATACCAACAAGGTGTTTCTGTCCATTGCCCTTGGCTTTTCAGCCGGGGTCATGATCTACATTTCCTTTGTTGAACTTCTGCCTGAAGCCCTGGAAATGCTGGAGCCGGTCCACGGCCATAATATGGCCGCCTGGATCATGACAATGGGATTTTTCGCCGGGGTTTTTTTCATCGGAATTATCGACCGTCTTGTTCCTGAACATGAAAACCCACATGAAGCCAGAAAGGTGGAGCAGGTCCACGAAAGGGTTGATCGCGGCAAAATGCGCCGCATGGGTATCTTGGCCGCGATGGCCATTGCCATTCACAACTTTCCCGAGGGAATGGCCACGTTTTTCGCCACCCTGGCTGATCCAACCCTGGGGGTGGCCATCGCCATAGCCATCGCCCTGCATAATATTCCTGAAGGCATAGCCGTGGCAGTGCCTATCTATTATGCCACTAAAAGCAGGGCCAAAGCCTTCTGGCTGTCCATGTCCACCGGCCTGGCTGAGCCCCTGGGCGCTCTGATCGGTTTTCTGGTTCTGAGACCTTTTATTTCTCCCACTTCAATGGGATTTATATTCGCCTTTATCGCTGGAATAATGGTCTTTATTTCCCTTGATGAACTGTTTCCGGCCGCCAGGGAATACGGGAAAGGCCATCTGGCCATTTACGCCCTTGTGGTTGGCATGCTCGTCATGGCCATAACCCTGCTTCTGCTAATGTAGATTTTTTCAGATGTCCCCGTTTTCCCGGATTTTCTCATCCTCGTAAGGTCCCAGAACCTTTCTGTACCACTCCAGCTTGGCGTGTTCCATTGCACTGGAACACATGCTGAGATTGGAGTAACTTTCACCTATTCTAAGGATGATCAGCCTGGAGAGCTTGTAGATACAATAATTCAGTTCTCCCTCGTTTTGAACTTTCCCGGCCAGCTGGGCCAGGGCACTGTCAAAGACATCTCTTCTGTCCTGAGTGATATAAGGCATGGTTATTCTCCCTGGTTTTGTTTTCCGTCTCTTATGCCCAGAAGAACGCGGTAAGGCCCGGGAGTGCCGGGCGGAACAAGGGCCAGCCTGTCACCGTCCTTGAGCTTGGTTGAAAAAGAAGCGACCCGGCCATTGACAAAAGCAGCCTCCACCTGGCTTTCATCCAGGCCAAGGCCGAGGATTATATCTTCAACCGTCTGGCCGGGATCAATTTCCATGCATTCGTTAAAGCTTTCAAGTCCGGCGGCTTCCAGTCTGGCCTGCAAAAATGAAAAGGCCTTGAAACAGATTGTGGCCATGTAAGGTTCCTCCAGCGGTTATATAAATAGATAATACTAAAACCTAGTCATCCTGATTTTTTTACAATGAAGTATTGTCGTCAGCGGCCAGAAAATCATCCATGCCGCATCTTTTGCATCTGTCGCAGGGCAGGGCAGGGCAGGGTCTGGTAAGCAGTGCTTTCCTGTATCTTTTCCACTCAGCTATGAGATAGTTTTTATCAACTCCAATATCTATCGCGTCCCACACAAAGTCGGTATCAGTTGTAAACTCTTTGTCTATGTAGTCTGATATTTGCCCCGGCCAGTCCTTCAGGGCCTTTTTCCAGCTGCTGCCATGCTCAGACGCCAGCACCAGCAGGTCATGCACTTTCTCGTCTCCCCTGGACAGAAGACCTTGAATCCTGGCCGCGAATGGTTTTTCAGCCCTGAATCTCAGGCCCTTGAATCTGGAACACATTTTTTTGAAGATCCTGGTTTTTTCCAGAAATTTTTCTTCGCTGTCCATAGGCGCCCATTGAAGGGGAGTCCAGGGTTTGGGAACAAACATGGAAGCGCTGATGCTTACCAGGTCCACTCCTTTGCTTTTTCCGCCCCTTCCGGCTTTCCTTGCCTCATCCAGTCTTTTTAGAAAAGTGGAGAGTTCCCCAAAGTCATTGAGGCTTTCCCCTGGAAGGCCCAGGATAAAATACAGTTTCAGGGTGTTGAACCGCAGCCCGCTGATATGCTCAACCGCGGCGAAAAATTTTTCTTCCTTAAAATGCTTGTTCGCGGCTGTTCTCAGGGTCTGGCTGATTCCTTCAACCGCCAGAGTTATTGTTCTGATGCCGCACCGGCGCAGAAATTCCAGAAACTTTCTTTCAAGGCTGTCCGCCCGCATTGATGAAAGGGAGAATTTGATCTTTTGATCATGAAGCCAGGCCAGAAATGTTTCCAGGTCCTTCCAGTCGGTGAGGGCGGTGCCCACAAGTCCGACTTTTCCAGGTCCGGCTGCCTGGACGATTTTTTTTAAGGCGCCCAGATCCGCCTGACGGGGAGGCCTGTAGATGAACCCGGCAGCGCAGAACCTGCAGCCATAGGAGCATCCCCTGTTTACCTCTACCAGAAAACTGCCCCGGAAAACAGACTTGTCTGAAATAAAAGAAGAATACCCGGGTTGGGGAAGGCAGCGATTACCGCTTATGGAGATCTGTTTTTTGACCTTATGCTTTTGTCCGGGGATAAAGATCCCCGGGAATCCGGATATTTTCTCAATAACCCGGCCACAGGCTTCCCCTGAAAGCCACAACTCCCGGATCCTGTGCGCCACTTGCTTAAATCTGCCTTCAGATTCTCCGACAAACAAAAAGTCCAGGCTGGGAACCACGGGGAAGGGGTTGAGAAAAGCGAGTGGTCCACCGGCCATGATCAGCGGCCAATCGCTTTTCTCAATGGAACGAACAGGGATTTTTTCCGCCTGAAGAATGTTAATGAGGCTCAGGTAATCGCCTTCAAAATTCAGGCTGAAACATATAAGAGGAAAAACGCCAAGCTTTTTGTCCGAGTCAGGAGAGCCTGCTCTTTGACCCTCCTTATCCCAGAAAAAGCGCTCAACATAAAAACCATCATCATAAACAAGATCTTTGTAGACGCTCTGCCAGCCCAGGGTTGATAAGGCCTGGGGCTCTCCTTCGGGAAACACAAGGGCCACGGGAAGACGCCCTCCCCATTCCCTGGCGGGCATCGAGCCTTGCTTAAACATCAAATTACTGCCTGAGCCAGCAATAAACTAGTCAGCCTGTTTTCTGATAAAAGAGGGAATTTCAAATTCGTCTTCATCAAAAATAAATTCTTCCGCCTTTTGTTTAGAGCTGTTTCTGCTGTTAGTCTCTTCCTGGGAGTCGAAATTTTTCTTTGCCCTCAGGTAGGTTGGTATATTCAGGTTTTCCTTTCTCTCGGGATCAACCTGAAGAGACCTGGGCCGCTGAACAAATTTTGATCCGGTTCTTTGCGAATCAAGCCTGGTCACATTGGCATTCTTTTCCTCAACCTTGGCAAAGGCATCTTCTATGCCGGTGGCAATAACTGTTATCCTGATCTCGTCTTCAATATCCTGGTCAAAGACTGTGCCGAAATAAATCTGAGCGTCTTCATGGGCGGCCTCGTGGATGATTTCCGCGGCTTCGCTGACTTCATCAATGGCCAGATCAGTTCCGCAGGTCACATTCATAAGTACCCCTCTGGCCCCGTCTATGGAGATATCCTCCAGCAGGGGGCTGGTAATGGCCTTCATGGCCGCTTCCCTGGCCCGTCCCTCGCCTTTGGCAATGCCGGTTCCCATCATGGCCAGGCCCATCTCAGACATGACCGCCTTGACATCAGCGAAGTCCAGGTTAATGAGCCCTGGAACCATGATCAGGTCTGAAATGCCTTTGACTCCATAATAGAGCACTTCATCGGCCTTTTTGAGCATTTCCAGAAAGCCCGCTTTTTTGGATGCCAGGGACAGGAGGCGGTCGTTGGGAATTGTGATAATACTGTCCACAACTTCCTTTAGGGCTTCAATCCCCTTTTCTCCCTGGCCGCGCCGTCTTTTGCCTTCAAAATAAAAAGGTTTGGTCACCACGGCCACAGTCAGGGCTTCCATTTCCTTGGCCACTCTGGCTATGACCGGAGCTGCGCCGGTGCCTGTTCCGCCGCCCATGCCCGCGGTGATAAAAACCATGTCGCATCCCTGCAGGACTTCACGGACTTTGTCCATGCTTTCCTGAGCCGCTTCCCTGCCCACTTCCGGGTCAGCCCCGGCACCAAGGCCCTTGGTCAGCTTTTCACCCAGCTGGATTTTGTGTTCAGCCTTTGAATGCCTCAAGGCCTGAACATCTGTATTGGCCACAATAAAAGTCACCCCTTTCATGGCGGAGCAGATCATGTTGTTTACAGCGTTTCCGCCGCCGCCGCCTACTCCCACAACTTTAATCCTGGCGCTGCCTTCCGTTTCGATTTCCTGAAATTCCATGGCTTCCTCCTTACCCTGTGTTTTTTATCTTACTTTAAAAAATAATTATCCCTGATATGGGGTTTTTTAACAGATTGCCTTATCCTACTTAATATCCACAAACCACTTGCGCATTTTGGCCAGGATCCGGTTAAACATGTTTTTATCCCTTATCCTGAAGCTTTTTTCCGCGCTTTCTTTTTCAGCTCCATAGATTAATACTCCCACTGCCGTGGCAAACATGGGATTATTGACCACATCCTTGAGCCCGCCAACTTTTCTGGGGTATCCTATCCTGGTGGGGAGATTGAAAACCTGCTCAGCCAGATCCTGAGACCCTTCCAGAAGAGACGCTCCCCCAGTGAGCACTACTCCTGCGCCTATAGAGTTCTTGTACCCGGAACGGACAAGCTCCTGGTCCACCAGGGCGAATAATTCTTCCATACGCGGCTCGCAGATTTCAGCCAGCACATGCCTGGACAGTCTGCGGGGCGGGCGCCCTCCGACACTGGGAACCTCAATAATCTCATCATCCTGAATGATATCAGCCAGGGCGCATCCATATTTTATTTTTATCTTTTCCGCGGCCACCATGGGCGTGCGCAGACCAAAGGCGATATCATTGGTCAGATTGGCTCCGCCGATGGCAATGACCCCGGTATACTTGATGGAATCATTGCTGAATATGGCCACATCGGTTGTGCCGCCGCCGATATCCACCAGGGCCACGCCGATCTCCCGCTCCTCCTCAGTGAGGACAGCCTTGGAAGAGGCCAGGGACTCCAGAGCTATGTCTGACACATCCAGACCTGAACGATGACAGGACCTGACAATATTCTGGGCGCTGCTCACCGCGCCGGTAACAATATGCACCTTCACCTCAAGCCTGACTCCGGCCATGCCCAGGGGATCGGCAATCCCTCTCTGGTCATCCACAATATATTCCTGAGGGAGAATATGGATGACCTCCCGGTCCAGGGGGATGGCCACGGCCTTGGCCGCGTCAATAACCCTTTCAACATCCCTGCTGCCGACTTCGCCGCCTTTGACCGCGATAACCCCATGGCTGTTGAAACCCTTGATATGGCTGCCGGCTATGCCGGCGTAAACCGAACGAATTTCACATCCAGCCATGAGTTCAGCCTCTTCCAGGGCCTTTTTAATCGACTGAACAGTCTGCTCAATATTTACCACCACTCCCTTTCGAAGACCTGTTGACGGGCTCGTCCCAATACCAACGATATCTACCCCGTCCGGGGTCATTTCCCCAACCACGGCTGATATCTTGGTCGTTCCCAGGTCTAGACCCACAATTAATTCAGGTTTGGCCATAAAAGTATCCTTATTTCCGGTTGTGTTTTACACTCCAAGGGTAAAGTTGTTCGCCTAAACGTCTTTCTTGTTCAGTTTGAGGTTATCTTTACGCGGCCCGGCCGCGA
This sequence comes from Desulfonatronovibrio sp., assembly GCA_003566455.1. Taxonomy (GTDB): domain Bacteria; phylum Desulfobacterota; class Desulfovibrionia; order Desulfovibrionales; family Desulfonatronovibrionaceae; genus Desulfonatronovibrio. Next base: position 10,278 of record PXDF01000077.1, read on the forward strand.
ACCTTACAGCCGCAATATTATTGCTGGTCCTGTAGCCTGAAGCCAACCCAGGCGTTACTGCCCGCGATTACTATTTTTTCCACAGAGTCTGTTTCGCCCCTGGCAACAAGATCAGCCCATACCTTGTTCAGTCTTCGGGGTCCGGAGCTGAGCAGGTCTTTGTCCAGGGTGATATTGATCCTGCTGGGTTCTATCCGCATTTCTACGCTTCCTGACTCTTTTGCCCTGATCCAGGAAATGTCCTGAAGGGAAAAGGGAAAGCTTCTGTTTTCCAGGAAACTGACAACTGTTTTCAGATCATGGTTCCGTTGTTCCCCTTCCAAGTACAGGATGGGCAGGGACACATACCTTCCAGGGCTGATGGCGGTGATTACGCGGCCATTTTCATCGGCGTAACAGAGCCTGTCCTGATCCTGAAGCCAGAAATAAGCCTGAGACTCCTTCAGGTTGACCACAAGTCTGTCCGGGAACACCCTCTTGATGGAAACTTCCTGAATCCATGGATTGCCTTGGATCCTGGCGTGGAGATCAGACATATTAAGCTGAAGTATGCTGTCTCCTGGATTGACTTCCATTATTTCCGTAAGCTGAACATAGGTCAGCTGTCTGTTTCCGCTGATCTCGATTTCTTTCAGGGCAAAAAAGCTGCTGTTCATTGCAGTGTTGTATCCATATAACAGGACTATGCTGATGAGCACGATAAAAGCCAGACTCATGACCAGGATAAATGAAACACCAACAAGTTTGAAAAAGGCCATGGATGTGCCCAGGATCAAACCAGTCCGACTGGTGCTTCTGTAATTATTGGACTTGGCTGTTCGCTGTCCGAATCGAATGCTGGCGCTGTAGGCCATCAGACAACCCTTACTTCCAGTTCAAGACTGGCCCCGAAAATTCTCAGCACTGCCTCCCTGGCCTCGGTTATCAGCTCCAGGGCCGCTTGACTGCTTCCATTGCCCTTGTTGACCAGAAAATTGGCATGCTTGTCTGAAAAACAGACCCCGCCTTTGGTTTTCCCCCGGAATCCGGCCTGTTCCAGAAGAAAGCCCGCCGGATCAAACCCGTCCGGATTCTTGAAAACGCAGCCGGCTGTATTTTCAAGAATCGGTTGAGCGCTTTTTTTCCTGTTGTAAAACTCTTTTATCCTGGACCTGACAGCCCATGGATCGTCCTTTTCAAAAATGAAGCAGGCCTTGAGGACTATAAAGGGACCCGGGGCACTGGTGATCTTGAATGTCCTGTATCCAAAATTTAAACCGTCTGTTTCCAGCTCCATAATTCCTGACTCAGGAGTCCACACAGTGACACTGCTCAAAATGTCCCCGGCTTCAACGCCGTAAGAACCGGCATTCATGGCAATGGCTCCCCCCACACTGCCGGGGATTCCAGCCATTCTCTCAGTGCCGGAAAAACCATGTCCAGCACACCATCTCAAAAGGCCGGGCAGGCTCATGCCGGCGTCAACCAGGGCCACAACCTTATCTTCAACCTCTTTAATGACAATGGGATGGTCATTTTTTTCCCAGACAACAATGGATAATTCCCTGATTCCGTCTTGAAAAAGAATATTGCTGCCTCTGCCCAGGATCAGGACATCAGGACCAAGCTCAGGCCATATTTCAGCCAGAGTTTCAAGATCCAGATAATCCTGAGCGTAATAGGCCGTCATGGCTGATCCTCCCAATTTAAGGGTGGATAATTTTGTCAGATCAGGTTTTTCAATTATTTTCATCGGTCTTCCAGAAAACCCTCTCCCACTTTCCAGACGTTCCCCGCCCCAAGAGTCAGAAACAGATCTCCTGGCTCCAGGACATCGCCAATTTCCGCGGAAGCGATTTCCAGGCTTTCAAAAAAGTGAACCTGGGTCCTGCTTATCTGCCTGATTCCCTGGGCCAGGCTCAGCCCGTTGACCCCGGGAATGGGAGATTCAGAAGCCGGGTATATTTCAGTTAAAAGCAAAACATCTGTTTTTGCCAGTTCCCTGCAGAAATCCCCAAATAACGCTCTGGTTCTGGTAAACCTGTGGGGCTGAAACAGGACCACCAGTCTCCGGTCAGGGTAGCAAATCCTCGCTGTATCGATGGTTGCCTTGATTTCAGTAGGATGATGTCCATAATCATCAACCACCAGAACCTGGTTTCTGATCCCCTTGATATCAAACCTGCGCCCAACTCCGCCGAAAGTTGAAAGCCCCCTGATTATATCGTCCTTGTTCAGTCCACAGTGAATGGAAATCCCTATGGCGGCCAGGCTGTTGAGAATATTGTGAATGCCCGGGTGGGCCAGTTTGACCCAGGCCCAGTGTTTATCACTTACAAACACGTTGAACTCAGGTCCGATTGAAGCCCTTAGTATCTCAGCCCTGATATCGTTGTCAGTGCCAAGACCATAAGTCATTACAGGCCGGTTTATTCTGGGCAGAAGAGACTGAACGCCCGGGTCATCGCCGCAGACGACGTTAATTCCGTAAAAGGGGACGCTGTTCATAAAGGTTATGAAACTTTCCCTGATCTCATCCAGATCATCATAAAAATCCAGATGATCAGCATCCACATTGGTCACAATATTCATTATGGGTTTAAGACACAGAAATGATCCATCAGACTCGTCCGCCTCAGCAATGAGATATTCCCCTGTCCCGGGCAGGGCGTTGCTCCCGTAGGAGTTAAGCCTGCCGCCGATTATTACAGTGGGGTCCAGTCCGGCTTCTTTGAAAATCGTGCCCAGAAAAGATGTTGTGGTTGTTTTGCCATGGGTTCCCGCCACTGCGATGCCTGTTTTCAGACGCATCATCTCGGCCAGCATTTCAGCTCTGGGTATTACCGGAATATTGGCTTCCCTGGCAGCCATTATCTCTGGATTGTCTTCCCGGACCGCGGTGGATTTCACCACTACCTGGGCCTGGCCTAGATTTTTGGCCTGATGCACGGTGAAAACTTCAGCCCCGAGATTCTTCAGTCTCATCAGGACCGGCCCTGATGAGAGATCAGACCCGCTTACCTCATAGCCCAGGTTCAGGAGCACTTCAGCAATGCCGCTCATGCCCGCGCCGCCTATGCCCACCATATGAATTTTTGTAATATTTCCTTTCATGAACTATATTGTGAACCTTTTTAATCCCCTGGCTTTCTAATTTTTTCCAGTTCTTCAACTATGTTTCGGGCAGCGTGGGGCTTGCCGGCATTACGTGCCGCCAGACCCATTTTCCTGAGCCTGTCAGGCATTGACAGCAAATCCAGGATAACCCTGGCCAGGTTTACCTCGCTGAGATAACTCTGGGCCAGAACCAGCGAAGCCCCCTGTTTTTCCAGGTATCTGGCGTTGGTCATCTGGTGATCATGGGTGGCGTAGGGAAACGGAATCAGAATAGAGGGCTTTCCCATTACGCACAGCTCCGCCAATGTTGAGGCTCCTGCCCTGCACAGGACCAGAGTGGCGAACCCGTAAGCCTCGGCCATATCCTCTATAAACGGCTCCACCCTTGCCTCAGGGTATTCTTTTTCATAGAACCTGCTTACCCGCTCAAAGTCTGCCCTGCCTGTCTGGTGCCATATCTCCACTTCCATGGTCCTGAGCTCGCCAATACCTTGCAGTACATGATCATTAATGGCTCTGGCCCCCTGGCTGCCGCCGATGACCAGCAGGCGTTTGGCCTGTCCGGTCATGGCTGCGTTGTGCTTAACCCTGTCGATCAGTTCTTTTCGAACAGGGTTGCCTGTTTCAATAACCTTGTCCCCGGGAAAATAATTTCCCTGGTCCGGAAAGCTCAGAAATACTCTGTCTACCCTTTTGCCCAGAATTCTGTTGGTCACTCCGGGGAAGCTGTTCTGTTCATGAACGGCGGTGGGAATTTTCAGCCACCTCGCGGCCAGAACCGGTATAAAACCGGCGTATCCCCCGAACCCAATAACCACTTCAGGTTTGAAAGAGCGCAAAAAATACAGCGACAACCCCAGACTTTTTGTCATCCAGAAAATGGAGCCCAGAGATTTCAACCCTCTGCCCAGTACACCCCTGGCCGGGAAAGATTTAAAAGTTATGCCGGCCCTGGTTACAATTTCTCTCTCAGGTCCGTATTCACCCCCGGCAAAAACCATATCGCAGTCCGGATATGTATCCCTGATAGTCTGGGCAACGGCCAGAGCCGGAAATATATGTCCACCTGTTCCTCCAGTGGCCAGCAAAACTTTTTTCAGCATCACCTTTCTCTTGAGAGGTTGAGTAAAAAGCCGGCACAGAACAGGGACACCAGAAGACTGCTGCCGCCATAACTGATGAACGGCATGGGCAGTCCCTTTGGCGGCACCATGCCCAGGACAACCGCCAGATTAAGCAGGCTCCCGATAATTATGATTATGCCCATCCCGAATCCCGCGAACCTGTCAGCCAGTTCAGTCTGTCTTGTGGAAATAACCATGACCCGCCAGATGATTATCCCAAGAAGAATAAAAACCAGGGAAATACCGATAAAACCCAGCTCTTCTCCAATAACCGCCATTATAAAATCATTGTGGGCTTCAGGGAGAAAAAACAGTTTTTGTCTGCCCTGACCAAGGCCCATGCCCCATATTCCTCCGGACCCGAAGGCGTAAAGGGACTGAACCAGTTGGTATCCAGAATCCTGGGCGTCTTTAAAGGGGTCCAGAAAGGAAAACCATCTTCTGAACCTGTAAGGCGACTGCAAAATCAGTATGGCCGCTGTAATTCCGGCCAGAACTGAGGAAGAAAAAAGGTAAATTAGCCTTGTGCCGCCAACCAGGCTCATGAGAAAGAACAGAGCGGCTATATAAACGGCTCCTCCAAAATCAGGCTGCAATAAGAGAAGACCGCAAAATATCCCGGTAATAATAGTCGGGGGCAAAAATCCAACGCTGAACCTTTTGACCATTTCCTGCTTTCCGGCAAAAAAGCAGGCCAGATAAATAACCAGGGACACTTTGGCCATCTCAAGGGGCTGAATATTAACGAAACCAAGGTCTATCCACCTTGAGGCCCCGCCGGCGCTCAGGCCCAGGGGTGAAAAAACAGTCAGCCCAAGGGCGACAATGGTAGCCAGTATCCACAAATACTTGAGCCTGTAGAAAAGGTTTCTGGGGGTCATGTAAACAATCAGCATCCCCGCTATGCCTGCCAGAACAAAAACAAGCTGCTTTCTGAAGAAGAAATACTTATCAGAATAAAATCGTTCAGCCATAATGGCGCTGGTGCTCAGTATCATGGTCAGACCCAGGCCGCACAGGATCATGATGGGAAATAAAAGCCATATATCCAGGCTCAGGTTCTGATTGGACTGATTCAGCTTGTTCATGGTCTTAAAACAGTTTTTTAATTGACTGCTCCTGTAATGAAGTACTGTTGCCTATGAAAGCCCCAGATTCTTATTCACCAGGGTCTTGAAGACAAAACCTCGCTCCTGGTAATTTTCAAAAAGGTCAAAGCTTGATGTCCCTGGAGAAAGAAGCAGTGTATCGCCTGGAGCTGATTCTGAAACAGCCTTTTTTACTGCCTGTTCCAGATTCTTAAAATATTCCATGGGAGTTTCATCTTCCCAGGCTTTTTCAAACATGTTCCGGCCGTCTCCAAAGAGATAGACCTTTACCACCTTGTCCCTGATCAGAGGGGAAAGCTCAGTAAAGTCTCCTCCCTTGTATACTCCGCCGGCAAAAAGTCTTATGGGGGCCTCAAAGGCTCTCAGGGCCGCTGACATTGCCGATACAGTAGTAGCCTTGGAATCATTGACAAAGGTTTTCCCCTCATATTTCAGAAAAATTTCCTGTCTGTGAGCAGGGGGGATGAAATCATTCAGAGACGATGAAAATATGTCCTCGGTCATTCCGAAGTATTTGCAGGCCAGGAAGGCTGCTTCAATATTGGCCTGATTGTGTTCCCCGGCCAGAGCTGGACAAAAGAATTTTCTGGATGGAGTAAAATAAACCCTTCTGCACTTGAGAATATTCAAGCTTTCCATTTCTGCCTTGAGTTCCAGGGCAATAACTGCCAGGTCATTTTCTGTCTGCCTCGCGAAAAGCATGGTCTTGGCCCTGAAATATTCCCTGCTGTTCTCATGGTGGTCCAGGTGGTTGGCTGAGAAATTCAGAAAGACCCCCACCCTGGGATGAAACCCGCTACAACACTCAAGCTGAAAACTGCTCACTTCCAGCACAAGGATATCCCTGCTGTCCCGGCCCAGCAAATAATCACTCAGGGGAATCCCAAGATTGCCCCCGGAGAACACTTTTTTGCCCATTTTTTCAAGAGCGTGGGCAATAAGCATGGTGGTCGTGGTTTTGCCGTTGGTCCCGGTTACAGCTATAATGGGCTCATGGGTAAACCAGGATGCCAGTTCAAGTTCGGAAATGATCTTCGCCTTCCCAGAAACCAGATTTTCCAGCCTGCGCGCAGGAATTCCCGGACTGATGACCACCATGTCCGCGTCCTGGAAATGTTCTTTTTTATGTTCTCCAGTAATCAGTTCCACATCTGAAAGTTCAAGTCCGGACAGAGACTCCCGGTTAAAACCTTCATCTTTTTCCAGAACCCTGACCCTGGCACCAAGGGCGGACGCGAGGGCCGCAGCTGACAGGCCTGACCTGCCTGCACCCACCACAGCCACAATGTGATTTTTCAGTTGTTCCGGATGAATAAGTTCTTTCATTACAAAATCCCGTCCGGCTTATCTGAGCTTAAGCGTACTCAGAGCGACAAGGGCGAATAATATGGACAAAATCCAGAATCTGATGATGATTTTGGATTCAGGCACCCCTTTAAGTTCGAAATGATGGTGAAGGGGGGCCATGCGAAATATTCTTTTGCCCCCGCTCATCTTGAAATATCCAACCTGCAGGATCACTGAGAGGGTTTCTATCACGAACAGACCGCCCACAATTATCAGCAGAAGTTCCTGCTTGCACAAAACAGCTATGAAACCCAGAGTTCCTCCCAGGCTGACGCTTCCTGTATCGCCCATAAAAATCTGGGCCGGGTAGGCGTTGTACCATAAGAACCCGAGACCCGCCCCAACCATGGCCCCGCAGAACACCGTTACTTCGCCTATGTTGGGAATATAGGGGACCTGCAGGTAGTTGGCGATGTGATAATGGCCTGACACATAAACAAACACCGACAGACAAGACGCGCTCACAATAAAAGGGCCAATGGCCAGCCCATCCAGCCCATCTGTCAGATTCACCCCGTTGGAGGCTCCCACCATGACCAGAACCGCGAAAGGCACGTAAAACAGAAACAAATCAGGTCTGATGCCTTTGAAAAAGGGAACCAGAAGCTCTGTGCTGTACCCCGGCAGGTTAAGCAGAATAGATACGGCTCCCAAAGCTATGATACACTGACCCAGAAATTTCCCCATTGGGGTCAGGCCTCTGTTGTGTTTTTTTACCACCTTGAGGTAGTCGTCACAAAAACCCACCAGAAAAAAACCGAGAAAAACAAATATGGTCAGCCAGACAAAGAGATTGGTCAGGTCCCCCCATAATAAAACACTGACCAGCATGCTGAAGGCGATGAGTATTCCACCCATTGTGGGAGTCCCCTGCTTGGCCTGGTGTTCAGGTCCGTCGTCCTGAATATATTGTCCGCACTTGAAATTCTGCAGCCATCCGATAAGCCGGGGACCCAGCCACAGGCTGATGACCAGAGCCGTGAGAAGGGCGTAGATGCTTCTGAATGTAATATATCTGAAGACATTGAACGCGCTGATGTCTTCGCTTAGTGGATACAGCAGATGATAAAGCATTCTGTCCCTTTAAAGTTTATGCAGGGCTGATTTACAAACCGCTCCCGGCATATTCATAATTCAGGATTATTCATTATTCAGCTGGGTTTTATGTGAAACCCATTCCTTAAAGTAAGTAATAAACTTTTCCATGCCCGTACTTCTGGAACCTTTGAAGAGCACAACACCACCCGAACAGTTAACCCGGTTCAAAAGGGATTTGAAATGGTCGCGGTTATTTGTTTCATAAAAATTTCTTCTTTCTCCATTATCCAGACCAGACCTGACATTCTCGGCGTTTTTACCGTGAAAAAAAACTCCCTGGCAGTCTGTCCCGGAAATTACCTTGCCCAGATCCTGGTGGGCTTTGGTTTCTGAGGGACCCAGCTCTGCCATGTCTCCCACAACCAGAAACAGAGGTCTTTCTCCGGCTATGTCGCGGGCCGCGTTAATGGCTCTGGTCATGGACAGGGGATTGGCGTTGTATGTATCATCAATAATGATCCATGGCCCAAGATTCTGCACGGAAAATCTTTGATCAGAAGACTTGAATTTCCCAAGTCCCCTGATGATCTGGCTCGGATCCAGTCCCGAGTGCCTGGCCACGGCCCAGACCGCGCCGATATTTTCGCAGTATTGTTCACCTCCAGGCATGAACTCAAAAGTGACGCTCCGGCTGCCGTCCGTTACCCGGTAATGGCCAGATTCCAAGTACTTTAGATTATAATCAGCATGGTTTTCCAGGCATGAAAACCAGACGGGATCTATATCCGGCCTTGAATCAACCTCAAGAGCAAGAAGAGGATAATCACTGCACACAAACGCCTTTCTGGGTTCCTGCAGATAATCCAGGATTTTTCCCTTGGATCTGGCAACGCCTTCAATGTTGCCCAGACCTTCTAGATGACAAGGTCCGATATTAATTATCACTGCCAGATCAGGACGGGCTATCTCCCCCAGTTCTTCCATATCATGGAAAGTGTTTATGCCGAGCTCCAGGATCCAGAAGTCTTCATCTCCTGAAAATTTCAAAATGGATAATGGCAATCCTATCTGATTATTCCAGTTTTTGTAATTTTTGCCCACTTTATGGCTAATGCCCAGGACATCTGACATCATTTCCTTAGTGGTGGTTTTTCCGGCTGAACCGGTAACAGCTATGACCCTTTTCCCTTTTTTCCCTCTCCAGTACCCGCCCAGACTACCAAGGGCCTTAAGGGTGTCCTCAACCAGAAGTACCGGGATTTTGAGTTGGGGCAAGGGCCGGTGGGACACAATAGCCAAGGCGCCATTCCCGGCGGCCTGCCAGGCAAAATTATGGCCGTCCAGCTTCTGTCCGCAGAGGCAGATGAATAAATCTCCGGGCCTTACAAGCCGGCTGTCGGTCTGAACATTATTGACCGTTGTCTTTTCAGATCCGTTGAGATCACCCACGCTTTTCAGGGCAAAAGATATTTCTTCAAGACTCATTTTCATTTTGCAATCACTTCTAGGGCTTTTCTGATTTCCTCAACATCGCTGAACGGACTCCTTATTCCCTTAACCTCCTGGTAAGTTTCATGACCCTTTCCAGCTACTAAAAGAGCATCTCCGGGTTTCATAAAGCCAATGGCCATATTGATGGCTTTTTTCCGGTCCGGTTCAATGTACAGTTCTTTGCAGCCGTTCAAACCTGGTTTTATGTCCTCGATTATGTTCATGGGGTTTTCGTCCCTGGGATTATCCGAGGTCAGAAAAACCACGTCAGCCAGGCCGGCTGCCGCCTTGCCCATAAGGGGCCTTTTTGTTTTGTCCCTGTTTCCTCCGCACCCGAAGAGGACTATCAGTCTTCGGTAATCCAGGGACTTGAGGGAAAGGCATACATTCTCCAGGGCGTCAGGGGTATGTGCGTAATCAACATAGACATCCAGAGCACATTGGTTAATAACCTTTTCCAGGCGGCCCGGGGCCTGGCCCGAGGTTTCCAGGCAGGCGAAATGTTCAGGGCCCAGGCCCATGGATAACGCGGCCCCCTGTGCGGCCAGCAGATTTGATCCGTTGTGTCTGCCTGAGAGGGGAGATGAGATAGTCCATTTTTGGTTCCTATACTCACATTCAATAGTAACACCTGTCCGGTCATTTTTGATCAGTCTTCCCCTGAGCCTTACAGATCCTGACTCTTCCAGTCCAAAACTTATGGCCCTGTGCAAGGATTTGAGAAGTATCCTTCCATACTCATCATCAGCGTTGATGACTGCCCGGAAAGAACTTTTTCTGTGGCTGCTCAAGAAAAGCTTTGACTTGGCCAGGAAATATTTTTCCATATCCTGATGATAATCCAGGTGATCCTGAGACAGATTCGTAAAAACACCTGTGTCGAAATCTATGCCGGCCACTCTGTCCTGGGCCAGGGCGTGTGAGGATACCTCAATTATCACCATTTCCACACCGTCTTTGTCCATACGGGCAAGCATCTCATGCAGTTTCAAGCAGTCAGGGGTGGTCATGGGTGCCTCAAACACATTGCCTGCCCAGCGATAATTCACCGTGCCCACGACTCCGGTCCTGAAGCCGTTGTTCTTCAGTATATGCTCAAGCAGATAACTGGTTGTGGTCTTGCCGTTGGTTCCGGTGATACCAATGATTCCAATCCGTAAACTGTCTGTATGATAGAAAGCCGTGGCCAGATCTCCCAGAGCTAGGGCAGGGCTGTAATGCCTGAGAACCTTTTCCCCGGGATATTCAATACTGTTCTCATCACCGGTTATCACCCGGAAAGCCCCTCTTTCCAGAGCTTCAGGGATAAATTCCGCTGCATTGAACCTTGTTCCCGGCAAAGCCACAAATATATCTCCAGGCTCAACAAGGCCTGAATGAATCTTTACAGGTCTGCCCTGCCTGGCTTCATTTATGAGACGCGAAAAATTCATCTTTCTCCTGTTAAGATTCACAGAGGCGCAGTATAACCTGCCCGCCGTTCTTGCTCCAGCTTTCACCAGGCGCGGGAACCTGATCCCTGACCATTACCCCCCTGCCTTCCAGGACAGGAACAATGCCCGCGCCCAGAAGGTTCTCCACGGCTTCCCTCAGAGATATGCCACGCATGTCAGGGATTTCATTTCCAGGCGGAGTCATTTCCCTTCTGTGACTTACGCTGAATCTGGCATTTTCAGGAGGCCTTTCTGCCTTGACAAGCTGGCTTTCCGCGGCAGGAATCCTTCTCAATCTCAGGCCTGGGCCTGAAGATAGGATTTCAGCTCCTATTTCGGCGAAAACAGGGGCTGCCACAATGCCCCCGTAATGCTGGGGAGAAGGCTCATCAATGATGGCCATTATCATATACTCAGGATCAAGAGCTGGAATAAAGCCAACAAAGGAGGCCACATATTTGTCTCCATACCCCCCCCTTGGGGAGGCTTTTTGAGCGGTACCGGTTTTTCCTCCGACTTCCACGCCGGATATCCTGCCCCTGGTTCCTGTGCCGTCCATTTCAACGGAATCCCTGAGCATGGACAGAACCTGCCTGCTTACTTCGCGGGAAAAAACCCTGGGCCCTGTTTGGGGTTGTTCTCCATCTTTTTTGATCAGGCTAAGCTCAGTGAATTGTCCTTCATTGGCCAGGGTCAGATAGGCCCTGGCCAGCTGAAGCGGGGTTGAAGCCATGCCCTGGCCAAATGAAATGGTTGCCAGATCCATTCTGCTCCAGACATGGGGGGGTCTTAATATGCCCTTGCCCTGTCCTGGCAGGGGCAGATCGGTTTCAGCGGAGAATCCCAGCTTGTCAAGGTACTGAAAATATGGCCCTGGACCCAGGTCAAGCCCGATTTTAGCTGAGCAGATATTGCTGGAATAACGGAGAACTCTGTTAAGGGTCAGCCATCCATATTGTCTGACGTCCTTGATTTCATTTCTGCCCAGACGCCATCTGCCATTTTCACAAAAATACAGAGAATCGCTTTTGGCAATGCCTTCTTCCAGGGCAGCTGCCATGAGGAAAGGCTTCAGGGTTGATCCGGGCTCAATGAGGTCCACCGCGGCCCTGTTGCGCCAGATTGAGGAATTGGAACTTTGAAAGCTGTTGGGATTAAAAAAAGGATAAGACGCCCATGCCAGGATGTCTCCGCTGGGAACATGAACCACCAGGGACAGGCCATAACTTCCTCCATGCTGCACCACGGCTGAAGCCAGATACCTTTCAGCAACGAATTGAAACCGGGAATCAATGGTCAGCTGAACATCCTGTCCGTCCACCTTTCTGGTCGGATCCTGGGGCAAAAGGGACATTTTGTGTCCAGAAGCATCCCTTTGCATGACAATTACCACTTCAGCACCGGCCAGCTTTTCATCCAAAGATTTCTCAAGCCCTTCCAGGCCCTGGTTGTCAACGCCCACAAAACCCAATACCTGTCCCAACATGTGACCCCGTGGATAAACTCTTGAATGCTCATCAATAATGAATACCCCGGGAATGTTTTGTTCAGCCACTCTATGGGCTGCCCGGTCGCTGATTTTTCTGGTTACCCAGACAAAACTGCTTTTTTGATTCAGCAGGGCCATGATCCGGTTTGGGTCAGCACCCAGTGCAGCGGCAAGCTCAATGGATGCTGAATGGACGTTGTCCACAAGAAAAGGGTTGACATATACAGACTTGCTTCGAACACTCTGGGCCAGCACCACCCCGTTGCGGTCAAAAATCTCCCCTCTCTTGCCGGTGATCTTTTCCCTGCTGTAATACTGGCGGTCTGCCATCCCGGCCAGTTCTTCACCCTTGATGACCTGTACAAACAGGGCTCTGCTCCATAAGCCCATCCAGGCTATAATGAACAGGCCGAGAATCAGAATAATCTTGATCCTGGTCCTGTCTTTCCTGGTATTGTTTAGAGTTCTTCTGGACATAGGGGTCATTAATTCCGGATTTTTCTGGTCTGGATTTCCGCCGGGCTGAACATGCCCATCTCCTCACCCATCTCCCTGAGTCTGTATGGGGAAAGAAGGTTGTTTTTTTCTATAGTCAGCTTTGTTCTCAGTTCCTGGTTTTCCCTGTATTCGTTTTGAAGGGTCTGAATGCGATAGGACAGGTCAACCCTCTCAATATTGACCCAGACCTTGGCCAGGCCGAGGAAAAAGGTCAGGCTCAGGATTACTGCCAGCCAGCCCCAGGTTCTGGATTTGGTTCTGTCGCTCATAGGTTAAACATCCGCTTTTGACTTCCGGCTTTTTGAGCGGGCCTGACCACCTGGCATCTGAACCTTGATCTAAGAAATTTCATTAAATTCTTTCCGCTGCTCTTAATCTGGCGCTTCTGCTTCTGGGATTATCCCTGATCTCCTGTTCTGATGGAGTTAAGGGTTTTTTAGTTAATATTCTTAATTTTTTTTCATGGCCGCACTCACAAACAGGATAGCCCGGAGGACATAAACACCCTGAGGCTTCGCGCCTGAAAAAATGTTTGACGATTCTATCCTCAAGGGAATGAAATGAAATGATAACAATCCGGGCTTCAGGTTTGAGCCGGCCAACTATATTTTTCAAAAAATCCTCAAGGCTTTCCAGCTCCTTGTTTACGGCAATGCGAAGGGCCTGGAAGGTTCTTGTGGCGGGGTGATTTCTGGCCATGGCCCTCCTTCGGGCCGGATAGGCCCTCTCCACTATCCCTGCCAGCTCCAGGGTGGTCCGAATACCATGCTTCTGCTTTGCGTCAAGAATGGCCCTAGCAATCTTCCCGGCCATGGGCTCCTCTCCGTAATGGCTGATGATTTTTTTCAGCTCATAATAGGAAATCCTTTCCAGAAGCCGGCTGGCAGGAATTAAACCGGCGGCCCTGCCCATTCTCATATCCAGGGGACCGTCTTTAACAAAGCTGAATCCCTTTTCAGCCGTTTCAAGCTGGAGAGAAGAAACCCCAAGGTCAAGAATAACCCCGTCAAGTTCATCCCAGCCAAGCTCGTTCATGTAATAAAAAAAGTTATTGTATGAGTCCTGGAAAAGGAAAGCCCTGTCTGCAAACCCGGCCAGTCTTTGCCTGGCCAGGTCAATGGCATCCTGATCAAGGTCAGTGCACAGAACAGAGCACTGACCCTGACAGGCTTCCAGGATTTTTAAGCTATGGCCTCCCAGACCCAGAGTCCCATCGAAATATCTTCCCCCTTTGAGCGGTCTTAAAAAATCAATTGCCTCCCGGGTCATTACAGACTGGTGGATAAACATCTTTAAAACCTGAGTTCAAAACCGTTTTCAGCCAGGGAATCCATTATGCCGTCAAGATCCTGCTCCATTTTTCTGCGTTTGGCTTCAAATCTGGCCAGATCCCAGATCTCAAACTTTCTTCCAACTCCAGCCAGAACAACTTCCTTGTTTATTTCAGCGTAAGAACGCAGGTATGGCGGAACCAGAATTCTGCCCTGCTTATCAAGGGTTACCCGTGATGCCCCGGATATGAAAAATCTATGGATGTCCCTCATCTTTCTGTTGGTCATGCTCAATCGGTTGAAGCTCTGCTCAATTTCCTCCCATACTGGAAAAGGGTAGGCTGCCACACAATCATCGAAATTGGTGATCATAATGTTGCCGTCTGGTGACTTTTCCATTAAGGTATCCCTGAATTCAGGCGGCAGCATCAGCCTGCCCTTGGGATCTATGCTTCTTTGACTGTGTCCTCTGAACATTATTTTTCAACCACTTTTTACCACTTTTTACCACCTGATTTCACGTTAGGCAAGAAAAAGTCAAGGGGAAAAAATATCATCTGGTTAATTTATTTTAAGAAAAGTTGGGCATAATAGGGTAACATCTTTCATTTATTGACTTTTTTTATAATAATTTTTTTTAAAAAATATTAAATTGTTTTTTAAAAAAATTGATTTTTTGTATAGTTACGGGCAGCGATATCAAAAATTATTAACTCCATACCGGGGCTGAGTATCCCCCAGGCCCAGTTTAACAGCCCGTATCAACAATAATTTTCAGCTTGATGTGATCAGGAGAAAACATGCATACCAAAATAATTGCCACCATAGGCCCTGCCTGCCGTGAAAAACATATGATCACAAAACTGGTTCAAGCGGGGGTCAGAATTTTCCGTCTGAATTTTTCCCATGGATCAGCTGATGATTTCAAAGATATATTTGTAAGAATCAGGGATGTTGAACAGGAGACCGGAACCAACCTGACCATTCTCCAGGATCTGTCAGGACCCAAAATCAGAACCGGAGACCTCAGGCAATCACCCATGTCTGTCAACACAGGAGATGAGGTGAGTATGGGTCCATCAGAATACCTGGAAGATTATCCTCAATACATTCCTTTTGATCATGAAAGAATTCTCGCGGACTTAAGGGTAGGAGATATTGTAAGAGTCAGCGATGGAGGACTTAAATTTGAAGTCACGGAACGTCAGGACAGGATTGTCAAGCTTCTGGCGGCTGACACCGGAATCATTACTTCGCGGAAGGGTGTGTCCTTTCCCGGAATCAAAACCTCTATCTCCGCCCTGACTGAAAAGGATAAAAAAGATCTTACTGATGGCCTGAGAATGGGCATTGACGCTGTGGCCCTGTCTTTTGTCCAGGGTCCTGAAGACATTGCCGAAGCTAAGGACATTATTGAGGATCAGGGCATGTGGATCCCTGTGGTGGCCAAACTGGAAAGGGAAATAGCTTTGAGAAGGCTGGAGGAAATAATTGATATCTGTGACGCGGTCATGGTAGCCAGGGGGGATCTGGGGCTGGAATGCCCCCTTCCGTCCCTGCCCACGCTTCAGAAAAGAATTATTTCATCATGCAATGAGGCTGCCAAGCCGGTCATTGTGGCCACGCAAATGCTTTTATCCATGGTCCAGAACCCAATGCCGACCAGGGCTGAAACCACTGATGTTGCCAATGCTGTTCTTGATGGGGCCGATTGTCTGATGCTGTCTGAAGAAACCGCCATCGGGCAATATCCCCTGGAAAGTGTCTGCTACATGGGAGAAATAGCTGAGCAGGCTGAAAAGCTGTTTTTTGAAAAAGGGATCAGCCCTGTTAAGCCCAAAAAGGAGGGAGGGGAGACTTTTCTGGCCTTTGCCGCTTGTCTAATGGCCCAGAAGGTAGAGGCCAAGGCCCTGGTGGCTCACACGGATTCAGGATTTACAGCGAGACTCATAAGTTCCTGCAGGCCTTTGCAGCCAATCTACGGTTTGAGTCCCAATGTCAATATGCAGAAGTACATGAATTTTTCATGGGGGGTGTTATCAGTCAACATTTCAGAAGACCCCAAGGATCACCTGCAGAGGACAGAAAAATTCGTGGAAAATTACCCCAGCTTTTCCCCGGGCGACAAACTGGTCATCACCGCCGGTCATCCCACGGCAGGACAGGAAAGATCTCTGACCAACCTGTTGAAAATATACAGGAAATAGTCTGTTCTTGAAAAATTTGCATGGGGTGGAATGAAAATAAATTTTTCAGGTCTTAGAAGTCATGGCTATATTTCCCGGTAAAAGGCCCTGGAAGAATCCTTTTCAGCAACCATTACCCATTCAAGCCGCACCCTGTCCAGGGGAAGCAGAGGCTTCAAGCGGTCATGGACGAATCTGGCCAGGTTTTCAGAGGAAGGGTTGGCCTTTTGAAAGTATTTATGTTCATTGAGATGTTTGTGGTCCAGCTCGTCAAGCACTCTTCCCAGTTTCTGCTTCAGCTCCTTAAAGTCCATAAGCATGCCAGTGTCAGGATCAAGCTCTTTTCCGCTCACTTCCACCTCAACCAGGAAGTTGTGCCCGTGGATGTTTTCACATTTTCCTCTGTAATTTCGCAATTGATGTGAGGAACTGAAGTCAGAACCCACCCTCAGACTCCAAATTGATTCCTTCATAAGCCAAACCCCTGTTATTTACCTGATTTAAAAGATTCCTGATTTGAGAGTTTTTTCCTGTAACTGTTTGGGATTGTTTCGCTTCGCTCGCAATGACAGATAAAAAACGCTCAAATTGGAAGACTATTCACCCATGGTAGCGTAGATCCCCCCCATTCCAGACCCCGGATTACTTATTTCCTGCTTCTGTCAACTGGTTCAAATCCTCCCAGAATTCATGTCCTGGAGTTACCTTGAACCTTGGACCCAGCTGGAGCCTGCACTGAATCCCATTGTTCAGGATAAGATTCATCTGGACCGGGACCCTGCCTGGGTATTTCCCGACAATGGCCTTGAGCATATCAAGCATTAGATCAGCAGCTTTCTGATCGCTTAAGAACATATTAATATTCACGGGTTCAGTGCCCTGGGAGATGGCATGTTCAAGCCTGCTCAAATCCATGGCTGTAAATTTGACCTTTCTGGAAGAATCCTCATCGTTTCTGTCAGGCTGTAATCCTCCCTGATACCCACTGATTCTTGCTTTGATCACCAGCGGTTCATCGCTGTCCACCAGGTTTTTGCACCTTGCGTAAACATCCCCGAATAGAGTGATTTCAGCTGAACCGGTCATGTCCTCAATCTGGCAAAAGGCCATCTTATCGCCTTTTTTATTCACGATCTCTTTTTTGCCCACAACCACCACAGGCAGTTCAACCTCGGCATGCACATCAAGTTCCCGGCATTCCGAGATATTTTTAAACTTCAGCCTCCTGATATCCTGCTGAAATGGAAACAGGGGATGACCGCTCAGATAAAAACCCAGAGCCTCTTTTTCCATTCCAAGTTTTTCAACTTCCGGGAATTCAGGCAGTTCATTTTCCGGGCAATTTATTCCAAGACCCTGGACAGCTGGTTTCTGGCTGGGGGCAACCAGGCTCAGAAGGCTGGGCTGTCCATGGCTTTTCTGCCTGGCGCTGCGTTGCGACCTGGCTATAATCATATCCATCCCTTGAAGCAGTCCCTTTCTGGAGCATTTGAAACAATCGGCCGCACCGCTCTTGATCAGCATCTCAATCACTCTCTTGGTCACCTTGCGGGAATTGATCCTTTCACAAAAATCCAGAAGGCTCTTGAAAGGCCCGTTTATCTGACGTTCCCTGACAAGACACTCAATGGCACCCTTGCCCACATTTTTGATCCCGCTGAGGCCAAAGCGGATTTTGCCCTGTTCAACGCTGAACCGGGACAGGCTTGAATTGAGGCAGGGCGGCAGTATGGCGATGCACAGGTCCCGGCAGCCGTTGACATGGGCTATGACCTTATCCGTGTTGTTCACTTCCGAGGTGATAAGGGCAGCCATAAATTCATGGGGGTAATGGGCCTTGAGGTAAGCGGTCTGGTAGGAGATGAGGGCGTAGGCGGCACTATGGGATTTGTTGAACCCGTATCCGGCAAACTTTTCCATGAGGTTGAAAATATGCTGGGCCGCCTCTTCCGGGATATTATTATTCCTGGCCCCCTGCAGGAACTTGCTTCTTTGCTGGGCCATTACCGCTGCTTCTTTTTTGCCCATTGCCCGGCGCAGCATGTCTCCGTCGCCCAGTGAGTATCCGGCCAGGACCTGGGCAATTTTCATGACCTGTTCCTGGTAGAGGATAACCCCGTATGTTTCATTGAGGATGGGCTCCAGGGCGGGATGAATATATTCAACAGGAATCCGGCCATGCTTGCGATTGATAAAATCACTGACCATGCCGCTTTCCAGAGGGCCTGGCCGGTAGAGAGCCAGAAGGGCAATGATCTCCTCAAAGCAATTGGGTTTCAGTTCAGTAAGAACGCTGCGCATGCCGGAGCTTTCAAGCTGAAACACGCCATCTGTCAGTCCCTGCCCCAGAAGGTCAAAGGTCTTGAGGTCATCCAGGGGCAGCCGGCTAATATCAGGTTGTGGCTTATTGTCTGCTTTGATCAGTTTTAAGGTCTCGCTGATTACGGTCAGGGTTTTCAGGCCCAGAAAATCAAACTTGATGAGTCCTACCTTTTCCACTCTTTTCATATCATACTGAGTGACGGTTTCACCCTTTTTCCCTTTATACAGGGGAAGGTATTCCTGCATGGCCCTGTCCGAAATTACAATGCCCGCCGCATGGGTGGACGCGTGTCTGACAAGCCCTTCCAGACGCCTGCCGGTATCAATGAGTTTGGCAATAATCTCATCCTCATCCATTGCCCTGCGCAGGTCCGGCTCCTTTTCAAGGGCTTTGTCGATTGTCATGTTCAAGGCATCGGGAATCATCTTGGCCACCCTGTCCACCCTGGCCAGGCTGATGCCCATGGCCCGTCCCACATCCCTGATTACGGCCCTGGCTTTCATGGTTCCAAAGGTGGTTATCTGGGCCACGCTGTCATGGCCATACTTCTCTGAAACGTAGCGAATGACCTCTTCCCTGCGGTCATAGCAGAAGTCCACATCAATATCAGGCATGCTGGCCCGTTCGACATTGAGGAATCTTTCAAAGAGAAGATTGTATTTGATGGGATCAAGGTCAGTTATGCCCAGGGCATAAGCTGCCAGGCTTCCGGCGGCAGATCCCCGGCCCGGACCCACAGGAATATCCTGGGCCTTGGCCCAGTTGATAAAATCCTGAACAATGAGAAAGTACCCGTGATAACCCTTGTCACAGATAATTTTTATTTCTTCCTCCAGCCTTTGAGCATATTCCTTCTGTTCAACCGGGTAGGGCAGACCTTTAATTCTTTTTTCGAGGCCTTCTCTGGCCAGGATGGTGAATTCCCTTTCCAGGCTGTCTTCCCTGGAGGGCTGGTATCTGGGAAAGTGATGCCTGTCCACTTCCAGCTCAAGATTGCATTTTTCAACTATGTCCTGGACGTTTTCCAGGGCCATGGGGCAATGGCTGAACTTTTTTTCCATTTCTTCGGGGGATTTGAAGTAAAGTTCATTGGTATTAAAACGCATTCTTGACTCATCGCTAATTCTGGAGTTGGTCTGGATGCAGAGCAGGGTGTCATGGGCTTCCACGTCGTCAGCGCTCAGGTAATGACAGTCATTGGTGGCCACCAGGGGGAGGGTGGTTTTTCCCGACATTTCAATGAGCTTGTCATTGACTTCCTCCTGCTCCTCAATGCCGTTGGCTTCAATCTCCAGATAAAACCTGCCCGGAAAAATTTCAGAGTACTGTCTTGCGCATTCAATGGCTTTTTCAAACCCTTTTCTGCGCAGAACGTACTGGACCTCGCCCTGGAGACAGGCGGACAAGGCAATAAGGCCCTGGGAATATTTTTTCAGGATTTTTTTATCCACTCTTGGTTTGTAGTAAAACCCATGCAGCCAGCCTGTGGTAACAATCTTGATGAGGTTCTTGTAACCAGCGCTGTTCATGGCCAGCAGGACCAGATGATATCTGAGCTGTTCCCGGTCTGTATGGTCTTTATGAGCCACATAGACCTCGCAGCCGATTATGGGTTTCAGTCCGAATTTTCTGGCTGCAAGATAGAAGGTAAGAGCACCGAAAAGATTTCCATGATCAGTAATGGCTGCCGCGGGCATGCCCATATCTACAGCCCTGGAGCAGAGGTCGTCTATCCTTATGGCTCCGTCCAGAAGACTGTACTCGGTATGGCAGTGAAGATGAGTAAAGTATGACATTAAATGTCCTCAATATACAGGTATCTCTTGATTTTCTGGGTGGGTGTCTTTTCAAATGGCTCTGTCTGTTCAATTATCTTGTTCAGCCTGGAGAAGTCAGAAACCTTTGAATTAACGTCTGCCTTGAGCTCTTCCAGGAGCTTTTTTATCCTGGAAAGAAACTCTGATTCTGAAATATTCTTCAGGCCGAAATCCTGGTCAAGCTTTTCATAATTAAGATGAACTCTGGCCACCAGTTTTCCCTGTACAGAATAGACAAGGGATTCCAGGACATAATCAAACTGATTGATTACTGCTTCCACTTCCTCTGGATAAATATTCTCGCCGCTTGGCCCCACAATGACATTTTTCAGCCGGCCCTTTACGTAGACATAATTCTCTTTATCCAGCTTGCCCAGGTCTCCGGTATGCAGCCAGCCGTCATCCGTGAGCACCTGGCTGGTGATTTCAGGGGCTTTGTAGTAGCCCTGCATCACGTTGGGGCCTTTAACCATTATCTCGCCTATTCCTGTCTTTGGGTCCGGATTATTGATCTTCAGTTCAAGCCCTTCAAGGGGAGGCCCTGTGGAGGAGAAACGGGTTTCAGAAGGCCTGGCCCCTGCTACCAGGGGGGCGGTTTCTGTCAGGCCGTAGCCTACTGAATAAGGAACGCCGGCATCCCTCAGAAACCTTTCAGCTTCCGGACAAAGGGCGGCCCCTCCGATACAAAGTCCCTTCATTTCTCCGCCGAAAGAGGCCATGAGTTTTTTGCCTGCCAGCTGATGCATTTTTTTGCGTGCAGGTGTAAAGCCGTATAATCCGCGCATGAGGCGATTCTTATTGAGCTGGGGAAGGACCTTGTTCTTGAATATTTTTTCAATTACCAAAGGCACCATGAGCATTATCGTAGGCCTGACCTTTTCCATGGCAGGCAGGAGTATCCTTGGAGTTGGGGCTTCCTTGAGGTAGGAAACTGAAGCGCCAACAAGCACAGGGGCCATAAGTCCCAGGGAGCATTCATATGTGTGAGCCAGAGGCAGAATGGACAGAAATCTGTCTTTCGGCCCCGCGTCCACAAGTCTGCCTGCCATTTCCGCGTCGTAAACCAGACTCTTGTGAGCCAGCATCACACCTTTGGAATGGCCTGTAGTGCCTGAAGTGTAGACAATGGCTGCCAGATCATCAGGGCTGACCAGATCCAAATGCTCCCTGCCGGCGAATTTGTATGCCGCCTGCTTGAGCCTGTCCAGACTTTTAAGCCCCGTGTTCAAAGCGCTTTTGATTCTTTTTCTGCCCATGGATTCTTTGTCAGCCTCGGAAAAATCATCTATAAGAATTATTTTAATGCCCTCCAGGTCAGATTCTGCCACTTTGGAGAAAAGGCCTTTGGAAACAAAGACGGCCCTGGCCTCGGAATGCCTGATGATATGAACCACCGCGTTAGGATGGAACTGGGTGAGAATGGGTACGGCCACAGCTCCCATTGTGGTCACGGCAAAAAAAGCTATTCCCCAGTGAGGGCAATTTTCACTGAGTATGGCCACTTTATCGCCTTTTTTGATGCCTGCCTCCTCAAGGATAGCGCAAAGTCCCATGACCTTTTCGCTTAGCTGGGAGTAGGTCAGGGGCTGGTCATCAACGTAGCCAAGGACTGGCCTGGATGGAAATTTTTCAACGCTTTCATGAAAAATTTCAGGAATAGTCTTGAAAGTGTTCACTATTAACCTCTCAGGATAAGTTGCCGAGCCTGGATAATGAATCAGAGATCTTTTGTCTCAGGATAAATTAACCGTTGAAAGATTTTTCCTCAAGCTGGAATCCAATGGAAAAAAACATTCCCGTCCAAAAAATACATAACTAAACCTTTGTCTACAAACCTAAGTCCTGGTTGATGAGACCCACGATAATTCTTCCCCTGGGGAATGATTTTTCGGTAATTGTCCAGACATTACAGATCCGGTCCGGACTCTGGCAATCATGACAATAAGCGGTCTTGACGCAGGGGGTTTTCTTTTTGAGACGCATGGCATTGGCCGGGGCTGAAAAATCCTTGATCCGGTCCATGGCATCGTCAATATCAGCCACGATTTTATTCCGCCCGCAAAGGACCAGCACATTTCTGGGTCCGAATACAATGGCCCCCACCCTGTTTCCAATCATGTCCAGATTGACCAGGAAGCCCTGTTCAGTGATGGCGTTGGTTCCGGTGATAAACAGGTCGGTGAGCAGGGCCCTGCGTCTGATTTCAAGAGTGGCTTCAGGTCCTTTGCTTTTGTCAAAGGTGTCAAGGACTTCAATATCCAGGTTGTCCTTAAGCGCGTCATAAAGGCCAGTGTCCCTGAAAGTGGCTGAGCCTCCCCAGGATATGGAAGACGGCTTCAGCCTGGGCATGATGTCTTTAAGCACCACATTTCTGGCCTCTAGGGTGTCTTTGGCCACAAAACATTCAAAATTGTTCTCTTCAAGGTTTTCCTTGATCTGTCCGAGCCTGATCCACCAGAATTTATCGACTTCATTACTCATGCCTTCCTCCTTTCTGTTGAAAAACTTCCATACAATATCCCAGCCGGAAAATCACCCCTTGCCTGCCTGGATTTTTTATGGATGATCAAAAAAGCTTGCGGTTGATATAGTTATATGTATATTTTCTGGTAAATTTTCAGATAAAATCCATACGATATGTTAAAGGGCAAAAAATATTTTCTGGTAATCCTTTTTTTATTGGGATTGATTCTTCCGGCTCAGATTTGCGCCGCAAGTCTTGAGCAGATGATCGGACAGATGATCATGGTGGGGTTTCGGGGAGATTCTGTGGATGAGCAGAGCCCAGTTGCTGCCGATATTCAGAGGCATGGCATAGGCGGGGTAATTCTTTTTGATTATGACTTCCAGAAGGGGTCTTTTGAGCGGAACATAAAAAGCCCGAAGCAGCTGGGAAAATTGATTGCCGACCTGCAGGAGCTGTCAGGTGACAATACCCTGCTCATAGCTGTGGATCAGGAAGGAGGCAGGGTTTCACGGCTCAAGAAAAGTTACGGATTCAGAGATTCGGTTTCCCAGTCTTACCTGGGAAATATAGATGTTATTGAAACTACCCTTAATTACTCGTTAAGGACCGCGCAGGATTTGTCTGAACTTGGAATCAATCTGAATCTGGCGCCAGTGGTGGATTTGAACATTAATCCGGATAACCCGGTAATTGGCAGTATGGACAGGAGCTTTTCCCATGACCCCCAGGTTGTGGTCCGCCACGCCTGGGAAGTCATCAATGCCCACCGCGTTTTTCATGTTCTGACAGCGATTAAACATTTTCCCGGCCATGGCAGTTCAATTGATGATTCTCATCTGGGTCTGGTGGATGTAACTGACACCTGGGCTGAAACAGAGCTTCTGCCTTTTATGGAACTCATGGCTGATCCTGGCTGTGACATGATCATGACCGCGCATATTTATAATCGCAACCTGGATCCTCATTGGCCGGCTACAATGTCGGAAAGGATTATAAACGGAATTTTGCGCCAGCGCCTTGGCTTTGACGGGGTTGTGATTTCCGACGATATGCAGATGAAGGCCATAAGGGAGCATTTTTCACTGGATCTGGCTCTGGAAATGACAATTAACGCGGGAGTGGATATGATTATTTTCGGCAACAACCTGATCTATGAACAGGATATTGCCGCCAGAAGCATCGCCATAATTTCAAATCTGGTTGAGGAGGGCAGAGTTTCCCGGGAAAGGATCAGGGAGTCTTATGAAAGAATAATGAATCTCAAATCGGGTTTGAAGCCTATGGAACAAAGGGACTGTTCTTTCTGCCTGAAATAGTTTTGAATAATTTTAAGGGGATTGAGCTGAAGGCAAAAAAGCCCGGATCATTGTGATCCGGGCTTTTTCTGTGAAAATGGGTTTTATTCAGCAGTCAGCTCTTTCTGAACCTGTATCATAAGTTCCTGGGCCCGTTCAAGTTTGATCCGCTGTTCTTTTGTAACCTGTTCACCTATGAAGCCGGCTTTCTGGGTCATTTCCTCGAGCATGCCCCCCAGGACCATACTTCTTACCGCTGCAGGAAGGTATTCCAGGTCAGCTATGCGCTGATCCATCTCACCCATCTTGGCGTCCAGATCCTGGACCATCTGTCTTGTTTCAGTGATCTGTCCGACTTCCCTGGATAAATGATCCACATTTTTATTCATGGCATAATAAAATATGATCAGCAGGAATACGGCCAGAACAGAGATTATTATCCCCACCATGCCCATATCCTTTTTTACTCCGCCAACCTCATCATTTGAAAAAGCCGGGTTGGAAACACTCAAATTATCTTCGCCAACCGGCTTTATTTTTTCCTGTGCCATTTACCATACCTCCTTGAAGATTTTGCTCAATTTATAAGCTTGAAAAAATAATCCCTGATTTCAAAATAACTTGCCTTGAAACAGCGATCCATCGGGTTTAACAGCCAATCCGTTCTTCAGGTTAGACATGTACATGATTACCATTGTCATTGCAAGCTTAAACTTGGGAGAATAACAGAGCAAATTTTTTCAATAACCCATATCTTTGAGAATATTAATGATTTCTTTTTCAGCCAGTTCAACAAAATCCGGGAAAGTTTTTTTCAGGGTTTGAGTCAGTCCTTTTTCCCAGATGACCATCTCCGGCTCCACACCCAGAACTGTTATGCCTGGTTTGCTGCCCAGAAGTTCGGCCATTTTCAGAGAGTCGGCAAGACCAACCTGATGCAGGGAAATGCCGCCCCTGCTCTTTTCCGGCAGATCCTCCTTCTTCAGCCGGTACAGGGCGCCCGGCTCTTTGCCTCCTCGAACCGCGTCCAGAACCAGAACATGCTGGAACTCTGCCAAGAGACAGAAAATATCCTGAGTAAAGACTCCACCGTCTATAAAAGACACGTTCCCGGGCCATGGTTTTTTTTTCAGGGCCTGCAAGCAATAAACACCGACGCCTTCATCTTTTAACAGGATATTGCCTATTCCCATGACCAGCAGTTTTTTCATAATTTCCCGTTGTTTTTTTATTTATGGCATGCAGGACCTGGTTCAATGGTTATGGAGCGCTGCTAACCCGGCTTTCTGGTCGCGCTGACCACATAGACAGGATCGCTGATCAAGGTCTGATCTATATGTGGGTCATCCTCAGGTCTCCACCAGTTGCGGATACTTGTTGTTTCCAGGTCTGAGAACATGTCTGTCTTGAGCATCAGGTCCAGGACAAAGCCCACCCGTTCAAATTCATGCATCTCCTGCCACAGCCTGGTGACCTTGGCAGGAAACCAGCGACTTGAAAATCCAACGGCCAGGATGCCACCGGGGCGAAGGATTCTGGCCACTTCCCTGACGATCTGGTAAGGATTGGTCAAATATTCCACAGACAGGCTGCAAAGCACAGCATCAAAAGAACAGTCCCCATAGGGCAGCTCAGGAGTTTTATTGAGGTCATGAACAAGGCGCGTGTCAAGCCTGGGGTTGGCGGCCATTTCCTCATCATTGAGACCAAGGCCCTCTACACGGATATCCAGATCAATGGGCAGATGTGAGCTGGCACTGCTCATAAGATCCAGGATATCCATGCCGGGCTGCACAAGCCTGGAGTACTCGGAACGCAAAAATTCCTGAGCCTGCTGGTCGATATGATTTGTGAACCTGGGAGACTGGTAGAATCTATGGTCAGGACTCTGGTCAATCCTGTCAAAGCTGCCACTGGAAAAATCGGTGGATACATGATTTATCCTGGCCTGCATTCCAGGCCCTGATCCCAGGATTTCCTCGGGCCAATGGGTGAGCCTGCCTCCGACTTCGCAATCCTTGGGGGCAAAGTCATCCAGCCTGGCACTGATGCTGAGCTTTTTACCGGCCAGGGGATGAGAGCAGTCCGCGGTGATGGTTTTTTCGTTTATAAAGGTTATTCTGCATGGCCGAATATCGTTGGCAAAAAAATGAACTCCCCCCAGCATTCCCCTGGGGTAGAAACGTCCCAGGCGCGGCGTTAATGACCGTCCCAGGAATTGACGCCTGGTGAAATTGCTTGATTTGGTGGTGATTATATCCCGGTCCGAGCTGGCCGGCACGACCTGTCCGGGCTCAAATGATAGTTTGACCTGACTTCCCCTGGACAGGCCCATAAGAGATTCTTTCATCCCCTGAGGCAGAATATCCCTCCATAGATTAACCTTACGTCCAAGGAAGCGTTCGGTGTGATCAGCTTCATTGCTGTTCCAGGAAACTTGAAATTCAATAGTTGCCAGACAATCAACATCCAGTTTTTTCATTTCCTCCTTCTTTGCTCACCCTGAATTGGGTTCAGTGGTTCATAAAGCCGGGCACAGCAGCCCGGTAATTTTTACACAATATTGACCGTTTCGAAAAATAAGACCAGTATACTGGCCAGTCAATACGGCGATTATCCAAAGCCTAAATTGTGCGATTTTTCCTGTAACTGTTTGATAGGCCTGTCATTGCGAGAACCCGAAGGGTGCGTGGCAATCTTAATGATAACTGACTGAGATTGCTTTGCTTCCCTCGCAATGACATAGAAAAATCGCACAATTTATCCAAAAATCTGATTAAGGACATTTCTTCTGAAGAAAAAGATTTTTTCCAGCCTGGGTTTGACCAGGAAATAGTGGACTGGCTGGGACAAAAAACCCAGGTACAGGGAGTAGTGAACCAGGTCGGTCATCTCAGTGCCCTGTCCTGTTTCCTTGAACATGTGCTGGTGATGCCAGAAGCGGTAAGGTCCCATGCGCTGTTCATCAACAAAATAAACAGGTTTGTTTACGTGGGTTATTTCAGTTACCCAGCGCATGGGTATTCCGGCCACTGCTTTGATGACGTATTGAATTATCATTCCGGGGTACATTTCATTCGAGTCCTGGTGTTTAATGTCAAAACAGAGCCATTCGGGGGTAATCCGGCAGAGGTTGCCAGGGTTGGAGAAAAAGTCCCAGGCCTTATCAAGGGATATGGGCAGAGTCTGGGTGTATTTGAGACGATAAGCAGACATTGTCTGACTCCTCATGTGAACAGGTACTTTGCCTGATGAAAAAACAATTATTATGATGTTTGAGCCCGGAATGAGGGCTATAAAACCATTGACAGACACTCAATTCAAATACATTTAAAAGGACTGCGGAAAATTGCAATCAAGGATAATTAACCCTGAACAATATTTAACCGTTTCCAGCCCGGAGATTTTTCTTTTCCGTGGGAACGAGCTTTAAGCGAACATGAACAAAGATAATCAGAAAAAAGAAAATCAACTCAGCAATGAAAACCTGACTCACATAAAACTGAAGGACAGGGATGTTTATCTCCTTGGGACTGCCCATGTTTCAAAGCAAAGCGTGGAAGATGTCAAGTCCGCGGTGCGTGAAATTGAGCCGGACACCATATTCGTGGAACTCTGCCCTTCGCGATATGAGGTTCTGGTAAAGCAGGACGCCTGGCAGAAGATGGATATTTACCGGGTGGTCAAGGAAAACAAAGCCCTCTTTCTCCTGGCTCAACTTGGTCTTAGCACGTTTTACCGTAAAATAGGGGAAAAGCTCGGGGTCAGGCCAGGGGCTGAAATGCTTGAAGGAGTTAACCAGGCTGAAAAGACTGGAGCCCGGCTGATCCTGGCCGACAGAGACGTGAACATTACTCTTAAGCGGGTCTGGTCTTCTCTTTCCATCTGGTCCAAGCTCAAATTCCTTTCGCACCTGGCCTTGAGTGTGATGTTTCAGGGCAATATTGAAAAAGAGGACATTGAAAAACTCAAAAACAAGGATCAGCTTCAACTGGTCATGGATGAGTTTTCCAAATCATTTCCTCAGGTTCAGAAGACGCTGGTTGATGAAAGGGATCAGTTTCTCGCTCACAAAATATCAACCGGTGTGGGGCAGAAGGTTCTTGCCATTGTGGGCGCGGCCCATGTGCCGGGCGTAACAGACTATCTGGATAAAGAAATTGACACAGCTCCATTAACCAGTACCCCTCCAAAGCCTGTCTGGCCCACTGTGGTCAAGTGGGGCGTTCCCATTCTTATCCTGGGCCTTCTGGCCTATGGATTTCTGGTTCATGGCGCTGAACATTCTGTTCAGTCAATCTATATCTGGGTGTTCATCAATGGAGTTTTTTCCGCTCTGGGAGTGAGTCTGGCTCTGGCCCATCCCCTGACCATTATGAGCGCTTTTGTGGCAGCGCCCATAACCAGCCTCAACCCTACCATGGCAGCGGGCTGGATTGCCGGTCTTGTCCAGGCCTGGGTCAAAAAACCCATTGTGGCGGATCTTGAAAATCTGCCACAGGCTCTGACCTCTTTCAAAGGATTCTGGCTCAATCCCATCTGCAGAATTTTATTGGTCGTTGTTCTGGCCAATCTTGGCAGTTCCCTTGGCACATTTGTGGCCGGAACCTGGATAGCGACAAGGGTGCTCTGATATAATGCCCTGGTACTTCAGGTATTGGTCAACCTTTGCATATAATTTTTTCCTTGCCTGAGATGAAAAAAACAACTAACTTGAGAAACAATGAACCCTTCAGATACACTAGATAAACCCCGCCGCTTCAGCCTGAGGGCTGTCGCGGGCATTGTACTGCTGGCAATGGTTTTAAGCGTGGTGGTTACTATATTGGTGGCCAGAATCTGGTTTTTTCCATCCCAGATCAAGCCTGTCAGCCTGAATCAACAGGAACAATCCGTCCTGGAAGCCAAGCTCAACATGCTCAAGGAGCCAGAAATTGATGCAACCGGTCCTGAATCAGATGGACCAGTACCTGAACCGTATGTGGAACTTCCAGAAAGCAGAATCATATACTTCACCCAGAGAGAACTTAATGCCATGATCGCTCGCAATCCAGATCTGGCAGGCAGGGTGGCCCTTGATCTATCAGATAAATTGATATCAGCAAATATGCTGGTCACACTGCCTGAGGATTTTCCGGTGCTGGGGGGGAAAACAGTCAGGATTTCAACTGGTCTGCATGTTGATTATCAAGACAGAAGACCGGTGATTTCCATGGAAGGCATCAGTATTATGGGAGTGCCATTGCCAGGGGCATGGATGGGAGGAATAAAGGGCAGGGACCTGATTTTACTTTACGGAACAGATGGAGGGTTCTGGCAGGCTTTTTCTCATGGAGTAAGAGACCTCAGGGTTGAGCAGGGCAGGCTCAGGGTGGAACTGGCTGATTAAGGATTTGCCTATGAAATTTCCAATGAGGATATTTGGAGAAATTAAAGGGCTGGATCAGGAACGGATAGATTCCTTAAGCAAAAAAGATCTGTTGCCCTTTGAGCTGAAAGATAAGCATCTGGAAATAGAATACGAGGGTCCATGTATTGATATTGAACCTCTTCTGGACAAGATTGTGAAAGCCCTGGATGAAAATGGTCATGGACATGTGGATTGTATTGATCATGAAAACTGGGAAGTGTCGAGATACGGGATCAGCCAGGGTTCATGGTCCTGCAAAAAAATAAACCCGGACAATGTGCTTGAGGCTTATAAGTGGCAGTAGCTGCCGGTGCTGCTGGATAATATCAAAATGTTTCGCCAGTAATGAGCACAGGCCATGACTGAACAGAACAGTATTTTGACCAAGGCCCTGGATACTTTGAAAGCATCCAGGAATTTTATTTTTCTGGCAGTGCTGATATATTCCACAGCCGCTGTTGTTGGGTGGATATATTCCGGGGAGCTGAGTTTTTTGAGGCTCCAGTTTCAAGAGCTGGTTCAGAAGTTTGAGGGCCTGAGCCCCATTGCTTTTGTGGCCAGAATCTTTATCCACAATCTTATAGCCAGTTATCTGGCCATGTGCTTTGTGGTGCTCCTGGGGGCCGTCCCTGTTGTTCTGGCTGCTTTTAATGGTCTTCTTTTGGGGTGGTTTGCCGGCTGGGCGGAAAATGTCACCTGGGTTCAGCTGGCTGTTTTTCTGATGCCTCATGGCATCTTTGAATGGCCGGCCATGTTCATAGCGTTTGGAGTAGGGATGTGGAGGGGATTTGGACATTACTTTTCTCCCGATGATCTGAGTTGGGTTCAGCGGTGGAAGATGGCAAATTCAGCCTACTTTATCTTTGTTGTGCCCCTTCTTTTTGTTGCGGCCATAATTGAGGGCCGCTATCATTTTCTGAAGATGCTTTCTTGAATTTTTGACTCTTAAGGGTGTCAAAGGCTTAAGTTATGGATGAAAAAGAACAATTAACGATTATAGTTGAGGATCTTTGCGAATACGCACTGAACCGTGATGATATAAAATGGATTACTGACAGCGTGCCTGATTCTGCCGAGCTCAGCTCCAATAAACTTGAATACGAACTTCAACTTCTGAAAATTATCACTGTGGGATGGAGCCTTTCATATTTTCTGCAGGATGAATCAGCCAAAGCAAAAGTTGTGGAGCCATTCTGGAAGAACATTCACCAGATATCAGGCGGTCTTTCCCAGGCCACCAGCATGTTTATCGGAAAAGATATTGATTATTTTGAAATATTAAAATCAAGACTGGATGGCTATGTGCTTGCCATGTCCAGGGCAAAGGATGATAATCCCGTATCAGCCATAGGACCTGAGTTCGCGGAACTTTGCGGATATCCTGATGATCTGTTCGCCTTCACGGCCGGGTCAAAAATGTTCATGGCTGCCCTGGGTGGAGTCAAGGAATACCTGCAGGCGGCAGGGTTCAATATTTAACAGAGTTCAAAAGCCTTGCGTGCTGCCGGGTCACTTTGCCGCCCATCTGGATTTCTGATGTGCAGAACTCGCCAGTTTGGCCCGCCGCGTTCAATCCGGGCCAGCTCTTTTCAATTTGAAACCGGAATCAGGCTTTGTCAGTCAGTTGTAATTCTGGTATGTATTTTTCGTAACTTAATAATAATGAGGAGATTATGAGCGTAAAACTCAAGAGGAACTTTTATATTCTCGTAGCCCTGATCATTATTGGAATGGGCGGGGTGCTGTATGTTAAATACGTGGACAGGGAAAAGCCAGTAGTTTCCCTTTCTCCCGAGGTTGTCTATACCAATGACAGGCAGTCTTTCAAGGTCCAGGTCCATGATCCTGGCCTTGGTCTGAAAAAATTTGAGGTCAGGGTAATCCAGGGGGATAAGGTCCACACTCTTGTCAGGGAAGAGTTTCCTGAAGCGGTTCCAAGCTTTGAAGCGGACATGGAGCTTCCAAGTCTTGACCAGGGAGAGTTTCAGTTTGTTGTTGAAGCCCTGGACAGATCTATTGTTAACTGGGGCAAAGGCAACCTGTCCACATTATCCAGGACCATGACTTTTGATAATATCCCGCCTTCTATTTCACAATATTCCATGGTCCACAATCTCAACCAGGGCGGGTCCGGCCTGACTATTTACGAGCTGTCCAAGGATGTGGTCAAAACCGGGGTGGTTCTGGGAGACTATTTTTTCCCGGCTTTCAGACAACCTGATGGAAAATATCATTGTTTATTTGCTTTTCCATATGACGCTGAACCAGACAGTGACACGCCAAGGATAATTGCCAGGGACAAGGCCGGCAATGAACAGGTTTCAGGTTTGAGCTATCATGTAAATCCCAGGAGCTTCAAACATGATCGCCTGAATATCAGTGACAACTTCCTCCGTTCCCAGATGCCCCAGTTCGAAAGAGACGTCCCTGATGAAAGAGATCCCTTTGAGATATTTTTAAGGGTGAACCGGGAAATGCGCGCTGACAACCGGGAAAGAGTCCGGGAGATAGCCCAGAAAACATCACCGGTCCTGGACTTTGAAGGGGTATTTCTTCGAAAGCCCAACTCAGCCCAGATGGCCGGGTTTGCGGATCACAGGACCTATTATTATCAGGACCGGGAAGTTGATCGCCAGGTCCATCTGGGGATTGATCTGGCCTCAACAGCCCAGGCTCCGGTTCCCGCGTCCAACCGCGGGCAGGTTGTCTTCACTGGAAATATTGGGATTTACGGCCAGACAGTGGTCATTGACCATGGCCTAGGCCTGCAGACTTTGTACGCTCATTTAAGCAGCATAGATGCCCAGGAGGGCCAGATGGTGGCCAAGGGAGAGACCATTGGACGCACAGGCACCACCGGTCTGGCTGTGGGCGATCACTTGCATTTTGAAGTCCTGGTCTCGGGCGTTTCAGTAAATCCCATTGAGTGGTGGGATATTAACTGGATAAACAATAATATTATCAGCAAAATGGAATAGTCCGGCCAAGAAGTGTAACGGAAAAAGGTAATGGGCTGGCAATTAGCAGGCTCAAAGGATCGTTCATGATTTCCCGGCCCAGCCCTTTACCTTTATTATGAAGCCTCTACTACAAAATCCTGAATTTGTTTTCCAGGCCCAGTTCCAGGGCAGCCTTTTCCATCTGTTCTTCCCCGCCCATAATGCAAACCATGCCTGGATCATTTTTCAAACCATAGTCAAGGGCTCTGCCGAATTCCCGGAAATGATCCAGGGTGGTTCCAAGAATTTCTTCCCTGATTTTTTGTCTGTGTTCGTGGGTGATTCCAGCCAGGTATCTGGCCATGGAAGCAAATCCCCTGGCATCTGGCAGCTGATAGGAATCCATTTCTCCAATGGCCCCGATTACCGCTTTTTCAACTTCATCTCTGTCAAGTTCGTCCCTGATGAGATAAGCCCCTGAGCCCTGGAAAGCTTTGATGGTCTCCAGAATATTGGGGTCACGGTAAGAGGCAAAGGCCATGATCCCTGACAGATAATCATAATTGCCAAAGGCCCCGTAAGCCCCCCCCTGAACCCTGATCTGATCCCAGAGCCAGCTGGCCCGAAGAAATCTTGCGGCCACCAGGCTTGAACCGTGAAATTCATAACCTGATGGCTTGAGGTCAACTGATTTGCCCACATAGTTGACCTGGGCCGGGATGAATATTGCCTCATGCCCGGGCAGGCAACAGGATATCCAGTTTGAAACAGGTATATCATATTTGGGGATCAGGCTTAAAAAGTTGTCAGTGGAACTCAGACTATGGTCAAAAAGGCTTTGTTCGGCCGTAATATTGACCAAAAGAGCGTCTTTCTGAAAAAGCAGGAATTTGATGTCCTCCAGGTCTTGTCTGACCCGGTTCCAGTTTTTGTCTATAAGCCCGGTCAAATGTCTGAGAAAAAGAAGATAGCTGATTCCGGACATATGTTCCTGAGCCCAGTCAGCTTCATTGTATCTGGCCTTTAAGCGCATGCCCACGAATCTATGTCCGGCCGGGATCAGACTTTGTTCCATGGATGACTTTTCCTCGAGCACCATCTGTCTGAACCTGTCTTTGTTGTCCAGATTGACGTCCTGGATGATATCTTTGAGAATATTGTAGAGTTCATCTATATTCTGGGGCAGAGCCTTGCCTCGCAGAAAAAGGCGGCAAGCGCTGTCTTTTCGTCCTGCTATGGAGTGGGTAAAGGTTGCCGGTGCAATGCCCCCGGTTTTCTGCCGGATCCTGGTGGTCAATTTGACAAAATCCTGTTTTCTGGTGCCTATTTCCACCAGGGCCCTTCCAAACAAAGGCACATATGAAAGGTATTTCTGAGGCAGGAAATGCAGGTCAAAGCCGAGATCAAGATAGAAAATGCCGGCTGTAGGCTGTTGGTGAAAAAGTATTTTAACCTGGCTGATTTCATTTTCTTCTCTGGGGGTGATCTTGAGTTTCTTTTCCAGATCCTGGCGTCTTAGCCTTGGTATTTTGGACAGTTCCCGGGGATCATCAGGCATGGACTGGACTTGTTTCAGCTCCACGGTGTTTTCAATGATTTTTTCCAGTTGATCTCTGGACAGGGTCATTTTCACTTTCTG